>DATJGL010000001.1:0-2498 GCA_035495075.1 Gemmatimonadales bacterium
GCTCCTGGAGATCGCCCTGCTTCTCCAGCAGACGGTTCATCTCGTCGTCCTCCATCGGCTCGGCGAACCGCGCGCTCAGCTCTTCGAACTGGGTGAGCAGCGCACGCTGCTCCGCCACCGCCACCTCCACGTTTCCGCGAACATCCTTGGATCGATCGAGCCGTGGCTCTTGCGGGAGGTAGCCGATCTTGGTCCCGGGCAGCGGACGTGCATCGCCGAGAAAGTCGGTGTCCTCGCCTGCCATAATGCGCAGCAGGGTCGACTTGCCCGCGCCGTTGGCGCCCAGCACGCCGATCTTGGCGCCGGGATAGAACGCGAGGTAAATGCCCTTGAGGATCTCTTTGTTCGGGGGCACGACCTTCCGGAGGTCGCGCATCGTGAAGATGTATTCGCCAGCCATGGGGCCGAAGATAAACAGCGTGAACGGTAAACGGTAAACGGTGAACGGGAGCCTAGGCTTAGAGCAGAGCCCCGTTCACTGTTCACCGTTCACGTTTCTAAATGGTAAGGGCGCTCCGACGGGAGCGCCCTCGACACTGCGGTGCTTGACGACCTAGCTGAGATGCTTGTTGACCAGCTTGGTCATCTCGAACATGTTCACCTTGTCCTTCTTGAAGATCGGACGAAGATTCTCGTCCGCATGGATTTCCCGCCGGTTGATCTTGTCCTGCAGACCCTTCCGCTTGATGTACGCCCAGAGCTTTTTGGTGACCTCGGTCCGGGGGAGCGCGCCAGAGCCGACCACGGCTGCGAGCGCCTCGCTGGGACGCATTGCCTTCATGAATGCGGGATTGGGCTTCCGCTTTGCTGCCGTCTTCTTCTTCGCGGGCTTCTTCGCGGCCCGGCGCCTGGCGGTGGACTTCTTGGCCTTCTTGGACGACTTCTTCTTGGCTGCCATCGCGAGTCTCCCGTGAGGATGTGGAAACCGAGCGTGCCTCCGAAGAACTGAATCCGACGCCCATCAAAGTATGACGCTTTTCTCCCACGGCAATAGGGGAGCGCCGCTCTGTTCGCCTCTCGGCGTAGCCGGAAAGCCACGGGGGTGGCGATATTGGGACCATGAAGTCGCCCCTATGGGCCCTCGCGCGCGCGGGTGTTTTGTTCCCGGCGCTTGGTGCCCTCGCCGTCATCGGTGTCCTCCTGGCCCGCCCTCGACCGCCGCTGCCACGTCACTCCGAGCGACCGGTCTGCGCCCCGGACAACGGGGGTCTGACGTTGCCGAAGGGGTTCTGCGGCTTGATCGTCGCGAGCAACCTCGGTTCGGTGCGCCATCTCGTCGTCGCGCCCAATGGAGACATTTTCGTCAATCGTCAGAGCGGCGGCGTGATCGCACTTCGCGACACCTCGGGCGATGGTGTGGCCGACGTGACCCGACCGTTTCACACGGGAGGCGGGACAGGTATCGCCCTCGAGGGGAATTTCCTGTACTACTCCACTGACGATGCGGTCTACCGCTATCCCTGGCGAGCGGGGCAGCTCGAGCCCGAGGGGGACGCCGAGCCGATCGTGACCGACCTGCCTTCGGGCGGCGACCACAAATCCAAGAGCATTGCTCTGGGGCCTGGTGGTGCCCTCTTCGTCAACGTCGGATCCGCCACCAACAGTTGCCAGCAGCAGAACCGGAAATCTCAGTCGCCGGGTCGAGATCCGTGCGACGAGCTGACGACCCGCGCAGGCATTTGGCGCTTCGATGCCAACCGGCGGGGACAGCGCTTCTCCGATGGGCAGCGCTGGGCCACTGGGCTCCGCAACACGGTCGCATTGGCGACCGAACCCGGCACGGGCGAGCTGTACGGCGCGGTCCTGGGCCGCGATCAGCTGGCGGACAATTGGGGCTTCTCCGCCGAGAAGAGCGCTGAGAATCCGGGTGAAGAGCTGGTTCGGCCCGAGCAGGGGGATGACTACGGCTGGCCCTTCTGTTACTACGACACCGATCTCAAGCAGAAGGTCCTGGCGCCGGAGTACGGTGGCGACGGCAAGCAGGTGGGTCGCTGCGGCAGCGTCAAACCGGCGCTGGCTGCGTATCCCGGGCATTGGGCGCCCCTGGCAATCGCCTTCGGAAACGCCAAGCAGTTCGGCTCGGCTTACGCAAACGGGTTCTTTATTGCGTTTCACGGCTCCTGGAACCGCGCGCCGCTTCCAGAGGCCGGTTACCGGGTGGTGTGGCAGCCCATGGCCGGCGGGCGCCCGGCCGGCGCCTACCAGACGTTCGCGAGTGGTGCCAAAGGGCCGACCTCGGTTCGGCCTACCGGTCTTGCGATCGGACCCGATGGGTCGCTCTATATCTCTGCTGACGAAAACAAGACCATCTGGAGGGTGCTGAACGATTCCGGTGCCGAGCGCACCAAGGAGGGAAGGTGAAACTGGCAGGATGGGCCGCCGCGGTCGTGTGTGCCACCGGGGCGATGGCAGCGCCGGCAGCGGCGCAACAGGAGCAGGGTCCCAAGGTGGGTGATCGGGCACCCGACTTCTCGCTGACAGCGGCAACCCGCGACGGC
>DATJGL010000002.1:0-36434 GCA_035495075.1 Gemmatimonadales bacterium
GCATTGACCTTTTGCTCGTCGATGTCGCCCGGGTTCTGCATCGCCTCCTTGATCGCGTCCTTGGTGATCTCGTGGAACAGGACACGATGGGTGGGCACGCCGCGGTCCAGTTGGCTCGCTACGTGCCAGGCGATCGCTTCACCCTCGCGGTCGGGGTCGGTCGCGAGGTACACCTCACTCGCGCCCTTGGCGGCTTTCTTGATTTCGGTGAGCGTCTGGTTCTTGCCCTTGATCGTGACGTACTCGGGCGTGAACCGACCGTTATCGATCTCGACGCCCAGCTTTCTGGTGGGCAGGTCACGAACGTGACCGATCGTCGCCTTTACGGAGTAGCCGTTGCCGAGGTAGCGACCGATGGTCTTGGCCTTGGTGGGAGACTCGACGATGACCAGGGCCTCGCCCGCACGCCTCGACGGCCGCTTCCCGGCGCCGTTGTCGCCTGCCTTGGCAGCCTTGGGGCGAGCCTTCCGTGCTTTCCCGACGGTCTGCTGGGATGTGGATTTGCTTCTGGTGGTCTTGCTCGTCGCCATACGCTTCAGGGTATCGATTCCTTTCATCCGGGGGTCAACCAGAGCCCGGTTAAGAAACGCGCACGGTTCCCGGATCGCAAGGACGAAATAGTCAAGCTTCTCCGTTCCAACGGGTTACGGCCACCCAGCCGACTGCCGTGCGAGTTGGGCAACTTCGCCTGCCACGGCATCCGCAGCCTTGTTGTCGGTCACTACAGAGTGTTCCGCGAGGTTGTAGTACTGCTCCCGTTCCTGTAACAGCGTCCGCATCCGGGCGACAGGATCCTCCGCGGTCAGGACCGGTCGAACCTCGCCCTGTTCAGCTCGTTTGGCGGCCGTGCTCGGCTGGCACTTGAGGTAGACGATGCAGGTCTCCGCGCGCACGCCATCCAGTTCGCCTGCCTGCGCGGCCCAACCTCCTCCTGGCACCAGCACGACCGGATCCGCCGCGCAGGCGGCACGCACGGCATCTCGCTCCATCCGCCGGAACTCCGGCTCGCCGACCTTTCCGAAGATCTGGGCGATCGGCATACCCATCTGGCGGACGAGGAGGTTGTCCACGTCGATCAGTGGCGCCTTCAGCAGATCCGCCACGAGCTTGCCGATGGTACTCTTGCCGGACCCCGGCAGCCCGATCAAGAGCAAATGCCGTCGCTTCACTTGGCCTCCGAACCTTCGGATCTGAGCTGGGTCCAGCGCGCCCCCAGGGCTCCGACGTACGCCTTGAAATTGCGCTTCATCTCGGCCAGGCTGTCGCCCCCGAACTTCTCGAGCATCGCGTCGGCCAGCACCAGCGCAACCAGCGCCTCGGCGATCACCCCCATAGCCGGTACGGCCGTAACGTCGGAGCGCTCGCTTTGCGCGTTGGCCGCCTCGCCCGAGGCGAGGTCCACCGTAGGTAGGGGCGTCATCAGCGTCGAGATCGGTTTCATCGCAGCCCGCACAACCACCGGCTCACCGGTAGTCATTCCGCCCTCGACGCCGCCGGCGTTGTTGCTGCGCCGAGCAAAGCCGGCGCGCGGTTTCCCCTGCACCGGCGGCATCGCGCCGGCAGCCCCGGTTGCCTGCCCATCGGCGTCGATAGGATCGTGAACCGCGGAGCCGAGTCGCCGCGCTGCCTCGAAGCCGAGCCCAATCTCAACACCTTTGACCGCGGGAATGGACATCACCATTCCGGCGAGTCGACCGTCCAGCTTGCGGTCCCAGCTGACGTGACTTCCCAGCCCAACGACCAGACCCCTGGCTACCACTTCGACCTCGCCGCCCAGGGTGTCGCCGTCCTTCTTGGCCGCGTCGATCCGGGCGATGATCTCGGCCTCGACCGCTGGGTCGAGCACCCGGATTTCGGAGCGATCGGCCGCCTCGTTAAGCGGGCGCGGCAGCTCGGCCGGCGCCTTGGCTCGCACGCCGCCCAGGGACACGACGTGGCTCCCGATATCCACGCCGAACTCATCCAGCAGCCGGCGGGCCAGCGCGCCAGCAGCGACCCGGGCCGCTGTCTCCCGGGCGCTCGCGCGCTCGAGGATGTCGCGGGCATCGAGCCGATCGTACTTGAGGACGCCGACCAGGTCGGCATGGCCCGGACGCGGGCGAGTGACCCGGCGCCGCCGGAGGTCTCCGGGAGTGCCCTCGGCCGCCATGACGTCTTCCCAGTTTTCCCAGTCCCGATTCCGGATAAGCATCGAGACCGGGGTGCCGAGTGTCTCACCGGCTCGCACGCCGGAAAGGAACTCGACCTGGTCGCGTTCGATCTTCATGCGGGCGCCGCGCCCATAGCCCATCATGCGCCTTGCGAGATCGCGGTCCACCCACTCCGCGGTCAGCGGCAGGCCGGCGGGCAGCCCCTCAACGATGGCAACGAGGGCCTTCCCGTGCGACTCGCCGGCTGTGGCAAACCTCAGGTGCAAGCCGAAACTCCTCTTCACGCCTTCAAAGTAGAACGAGCCCGACGCGGTGGTCGGGCTCGATTCTACCTCTCCGGGCACCGCCCGGCCAAGGCCTGGCTAGTTCAGGCTGGGGTTGTCCTCCACCACCCGGGGCGTCACCAGGATCATGAGATCACGCCGGCGCTCGGAGTGCTCGGTGGTGCTGAAGAGCCCGCCGACCAGCGGCAACTGCGAGAGAAGCGGGATACCCGACCGAGTGCGATTGACCTCGGTGATCGTCAGCCCGCCGATGACCGCTGTCTCGCCGTCGTTGACGAGCAGCTGGTTCTCGGTCGTCTGCTTCGTGAAGTTGAAGCCGAACTGCGAGGCCGGGAGCGTCTGCACCGCCGACCGCTCGGTGCGGAGCGACATCAGGATCTGACCGCTATTGGTCACGTGCGGCGTGACCGTCAGGCGGATACCGGTCTCCTTGAACTGGGTCTGCTGCACCGCCACCGCCGAGCCCTGCGCGGGCGGCGCACCCGGCACCGGCGTTTCTTCACCGACGAGGATGTCAGCCTTCCGGTTGTCCAGCGTGCTGATCACCGGCTCGGCCTGAATGTCGGCCAGCTGCTGCTGCTGCAGCGCGCTCAGGAATGAGGTGAGCGTGTTCCCGCCGAGGATGGTCGAGAAGACCAGGCTCAGCGCGGCATCCTGGACCCGGCCGTTGGCATTGCCGATGGCCGACAGCGTATTGCCGCCCAGGTCGACGAAGCCGAAGGCATTCTCACCCGACGGCGAGGGGAACGGCGTGGACCCCGGCGGAATCGGATGGGTCACGATGGTCTGGTACGCCTGATTGGCGGCGCTCAGATCGTAGCGCAGGCCCAGCCGCTCGAGATCGGTCCGGTCCACGAACACGATCTTGGCCTTGATCAGGATCTGCGGCGTCTTACGGTCGAGGTTCGCCACGAAGCGAGTAACGTCGTCCACCCGGCTCCGAGTATCGGTCACGATGAGGCTGCTGGACGCCGAGTCGGCGATCACTCGACCCCGGCCCTTGGTGAGCAGGGTCTCAACCGACTTGGTGATCTGCGCCAGCGGCGTGTAGTTGATCGGGACCTGGCGCGACTCCAGCGGCTCCAGCGAGTCGAGCGCGGCCAGCGCGGCCGGCGCATCCACCCGGACGATTCCGCCCGACATCTCGGTCGCGGACAGGCCCTGCGTGGCGAGGATGGCCTGGAACGCCTGATCCCAAGGCTGGTTCTTGATCTCGGCCGAAACTTCACCCTTGATGTCCTTGCCGAGGATGATCGTCCGCCCGCTGAACGCGGCGAAGCCCGCGACCACGTCGGCGATGCTGGCGCGATCCCAGGTGACCGTGATCCGCGGCTGTTCGCTGCGGAAGAGCGGCGTACGCCCAGCGAGCTGGGAAACTTTCACCTCGGGCTCCCGGGCCGGCGCCGGCGGCGTCACCGCCGTGGCATCGCGCACGGGCGCATCGGCCGCGATCGCAGGTGCGGGCGCGGAAGCGGACGACCAGGCCGCGAAGGTCTGCTCGCTTCCGAAGCTCACCCGCACTTCGCTATCCGAGTGGGCCACCTTGTAGTTCTTGACGCCGGCGAGGTCCAGCACGATCCGGACGACGTCGGGCCGGAACTGGGAGTAGCGCAGGTTGACCACGCCGCCGCGATTCACGCCGTCATACATGGCGGTCTGGGCGGAGAGCTTGGCGCCCACGACGTCCACCACCAGGCGGTCGGGGGCGTTGAGCATGAAGTCGCGGACCTGGACGGCGCCGCGCACGTTGATGACGACGTCGGCCTTACCGGGGGCGGGAAGGACGCTGACACCCGTCACCTCCCCGCTCGCGGGGCCGTCCTCGGCGAGCGCCGGGGAAACCGGGCCGAGCAGCGCGGCGGCTAGCAGCAAACGGTGTAGTCGCGTCATTGGGCAACGTCCTCCTGCTTCCGTAGCGAGAGAGTTTCCTGCCGTGTGTAACCGAAGTCCTCTATCGTGAACACCACATCCTTCGAGCGGATCTGGGAGACCCGCAGCCGCCCGAGCTGCTCGCCCTGGCGGAGCTTGTAGCGCTTGAGGCTGGTCTTTTCCCGGAGCACGGCGATGCTGTTTCCGGTATACCGCAGATCCTCGTAAATGCCGACCAGTTGAAGCTCGGCCAGCTCAGGGCCGACGTGCGCGCTCTTGATCAGCGAGGCGAATGGATCCCGCGGGGCGCCGCCGTACGCAAAGGTCTCGCGATACACGGCCGTCTCGGTGGGGTCCGCTGAGGCACCCGAGGAATCACCCGGCGCGCCCGCGGTGGCGAGCTTGTGGGTGCTGTCGCCGCGACTCGGAGCAGCGGCGACCTGCACCCCAGCCTTCTGCGCGGCCGCGACGCCGGTGAGCCCGAGCGAAGCAACGACGGCGAGAATCGTACAGAGTTTAGGTGCCACTGCTCTCTCCTTCCGGTGCGCCCGCGCCGGATTTGACGAACGTGCGGATCTGCAGCTTAGCCTCGAGCAGCGCGCCCGACGTGTCACCCAGTGCCTTGGCTGCCGCCTGGTTGGCGACGCTCAGAGAGACGTCCTGAGGCACGATGATCCGCTGCAGGCTCGCAACGTCGGCGAGCCATTCGCCGATCTGGTCGTAATGCCCGATCACCGAGAGCGTGTACCTGTAGGTGTCGAACGGCGCCGGCCCGTTTTCCACCGGCTGCGGCACGACCTGCGACAGCGTCACCCCGCGGATCTTGCTGCGGGTCGAGATGTCGTCGAGCAGGTTGGGCACTTCGTTCCGATCCGGCACCAGCCGCCGGAGCAGGGCAAGGCTCGACCGATAGGTCTCGAGCTTCTTGCGCAGGTCCTCGACCGTACCCTTGGCCAGCTCCTTCTTGGCCTTGTCGGTCTCAGTCTCGAGCTTGGCGATGGTGTCACGGATCGCCACCACGCGCTCTTTCTGAGTCACGAGGCCGGGGATGCCGGCGATCTCGAGTCCCGCATATGCGATGTAGCCCACGATCGCCGCGAGCACGATCAGGAACAGCGGAGTCGCCTTGGAGGACATGGTCTACCTCACCGACTGACTGAGCGGGGCCGTCCGGATGTAGGCCGAGTCGGCCTGCTTGAACCGCGCCTTGATGGTGAACGCCGTCACCGCGCGTTCATGCTCCACTATTGTCTGCGCCGAGACCGGCGTCACTTCGCTGATCCAGGGCGAGGCCTCGAGATTCCGGAGGAAGCGAGTGTAGGCCTGGATATCGACCGTGCGCCCGTTGACCTGGAACAGGAGCCCCGGCCGAGCCGTGGTATCGACCACCGGCTTCTTCTTGGCGTCCTTCGCCTGTCCCGGCGGCGGCGGCGGCGGCGGCGGAGCCGCCACGGGCGACATGTCGACCAGCCAGGTGTACGCCGGCAGCGCCCGAGTGATTTCATCGAGGACGTGCGGCCACACGTACCGATCGCCGTCCACGCTCTGAATCGTGGTGATCTGCGACAGCAACGAGTCGCGGATCTGCTCCTGCTTGTGCTTCTGGTCGAGGAAGGCCTTGAACCGCTTGTGTTCGGCGCGAGCCTGCTCGAGATGCGGCTCCAGCGCGCGCAGCTCCGTCGTGTTGGCGAGCCAGGTGTACCCCAGCCAGCCGCCGACCCCGACCCAGGCCACCACGGCGACGATGAGCGCCGGGTCCTTGACCCTGGCGCCGAAGGCCTTCGCGCCGGCGAGCACCCCGGCAAACGGAGAACCCGCACGCTTGCGCTTGAGGCCGGGCCGGAGATTGACCGTGATCATCATGAGGCGACGGGTCCGTTGAAGGTGGTCACGCGGCCGCGCGGAGCGCGAGGCCGATCGGCAGCATGAGCAGCGGCGCGACCTCGTCCACGTTCATCGTGCTGAAGACGCCGTCGGCGACCTGCAGCCGCTCGAGCGGATTGGCCGCCTGCACCGGCAGCCGCAGGCGCTCGCCCAGCACCTTGCTGAGCTGGGGAATCCGGGAGCCGCCGCCGGTGGTGTAGAGCCGTGACAACCCACCGGCCGACCGGCTGGCGCTCTGGAGGAACGCCGCCGCCCGCTCGATCCCGACCGCGAGCTCTTCGCCGCGCGACTCGAGGAACGGTTGCAGGACATCGCTCGGCTCATGGCCCTGGAGTATGCGATCGGCGTCGTCCGCCGACACGCCGCGCTCCCGCTGGAGATCCTCTCGGAAGCGGCGGGTCCCGATCGAGATGTCCCGGGTGAGAACCGGAATGCCGTCGTCCAGGATGTTGATGTTGGTGGATTCGTTGCCGATGTTCACCAAGCCCACCACCCCGCGCATGGCCTCGGGATAATTGACCTCGAAGGCGTTGTGCAGCGCGAACGCATCTACGTCGATGATGCTCGGCTCGAGCCCGATATCGGAGAGGAGCGCGAGCTTAGTCTCGATGAGCTCCCGCTTGGCAGCGACGAGAAGCACCGTCATCTGGAGTCCCTCGCCTTCGGGGTCCAGGATCTGGAAGTCGAGCTCGACGTTGTCCATATCGAAGGGCACGTGCTGCTCGGCTTCCCAACGGATGACCTCGCGTGCTTCCGCTGCCTTCATGCGGTCCATCGCGATCTTCTTGATGATCACGTCGCGGCCGCCCACGGCGGTGACGACCTGCTTTGCCTTGATGCCTGCAGTCGCGAGGAGCCCCTTGATGGCATCCGCCACGAGCGCGGGATCCATGACCTCGCCCTCGACGATGGCGTCGCTCACCACGGAGGCGAAGGCGACGTTCGTGAGGACGGGCTCGCCGGAGCGATGTGATATGGCGACGAGCTTGATCAGCCCGCTACCGATATCCAGGCCCACGGTGGTCGAGTTGCGACCAAACAGTGCCATAGGTGCCCGATTGTTTTGGGGTTGAAGAGCCCTACCTGCTATCCGCGACCGGATTGTCTATCAGAAGACGCTCCGGGACCAACTCATTCAAGCGCAGCTCGAATCGCTATTCCCGCGACACCGATGCTTCTGAACCTCGAGTGTCGGGCGCCGGGTAGGCGCGGACTTGCACCCCGGGGTGCAACCCATGTGCCGCCCCACGGTCCCCCTTCTAACGCGTTGCTCGGTAAGAGGTTCGGCTATGACCCCAAGGCGCAGAGTAGGGCTGCCTCGTGGGGCCTTCCTTCTCTTTCGCAACCGGTCTCTCGCATTGCGTGAGAGCTTTCAGCGGGTTACCACGAGTCGCGCGGGGATGGCCCCACTGGGACCACCCCCGCGCAAGAATCAGCACTCGGATTAGCCCGGGTTAGTACACCTGGCTCCAGGCCCGCAGGGCGATGGGGCGTGCCACTGCGCCGGCGTTGAGCACGTAATCGATTGCGCACTTGGAATAAGAGACCACCGGCGTACCGGAGAAGTTGGTTTGGTCGCCGATGTCGGCATTGTTCGCCATGATCGCGCCGTTCACGTTGCTGGTGCCGTTACCGGTCTTGACCTGGCCCATCGCGATGACTAGGCCGGTGAACGAGAAGTTACCGGCGATCGAGAAGTCGCCATCTATCAGGAGGATGCCCTGGCCCCGGCCGTTCGTGACTTTGGCGTTGCCGCTGAAGTAGATGATCGGCGCATAGCCGGTACACTGCGACACGTATCCCCCGCCGCTCCGCAGCGGCTCGCCCCAGTTGTTGACGTCGGTCCTGTCGCACCGGGCCGGAGAGCCGGTGGTGCTCGGCGTCATCCCGTTGTACGTGATGTAGTTGTTGGCGCCGGAGGCACCCGCCAGCGTCATGTTGGCCATCGCCTTGAGCTGGTTGAACGGCCCCTGGAAGAGGGCGTCGTTCACGGCGGCGTCGTTCTGGATCGTCGCCGGGCTTCCGGAAATCGTCGGGTTACCGTTGGTGCTCACGGTGGAGTTGGTACGAATGCCGCCCTTGTCGGACCCCGTGCCGCACCCGCTCCAGCCCGGCGGGTTCGTGTTGTGGCCGTCGATAGTCGCGTTACCGCCGACGTTGACGCTACCCTTGGCGGTCACCGCCGCGCCCACGCTGGGATTCACCACCGCGAGCCGCAGCACGCTGGCGAGCGTCTGGGTCGCGGTGCCCTTGGTGCCGGCGGACTTGAGCAGAAACAGGCTGCTGGTGAGCCGCGAGAGCGTCACGGTGTAGCTCGACCCTCCGCCCAGGCTTGTAGTCCCGAGCGACACGCTGGCATCCGTCGCCATGCTGTTGTTGCCGGTGTCCCAGCCAGCGGTATTGGCCACGATCCCGCTTTCAGCCGCCTGGTACGCCTGCGAGGCGTCAACCGAGTTCTCGGCCGTCTTCTGCTCCAGCGTGCTGATGAAGAACGTCCCCGCCACGATCGCGCCGATCACCACCAAGGCGACGATGGCCGCCACGAGGGCGATTCCGCGTTCATTCCTGACGCTCGAGATCCGCATAATGAGCTCCCGAAGGTATCGAAATGTCAGCGCAGCGCGTTCCGCAGCGTGACGTAGGTGACGATGCTGTCGTTCGCGATCGTCTGCTGCCCGGCTCCGCCACCCGCGATTCGCTGGTCGGACTGGCTGATGAGCGTGACCTTGATGGTGCGGACGTTCTTGGGAACCGTCGTCGCGGTGGTGCCGGTCGCGTCGTAGTAATCCAAGCGGAAGCCGCTGCTCGTGAGTGGGCCGAGCATGGGCTGGATGGTCTCACTCGCGCTGTGCGAATAGGCCCCCAGGTAGTACTTGCTCCCACTCTGATAGAGCTTGTACACCATGACCTCGTAGGTCCGGAACGGCGCACCTTCGGCGTAAAGCGCGGTGTTGAACGCCAGCGTGGTCCCCAGCCGGAGGCCCGAGCGAGACCCAAAGGTGCTCGAGCAGGTGCCGGTGCCCACGCTCGAGATCGGCAGACCGGACACCCATTGATCGTCGTCCGAGATCGTTGCGTCACCCTCGGAGAAAAGCATGACCGAGTCGCGTGCACCGGACACGGGCGTGCGGTAGGCCGAGTAGTAGTGCGAGGCGCTGGTGTCGATGATGATCTCGTTGGCCGAGGTGTACTTGCACATGATGCCCCCGGCGCGGATTGCCCGGAACGCAATGCTGTCGGCGGACATCGAGAGGATGTCCGAGGTGACCGTTGCGCTGCCCGGCGTCGAGTCGTAGCCGATCATCCTCAGGTCCGACGGCACCAGGAGCACGCCGGCCCGCATGTTCGACTGCATGTCCACCCGCTCCGCCTGGGCCCGGGAGACGCGCTGCGTGGTATTGAGGAGCTTGTAGATGGCGCCGCTCACGATGAGAAAGAGCACCAGCGCGATCAACAGCTCGACCAGAGTAAATCCGCGACGTGTGCTCATGGTCAGTAGCACCCCACCACGGCTTGGAGGCTGAACGTGCTCCAGCCGCTCTTGCGTGGATAGCTCACGTTGACGGTGACCGTCCGGCTATTTCCGGCCCCGCTGACCGTCCACGACTCAATGACGCCTCGCACCGTGTCCGGCGCGGCGCTGCTGGCGAAGCCGGCCTGCGCACATGCGGCCGTGGCGCCGCTGGGCCGAGCGAGCACCCGCAGGCGTTCGAGGCGCTGGGTTCCGATTTCGTTGGCGATGCTGATGGTCCGGCCCCGGCCGATCTGGCGCGTTACCAGCGCGGAGGACCCAACCAACGCGGTGATACCGATGCCGAGGACGAGGACAGCCACCATGATCTCGATGATGGTGAAGCCGTCGCGCGACTTGAGCGTCACTTGCTGACCCTCCCGTAACCGGAGATGAGCACCGAATCGTGGTAGCCCGCCCGCGCCAGCAGCACGGTGGTCCCGGAAGTGGAGGGCTGAATACCCAATCCGCGGGGGTCAATGCGGAAGGAATCCGGTGTCGCCGTAACCGTGACGCCGTACAACCCATTCAGCTTGCGGGCTGTCCCCACGGTGTCGCAGGAGCCCGTGCCGGCGGAGCGACGGGGGCTGGCCGTGGTCCAGGCGCTATCGGCCGTGAATCGCAGGGTGACGCTCCGGCCCTCGCGAATAGCCCGGGCGCGAGACTGGTTGTAGAGCGTGATGACGGAGCTGCGGGCGGACCGCACGCTCGACTTAATCAGCGCGGTTTTGATCCGCGGGAAGCCGATGGCGAGCAGGACGCCGACCACCGAGAGCACGATGAGCGCCTCGACGAGGGTGAAACCGTAGCGCTTGGTCTTGGGCGTCAAAGCAGTGTCCCCCGTTTGGATGAAGCCGCACGACCAGCTGACGGCGCCGAATGGAAAGCAGACGGCGTACCAAACGCTAAGTCGTGATGACATAACGATGTGATCGGTAAAACGCAGGAGAGGTCACGCAAAAACGTGCGCGGAGTGCAAGAGCTGTCGCAGCCTGTCTGTCGCCGACCCCTGCGCCCGCGCTGGGTACTTGCTCAGCTGTTTTGATGTACCCGCCGCAGC
Organism: Gemmatimonadales bacterium; assembly: GCA_035495075.1. Lineage (GTDB taxonomy): Bacteria > Gemmatimonadota > Gemmatimonadetes > Gemmatimonadales > GWC2-71-9 > DASQPE01. Next base: position 10,759 of record DATJGL010000002.1, read on the forward strand.
TTGTAGAACAGCGTTCGCAGGCTGATCCCCAGCAGATGGGCCGCCTCGCGCCGGTTGCCCTTGGAGGCCTCGAGCGCCCGGTGAATGAGCACCCGCTCGACCTCTTCGACCTGCGCCCGCAGATCGAACGACCCGTTGGCCGGCACCGGTCCGTGGCCGTTGCGCGCAGCGCCGTTCACCAGCGCGAAATCACCCCAGTCGAGCGCCTTAGCACCGCTCAGGACCGCTGCCCGCTCGACCGCGTTCCTGAGTTCGCGCACGTTTCCCGGCCACGAATGCTCGGTCAAGAGCGCAAAGGCCTGCGGCGTGATGCTGACCGGATGGCCCAGCCGCTGCGCGGCCTGCCGCGCGAAATGAGTCAGCAGCGCCGGAATGTCCTCGCGCCGTTCCCGCAGCGGCGGGATGTGGAGCCGCACCACGTCGAGCCGGTAGTAGAGGTCGGGCCGAAATTCACCCCGCTCCACCGCCTGATCCAGCGGCTTGGCCGTGGCGGCGATGACGCGCACATCCACCTTCTTGCCGTCGCGGCCGCCCACCCGGCGGATTTCTCCCTCTTCGAGGACCCGAAGCAGCTTGGCTTGCAGGCTCAGCGGGAGATCACCGATCTCATCGAGCAGGAGCGAACCCTGGTGCGCCGTTTCGAACAGCCCGGCGCGATCGGCCGTTGCGCCGGTAAAGGCTCCCTTGGTGTACCCGAACAGTTCCGACTCGAGCAGCTGCTCCGGAATCGCCGCGCAGTTGATCGCGGTGAAGCTCATCTCGTGCCGTGGGCTCATCCGGTGGATGGCCTTGGCCAGCACTTCCTTCCCGGTACCGCTCTCGCCGGTCACGAGCACCGTGGTGTTGTGCCGCGCTACCCGGCTGGCCAGCTCGAGCAGGTCCCGCATGACCTTGCTCTCGGCCACGACCAGGTCTCGCGCGGCATCCGCTCCGATGCTCGATCGGAGCGTCTCCACCTCGCGCCGCAACCGCTCCCGCTCCTCGGCCTTTCGCACGACCATCGTGACTTCGTCCGGGCGGAACGGCTTGCGGATGTAGTCGTAGGCCCCTTCCCGCATGGCGGCGAGGGCGGCGTCTTCGGCGCCGTAGGCGCTCATCATGATGATGAGCGCGGCCCCTCGCTCGGCCCGGTACTGCCGGAGAAAGGCCAGGCCGTCCATCCGCGGCATTTTGACGTCGCAGAGGATCAGATCGAACTCCTCCGCGATAGCGCGGCGGAGCCCCTCCTCCGGATCAGCCTCCGCCACGATTTCGTATCCTGCTTCGCGGAGCAGGAGACTCAGCGATTGGCGGAGGTCGGCGTCGTCGTCAACGATGAGCAGGCGCATAGCCAGGTTCCACGACAGAGGGCACGGACTGCCACGCGAGGGGCAGGAAGACCTTGAAGACGGCTCCGCCCTCGCGGGCGCGATCCACCCAAACGGTTCCACCCGCGTCGTGCACAGTGCGGGCGACGATTGCCAGGCCCAGGCCGGTTCCCTCACCCGGGTCTTTGGTGGTGTAAAACGGGTCGAACACTCGTTCCCGGTCGGCCTCGGGCACTCCGGGACCGTCATCGGCGACGTACAGCAACACCCCCGGCGTACCCGCGGCCACATCGGGCCGCCGCGGCCGACCCGCCCAGAGCGGGTCGCGTTCGGCTCGCGCCGCACTCGATTCCGGATCCCAGGGGTCGCCGGCCCGGGTTGCTACCCGGTAACGCGGCTCGAATGCCTGCCGCGTAGTTCCGATCACGAGCATCCCGCCCGGCGTGGCGTGGCACGCGTTGATGATCAGATTCACGACTACCTGCTCGAGCAGGTGGCCGTCGCCGCGCACCGCGGGCAGAACCGGCTCGAGCTCGACCGTCACCCGCTGATTCTTGAGCAGCCCCTGCGCACCGAGGAAATTCAGGCTCGACCGGACTGCGTTGTTGAGATCCGTTGCGCCCTGGCCCGCCCCCGGCTTGGCGTAGGTGAGCAGGCTCTGTACCGTGCGTTCAATTCGATCAATGGCCCCGCGCATGGCATCGGTGACCTCCGGGTCCGCTCCCCGTCGACGCAGGACATCGACGTAGGTGCCCAAGGCACCCAGCGGATTCCGGACCTCGTGCGCCACTCCCGCGGCCAGGCTGCCGATGCCGGCCAGCTTCTCGACCCTGACCATCTGGGCCTGCGCATCGATCAGACTCTCGGCCATGGCGCGATACCGCTTGGACAGATGCGCCAGCTCTCGGCTCTCGAAGCCGGTTTGCATCGTCTGGCCGCCGGCCGCCAGCAGATCGGCTTCGGCCGAAAGGCGCTGGAGCGGTGCGAGCACCAGTCGGCGCACGACGTAGGCGCCGAAGAGCACGAAGATCACCGTGCTTGCCAACCACAGGATCAAGAGCGGCTGCAACGTCGAATCGAACCTGCCGCCTGTCAGGACGACCGTCGTCAGCCCTACCAGAATCACGGCCGACGACGTGACGAATCCGAGGTTCACCAGCAGCTCCGTCCGGAGCGACCGACGGGGCTCTGGCATGGCTGGTCGATCCTAAGCGCGCGCGCGCCGGTCCTTGTCGGACGGCGCGTAAAGGGCCTCGTTGAGTCGGTCGATCACGGCGTGCACATCGGCACGCCTTCTCGCGTCGCCGGCGCCACTGGTCCCCCGGTCCCGAAGTAGATCGCGCAGATCTTGGTGGTCTGGCTGTGAGTGGCCACGCCGGCCCACCCTGCCGCGCTCACGTTTTGGAGCGACAGCGTGACCGCCAACGAGGGCTGAGACATGAAGCCCGTGGTCGGGACCGAGCCGCTGTAATACCTGCTGCTGTCGCTGAAGAACGCTTCCTGCGCGCTGTTGAGGTTGCGCAAGTCCGCCATCATCGCCGAGGTGTACGCCTTCCCCTTCGTGTTCGAGAACTTCGGGATTGCGATCCCCGCGAGAACGCCGATCACCACAACCACGATCAGCAATTCGATCAGGGTAAAGCCCCCCTGGGATCGCTGATTGTTCGTGGCCATGGCGTCGAATCCTCTGCCCCGAAAGTTGGTCCGCTTGACTACAGCGAAGGGCATGGGCAGCGGATGCCGCCCATGCCCCCGCCGTTTGCTGCTTCAGCTTACTGACAGCCCGGCACGCCCTCGGCCGTGGCACCCGACACCGTCGCAGTCGTGCCGACGAAGATGCCGCAGGTGGACGAACCGCTGTTATAGCCGGTGTTGGTCATCGTGGCCGACCAGTACGAGCCGCTACCACCGGTCGTGATTGCCATCACGTTGTTCTGGCTGGGCGAGAAGTTCACCGAGTTCGAGCCCAGGGTGCTGCTGTACGAGCCCGCGTACCGGGTCGAGTCGGCGTAGAACGCCTCCTGAGCGGTCGCCAGGTTACGGAGGTCCGAGATCATGCTGGAACGGACCGCCTTCTGCTTGGTGTTCGCGAACTTCGGAATGGCGATCGCCGCCAGAATGCCGATGATCACGACCACGATCAGCAGCTCGATCAGGGTGAAGCCCTTACGGTTCGACATTTTTCCTCCAAGTGTGGTCGCCTGCGGCTGAACGCCGGGAGCCGGGAATCGGGTGGTCTCCGGCAGGTTGGGAGGGGCAACCCGTATGCCACCGTTGGAGAGCGTAGCCCCAACTCTCGCAACCGACACTATTTACGGGCACTGCCATGGGTTGGGTAAGCGTCCCGTTTCGAGAGCCGGAGCGGAATTTTGCAAGATGTTCGAAGCCAGCGACGATCTCGACGAGTTCACGGAAGCCAATGCGAATAGCGGGCTACCAATATTGGAACGATTCTCGCCATTTGGATGGCGGCCTGACCGCTCCAGGTTACTACTAACCGTCTCAATCGTTTAACGGAGTTTAGTTTGCCTGTTGCGCCGGCTTCCTCACCCGTCGCACCGGACTCGGTAGCTCCGGGCCGGATGCAAGATTTGTCTGCAGATCCCATGGCCGCTCACCAGAGGAGCGTCGCTCAGCGCGCCCTGGAATGGGCGCCCGTCGCGGCCCTGGTGCTGCTCGCGCTGGCGGCCAGCATCACCAGCCTTTGGAATGGATTCGCGTACGACGATGGCGGCATCATCGAGAAGAACGCCCGGGCCCATACCCTGAGCGACTTCCTAAATTTCTTCGTGACGGGTTACTGGCCCCGCGACCTTGGCGGATCGCTCTACCGCCCCCTTACTGTTGCGCGATTTGCCCTTGAATGGGTCGCCGGAGGCGGGAAGCCCTTCATCTTCCACGCAGTAAACGTCGTGCTTTACATCGCCCTCACCCTCTCGGTCTACCTGCTCGGTCGCAGGATGCTCGCCCGGGAGGCGGCCTGGCTCGCGGCCGCTCTGTTCGCGGTGCATCCGGTCCATGTCGAGTCCGTGGGCAACGGCGTGGGACAATCCGAGCTGGTGGTAGCGCTGTGCTTGTGCATGGGCACGATCATCTACCTCAATGGACGGCGCCGGCCCCAGCTTCGGGCCAGTGAAAGCATCAGCTTCTTTCTCCTCACGCTGATCGCCGCATTCAGCAAAGAGAACGGCGTTGTCTTACCGGCGTTGCTGGCCGCTGCGGAGATCACTGTGGTCCGCGATAACCGGGGTTGGCGGGAACGGCTGCGGGTTCTCTTGCCTACCGCGATCCTCGCAGCCATTGCGGTCGGGATCGTGCTAAAGGCTCGCCATTGGGCGCTGGACGCGTTGGTCGGGGAGCACCCCTTCTTCTCTCTGAGTGGTCTCGGGTTCGGGGCCCGTGTCCTGACCCTGCTCGGCATCATCCCGATCTGGGTCCGCTTGTTCTTGTGGCCGGCGCACCTCCAGGCCGATTACGGCCCCCCCGACGTCGATGTCTCCCTCACCTGGGATGCCGCGCAGACCTTTGGCCTCGGCTTGCTGGTTGGGGCCATGGCACTCGCGATCTCGAACTGGCGCAGGCGTCCGGCGGTTGCGTTCGGGATTCTGTGGGCCGGCCTCTCTCTGTTTCCGGTGAGCAACCTCCTGGTGCCCACCGGAATCCTGGTGGCAGAGCGCACACTGCTCCTGCCCACGGTCGGCACATCGCTGGCGTTGGGAGCGTTGGTGTATGCCGGCTGGCAAGCGATACCGCTAAACGCCACACTGGGGCGGCGACTCGGATTGGCCGCGTTGACCGGACTGTTGGTGGTAGGCGTGGTTCGGAGCGGGTTGCGGCACCCGGTGTGGCGCGATACGCCGACCTTGCTTCATCAGACGGTGCTGGACGCGCCCATGAACTACCGGGCCTGGCAGCTGTTCGGCAACCAGTTAGCGACGCGTGGGGACACTGAGGCCGGCCGGGCCTCGCTCGAGCACGCCGCCAGCCTTTACGATAAGGATCCGGGGGTTTTCGAAGACCTCGGGCAGGTCGTCCGCGGCAGTAGGGGTTGTCCGGCCGCGATGCCGATCTTCGAGCGGACCATCGCGATGGATCCGCATCGGAAGGACACCCGCACCCGTCTCTACCTGTGCCTTCTCAGCACGGGCGACACAGCGCGGGCCGCCGAGCTCGCTGAGGACGGAGCAAACCTCGGACAGTGGTATTTCCAGCTGGTCATGGCGCTGTCAGGCGGGCGGCGAGCGTTACCACTTCCAGGAGACACGTCTCCGTAGCCGGCGTCATCAACGGCAGTTGATACTATCGGCTCCCGCCGCGATAGCACCGACCTGCGCCGAGTCCGCCTTCAGCCCGCGAAGCCGTTTGATCGACCGCAACAGCTCCGGGCACTCCCGGGCTTTGAGCGCGGCTTCCGCCGTCAACCCCCAGAAACGATCTGAGTCGGGATACTCCCACGCGACCTGGCGGCGGAGCGTCATGGCCCGCCGCGGCTCCCCGCGTGCTAGAGCAACGTCGGCAGCAGCGAGGAACAGCTCGCCGCTCTGCGGACGCGCCGCGCGCGCCACCCCCAGTCGCGCCGCTGCCGTATCCACCCTACCGGCAAAGAGGGCGGTCTGAATAGCGCGCTGTGCGGTCACCACGGCGTTGTTGTTGAGCCTCCAGGCCGCCCACCAGCAGTCGCTCGCCTCCGCGAATCGGCCTTGCGTGTCGAGCACGCGGCCCAAGTCCTTCCATAGACCCCACCCGATCGGATAGATGGCCAGCGCCTCGCGGAGCTGCCGCTCCGCCTCCCTGATGTCCCCCCGCCTCTCCGCCAACACCGCTTCAATTGCCTCGGCGTGAAACGATCCGGGAGCATCGCGCACAATCTGGGGGAACAGGCTGTCGTTGTCCCGCCAGATGGGATTTCGGGTCACCGTCCGAGCCATGCCCGCGGCAAGGACGACAACCAGCCCGGCAAGTGCAGGCTGGGGCAATCGCCGGTAGATCCAGTGCCAGCCTGCCGCCAGCAGCAGCACAGCGCCGATAGAGGGCAGGTACAACGTGCGCTCGGCTAAGAGCACCCCCGTCGGCACCAGAATGTTGCCGACGATCATGAGTGTTGCGGCCATCCAACCCAGGGCAAAGGTGACCGCGGGGGACCTGCGCCTCATGACCCAGGCGAGCCCGACCGCAACCAGCAGAACGACCAAGCCGCACCCCCCGGCCAAGGTCAAGCTTGAGGCGGGCTGAATGAAGTTGGGGTTGTAGTCGGCCGACAGGCGGTACGGTACGAACAGCAGCCTCACATACTGGAGCACGATCGGCAGCATGACGAACGTGCGCTCCACCAGTCCGGCATCGTCCAGCCCCGCCGCAACTTCGAGCCCCGTGAGGTCGCCCACTACCCGCGAGCGCCACAACAGCCACGCCAGGGCCACGCTGACGACGCCGAGCCAGAGCACCCAGTGGCGATCGACGCCGAAGCTCTTCCGTCCGTGTCGTCCCGCGTCGAACCAGTCCGCCAGCAGCACCAGCCCTGGAAGCGCAAAGGCGGACTCCTTGGAGGCAAGTGCCAGAGCCGTCGCAGCCAGGGTCCCGAACGAGGTGACATAACGGCGCCAGGAGCTGTCGTCGCCCTCGTCCGCCAGCTCTCCATCCTTCAGGTAGGCCAAGACGGCTACGACGCTAAACAAGGCCGCGAGCACCTCGGCTCGACCCACCAGATTGGCGACTGCCTCGACGTGCACCGGATGCACCGCGAAGAGCAATCCCGCCACAAGTGCGGGCCATGGCCCAAGTAGCCGGCGGGCGAGTAAGTAGACCAGCGCCGCCGTGGTTGCGTGGAGGATGACGTTGGTGACGTGAAAGGCCGCGGGTGCTCCGCCGCTCGCGCTCCAGTTGGCGGCGAAAGTCAGCTGGGTCAGCGGCCGGTAAAGATTGTTGTTGAACCACCAGCTCGCGGTGAGAATGGGGCGCCAGTTCGCCAGCGAGTGGAACAGCACCCGGTCCTTGATGACCGCCATGTCATCGTAGGCAAAGCCGTACGTCGTGCTCTGGACAAATGCGGCGCAGGCGACGGCAGCGACCAGCAGCGCCCAGGGCCACGCACGAGGCTGAGGGTGCGGGACCGGCGCCTGAACCGCATCCACGGTCTGAGGCGTGACCTCCAGGGCGATCACCGACATTGCAAGTCCTCTGCGCTCCGCTGCAGTGGATCGACTAGCGATGCCCCCGCCGAGAGCGCGCGCAACCGCGCGAGAGAGTGTAGGACCTCTGGACAGTGCTGCGCGCCGGCAGCCGCTGCACCTGTCAGGGCCCAGTATCGTGCGGAATCGGGGAAGTCCCAGGCCGCACGCCGTCGCAGCGTCATCGCTCGCAGAAAATCACCCTGGGCCAGCGCCACGTCGGAAGCAGCCAGGGTCAGCTCGACCGGCATGTTCGGCCGCTTCGACATAGCCTCTCTCAGAAACGCGGCCGCGCTGTCGAGTCGCCCGGCCTGAAGGTGCGACTGGACCACCCGCTGGGCGTCGACCGATGACCCGCCGTTGATTCGCCAGGCCGCGGCATAGTACTGCGCGGCCTCCGGATACCGGCCCTCGAGATACATGAGGGTTGCCAGGTTGCGCCAGACGTGCCACCCGAGCGGATGGATCTGAATGGCCCGGCGGAGATGGGCCTCGGCGCCGCGAAGATCTCCCCGTTGGCGCGCGAATTCGGCTTCGGTCCATTCCGCCCGGAACGATCCGGGCGCATCGTTCACCATCGCTTGCATGTAGGTCGTGTTATCACGCCAGACGGGGTTCCGCATGACCGTCCGAAGGCTGCCCGCTCCGAGCGCTAGGCACAGACCGGCGGACGCAGCCGCCGGTGCCCGACGGAATGCCTCACCGAACACCCAACCCAGTAGAAGAACGGCCCCAACTGAAGCCAGGTAGAGGGTTCGCTCTGCCACCAAGATGCCGGTCGGCACCAGGACGTTCGACACGATGAACAGCGTCGCGCCCATCCACCCGATCGCGAGCCCAATCGCGGGGGCACGACGCCGGGTGAGAAACGCAAGCGCCGCTGCCCCCAACACCAGAGCCGCGCCCATGACCCCGCTGACTGTGAGCTCGGTCGAGACCGGCAGAAAGTTGGGCGAGTATTCGACGGACAACCGGGCGGGGAAGAACAACAGACGAGCGTACTGGAGCGTGATCGGCAGCATGATCACCGTGCGGCCCACGAGGCCCTGGAACTCGAGCCCAGGCGCTGCTTCCAGGCCGGTCAGATCCTGAACGATTCGGGACCGCAGGATGAGCCAGGCAACGCACACAGCTACGGCGCCAATCCAGAGGACTCCGTGGCGCTTGACGACTTCACCCAGCTGGCGGCTGCCGTGGGCGGCGTCGTACCAATCCACTATGAGGAACAGGCCGGGGACGGCGAAAGCCGATTCCTTTGCCGCGAGCGCGAGCCCGACGCACAGGAGGGTTCCGATGCTCGCGGTCAGTCGGCGCGGGGAGTGGCCGTCCCCCGCATCCGCCAGCCGCCCGTCCCACCGGTAGAGCAGCACCGCGCCAACCGCGAACAACGCGGACAACACTTCCGCTCGACCCACGAGATTGACCACGGGCTCTACGTGAACCGGATGCACCGCGAACAACAGACCGGCCGCGAGCCCGGCTGCCGGTGTGAATAGCTCGCGCCCGAGCCGGTAGACCAGTACGCTGACGAACCCGTGCAGCACCAAGTTGACGGCGTGAAAAGCTCCGGGATCTCCCCCGGCGGCAACCCAATTGATCGCCAGCGAGAGCCCGGTCAGGGGCCGGTACAGGGCGTGGGGCCACCACGAGCTGGAAAGAATCTCCCGCCAGCGGACGAGATCGTGAAACAAGACCCGGTCCCGGATGCCTGCGAGATCGTCACCGGCGAAGTCATAGCCCACGGTCTGGGCGTAGACCGCACAGGCCAAGACGAAAACCAGAAGGGGAGCCAGCCGGGTTAGCCGCTTCACGACCACCGTCGCGCCAATTCGCCGCACCTCGCGGCACCCCGCGCGCCGCTGCGGGCGGCGCGGGCTTGGGCAACCGGGTGTAGGTGGGGGCGACGGGGTGGCCGCTCCAGCTCGGTGGCTTTCATGGAAGCTATTGCGATTCCGATACTTGCGAACGTGGATGTCGGTGCTCAGGGATTCGGTCCGAGCCGTCTGAAGGCGAGACAGGATCGACCCGTAGCGCAGGCATTTGCACGCTCCGCGCCAATCTTCTAGTGGCACCCCAGCGTGCGGGCACCCTCCTCGAGCGGGGCGACACCAGCAGATTCGGCCTTGAGGCCGCGCAGGTGCTCGATCGAGCGCAACAGTTCGGGGCACTGGCGGGCCTGGAGCGCCGCCTCACCGGTGAGCCCCCAGAACCGCGCAGTGTCGGGAAACTGTAAGGCGGCCTGGCGCCATAGTGTCATGGCCTTGAGCGGCTTCCCTTCCGCCATCGCGACCTGTCCGCCTGCGAGCCACAACTCCCAGCTCTCCGGTCGCGCGGCGAGCGCGATTGCGAGCCTGGCATTGGCGCTGTCGACCTGACCCACACGGAGCGCGGCCAGGATCGATCTCTGCGCCGTGATCAGCGCATTGTTGTTGAGCCGCCATGATGCCCACCACGCGTCTCCGGCCTCCGCGTAGCGACCCTGCGCGTTGATGACCCGCCCCAGGTCCCTCCAGGCGTTCCACGCGAGCGGATAGATCGCGAGCGACTCCCGGTACCTGCGCTCCGCCTCCTTGAGATCGCCCGCCTCCTCCGCCATGCCGCCCGCTACCCACGCGGAGTGGGAGGAGCCCGGCGCATCGCGCACGATCTGGGGAAACAAAGTCGCGTTGTTGCGCCAAACCGGATTGCGGGTCACGGTTCGCGCCGCGCCCGCAGCCACCAGGAGACCCACAGCGGCCAGGGCAGGCATCGGCCATCGGGTCCAACCGGCCCGCGCGAACCAGCCGAGCAGCAGCACCGCGCCGACCGAAGGGAGGTAGAGGGTACGCTCGGCCAGGATTACGCCGGTGGGGACCAGAATGTTGGCGACCACCAGGATGGTGGCCGCAATCCAACCGAGCGAGAACGTGATTACCGGTGCGCGATGCCGCGCAATCCAGGCAATCGCACCGCAACCGACCAGCGCGACGAGTCCGGCCACGGTCGGGAGTGTGAGCCAGGAACCGAGCACGAGAAAGTTGGGCGAGTAATCGGCCGACAGGCGGGCGGGGAAAAATAGGAGGCGAACGTACTGGAGGACCACGGGCAGCATCGCCACCGTCCGCCCGATCAGCCCCGTGTCCTCGAGACCCGGAGCGGCCTCTTTCCCGGTAAGGTCGCCGACCACATTGGCCCGCCAGAGGAGCCAGGCGAAGGTCACGCCCACTGCACCGAGCCACAGGACCCAATGCCGTTCCACGCCCAGTCCGCGCTTGCCCCGCACCGATGCGTCGAGCCAATCAATGAGCAGGAGCAGTCCGGGGAGTGCGAAAGCGGATTCCTTGGACGCGAGGGCGACTGTGGCGGCGGTCAACGTACCCGCGGCGGTCGCGAACCGCCTCCAGGATCGGTCGTCGCCCGCGTCTGCCAGCCGCCCGTCGAGGGCGTACGTCAGCACCGCGATGACGACGAAAATCGTCGCGAGCACCTCCGCCCTGCCGACGAGGTTTGCGACCGCTTCCACATGGACCGGGTGCACGGCGAACAAGAGTCCCGCGGCGAGGCCCCCACCGGTGCCGAGTAGCTGGCGGGCCAGAAGGTACACGAGCACCGCCGCAAGGGCATGCAAGATGATGTTGGTGACGTGGAAGCCGGTGGGATTTCCCCCGCTCGCCGCCCAGTTCATCGCCAGCGTGAGAGCTGTGAAGGGGCGATACAGGTTGTGGTTCGGCCACCAGCTGGCCGTCAGGATCTCACGCCAGTTCGCCAGCGAGTGAAAGAGTGGTCGTTCGCGGATGACTTGCAGGTCGTCGTAGGCGAAATCGTACTGTGCGGTCTGCGCGTACACGGCGCAGGCCACGGCGGCAACGAAAGCGATTCCCAGCCAGCCGCCCGAAGGCCTCCGCGTCAGACGGCCTCGCCTTCGTAGCGCGAGAGCTTGCGATACAGCGTGGAGGGATCGATGCCGAGCACTTCGGCGGCGCGGGTCTTGTTGCCGCCCTCCGCCTGAAGGACGTACATGATGTACGCGCGCTCGATCACCTCGAGCGTCGGGTTTTTGTAGGAACGCTCCGCCACGAGCGGTTCTTTCTTCCGCTTGGTAATGCGCTCAGGCAGCGCGCCTGCCTCGATGAGGCTTCCCTTGCTGAGGACGACGGCGTGCTCCAGCGCATTCTCCAGCTCGCGCACGTTGCCCGGCCACTCGTAGACCGTGACCGCGTCCAGCGCATCCTGAGACAGTGCCTTCGCCTCGCCCCCGGTCTCCTGCCCCAGGTTCTCGAGAAACAGCTCAATCAGCGAGATCAGATCGTCGCGCCGCTCGCGCAACGCCGGCAGGTTCACCGCGATGACGTTGAGTCGGTAAAACAGGTCGGACCGGAAGTTCCCCCGGCGAACCTCCTCTTCGAGATCGCGGTTGGTGGCGGCGATGATTCGGACGTCAACGGGGATCGCTTCCGTGGCGCCGACCGGAATCACCTCACGCTCCTGAATGACGCGGAGGAGCTTGACCTGGAGCGACGGCGGCATCTCGCCCACTTCGTCGAGAAAGAAGCTTCCGCCTCGCGCTGCCGCGAACAGGCCCTGCTTATCGCGCACGGCCCCCGTGAACGAGCCCTTGACGTGCCCGAACAGCTCGCTCTCGAGCAGATTTTCGGGAAGTGCTCCGCAGTTGATCGAGAGGAAGGGGCCGTCGCTTCGGGTCGAGAGGTTGTGGATGTAGCGTGCGACAACTTCCTTGCCGGTGCCGCTCTCGCCCTGGATGAGAACCGTCGAATCCGTGGGGGCGACGTGTTCCGCCAGCTTGAGGACTTCGACGAACCGCTTCGACTTCCCAATGGGGCGGGTGACCGTCGTGCCGGCCCGTTCGCGGCGGCGGATCTCCTGCTTGAGCTGCTTGTTCTCCACCCGCACCGCGCGGAACTCGCAGGCACGGCGCAGGATGGTGACCAGCTCGTCGTTGGAGAACGGCTTCTGGATGTAGTGGAAGGCGCCCGAGTTGACGGCGGCGATTGCGCTCTGGAGCGATGCCTGCGCGGTCATCAGGATAACCGGCGTCATGGGGTCCTGCTCCCGGGCCGCCTGCAGAATGTCGAGCCCCGATACCTGGGGCATTCGCACGTCCGACAGGATGATGTCGTGATTTCCGCTCCGGATCTGCTCCAGTCCGGCCTTGCCGCCTTGCGCCGTGGTGACCTCGAATCCCTCGTTCCGCAGCAGAATGCGGAGCGTGTCGAGAATTCCGGACTCGTCGTCCACCACGAGCACCGAAGGCTTTTGACTCATGCTTCCTCCTCGGACGTCCACTCAGCTGGCAATAGAACCGTAAACGCGGTCCCAGCTCCCGGCTTGGAGTCTACCAGCACCAGCCCCCGATGTGCCTCCACGGCGCGCTGCACAATGGCCAGCCCAAGACCGCTCCCGCCGGGTCGGCCGGACACAAAGGGCTCGAAGACGCGCTCCCTGATCTCTTCCGGAATCCCGGGTCCGTCATCCCGTATCTCGAGCCGAACGGCATGGTCGAGGTGCCCGTGCGGGAGATTCGCGCCCCCGTCCGCTCCACCCACCGACACAGTTACGTGCACCTTGGTTCCCTTTGCCGCCTGCACGGCATTGAGCACCAGGTTCGCGATGACCCGGTGGAGCAGGTCGCCATCCCCATCCAGCACCGTGCGCGGTCCATGCACCTCCAGAACGGCATCCGCCGGACAGTCCGGATGCTCCTTTACCAGCCGCGTGACCGCGAGGGCCACGTCGCGCAAGTCCACCGGCACAAACTCCGTTGCGCGCACCCGGGAGAAATCCAGGAACTCGTTGAGCAGCCGGCTGAGTCGATCGCTCTCGCGCACGATGAGATCGGCCAGGAATCGCTCATCGTTGGTGGCGTACTTCGAGCGGGAGAGCTGCTCCACCGAGCTTCGGATCGACGCGAGCGGGTTGCGGATCTCATGAGCCAGCGAGGCGCTCAGTGCCGCCACCGCCTCCAGCCGCTCGGCCCGCAGATGGAGCTCCTGGAGCTGCTTGAGGTCCGAGATGTCGGTAAAGATCGCCGTCACGGAAGGCGTCTCCTGGCTCTCCTGCTGGAAGACGGTCGTGCTGAGCCCGATGGGAAATTGGCGGCCCTGCGCCGAGGCGACGAGACCCTCGCCACGACTGATCTTCCGGCCGGCGCGGATCCCGCTGTTGATAGCGGCCCACAGCTCGCCGGAGCGCGCCTTGAGCTGCTCGAGAACCGGCTGCCCCAAGAGTGAATGGGCTTCGAGGCGCAGCATTCGTTCAGCGGTTGGGTTGATGAAGGCCAGTCGGCCGCGGCCGTCCACCGTGAGCACGCCCGAGCGGATATTGCGAAGGATGTCGTCCGCCTCGAGCCGCACTCGCGCCAGCTCGGTCTCGAGCGACGCTTGCTCCGCCCCCGCCTCCCGCAGTCGCTGGCTCAGCACGGCAACCAGCATAAATACCACATTGAAAACCGCGAACTGGATCCACAGAGCCGTGTCGGGCCGGGCGGACTGGCCCAGCAGGATGTCGGCCAGGTACATCCCGGATGCCGCCACGGCAGTAAACACTCCGGCGCCGAGGGGCAGGAGCATCGTGTAGACGGCCACGACGAGGACATAAAGGGCCGGGAACGCCGACTTGGGCTCCCCTGCCAGATGCACCAGTGCGGTGACCAGCCCCAGGTCCACCAGTGCCTGTATCTGGAGAAAGGCGCGGCTGGGTATGACGCCGCGCACGAAGACGGCCCACGCACCATAGCCCGTGGACGTGAGCGCGAAAACCACCGCAATGCTGCTGATGAAGGAGACGTCGGGGCGTTGCGTCCACACCAGCGACGCCCCGAGCAGGGTGGCGAGCGCCAGGACGAGCCGGCCCACGAACAGCCAGGTGAGCAGCGTACGCTGGGGAGGGAGCGAAGGCCGGCCGATCCGGTGAGAATGCGTGGGGGGGATCGTCTCGACCCGCCCCGCGGCGGAAGACTCCATCGTGCCTCGGCGCCGGGTTGTCAGGGGAGGGAACGCACGGCAAGATAGCGATACGGCAGGATGGGGGAAACGGGAATGGGGCAAGTGGGACCGTCAATGGCTGCCCTTGTCGCCCACCCTCCAGTCATAGAGGACTCGGTAGAAATCGCGGTTTCGCTGAATGATTCGTACGTAGTCCCGGGTCTCGACGAACGGGATCCGCTCGGCAAACACTTCGGGATCTTCCACTCCCAGCTTGTCATCCCACCGATCCACTCGGCTAATGCCGGCGTTGTACGCGGCGAGAATGCGGGTCTGGTCAGTGTAGCGGGAGACCAGGTCCCTGAGGTGGACGGTCCCGATCGAAATGCTCACATCCGGCTGCCAGAGCAGCACCGGATCCCATTCCGAAAAGCCCAGGCCCCCGGCGACACCCCTCCCGACATCGGGCATGACCTGCATCAGCCCCCGTGCGCCCACGGAGGACGTCGCCGCCGGGTTGAACGACGACTCCTGCCGGATCAGGGCCGCCACCAGCGCGGGATCAAGGCCCTGAGCGGTGGACTCTGTTGTCAACGCGTCGCGCTGCACGACCGGATACAGCAGGCGATAGAGTCGGGTGTCGGCTGGCGCGCCGGCGGCGAGGGCCCGCCGCGCGAGTCGCATGCCCTGATAGGCGTAGCCGGCGCTTCGCAGCGCGTCGGCGGTGGCGAGCAGGCCCTCGACCGACCGATCCGCCTCTCGCACGATCCGGTCGTACTCCCAGCCGGCCTCCTCCGGCATCCCCAGTCGCGCAAGCAACTTTGCCCGACCTACCGCACTGTCCACTCTCGGTACCGGCACGAACGAGTCGGGTGCGGCCGGTGGAGTCCACGTAGGCAGACCGAGCCGGCGCTCGCTCAGGCCGGCGTAATACGAGGTCGGGTCGCGCTCCACCAGTGCGCGCCAGCGGGAGCGCGCCCGCAGCGAGTCATTGCCACGATCCCAGGCCCGGCCGGCCCAGTACCGGGCAGCACGCTCCTCGTCGCCGGCGCGGGGACTGTCGGCCAACGAGTCGAACGCGAGCCCCGCTCGAAACGCATCGTCCCGGATCAGGGTGATGAGGGCCGCGTGGAACCGGGCGCCCGGAGCGAAGCGCGACTGGGGGAACCGCTTCGCCAGGTCGACGTAGACCTTGCGGGCCTCCTCGTCCTGCTGGTCGTCGGCGGAGAGGTCCGCGAGCAGCCAAAGCGCCGGCGGGGCGGCAGCGGTGTCCCGGGGAAACCGGTGCGCGACGTTCTTGAGCTCCTTCTTGGCGGGCTCGAGCTGTCCGTCACGCAGCAGCGACCGCGCCCGTTGGTAGGCGGCGGCGCCGCCGAGCTTGTCGCGGGCCGGCACACGGGTGAACGCCTTGGCCGCCTCTGGGTACTTGCCGAGCCTGAACAGCGCGCTTGCGTAGTCGAATCGGTCTTGAGAAACGCCGAGGCCGCTCTCGAACGCTCGCTCGAACCCGGAGACCGCGCGGCCTGGGATCCCGGCCGGACCGGCCGCCCGCGCTACCGCAAGGTCTTGCTCCGACGTTAGCGGAGCGAGCGCGCTGTCGAGGAGGGCCACGGCGCCGCGAACCAGACCCGTGGGCTGGTCCGGTTCCATCATGGCCAACAGCGCCTGGCGTACCGAGTCTCTCGTCTCGGCATCGGATGCCGCCGCAAGCTGGAGTCGCAGTGCAGCGACAGGATTCCCCAACTTCTGGTAGGACGCCGCGGCGCCGAGCAGGTCACCTGCCTTCTCTCGTGCGGCGGCCTCGGTGATGCTGAGGCGCTCCAGAGTGGCCGGGAGCCGAATCGGGGCATAGCGCTGCGCCCGCTGTGTGCTATCAGCGGTAACCGACGCCGCGCGGAGTCGGAGCCAATCCCCCACCTGCGGTGCCAACTTGGCTGCGCTGTCGTACGCCACCGCGGCGCTATCTCGTTCCCCCAGCCGATCGAGCGCACGCCCCAGCACCACGAGCGCTTCGGCCCGCCGAAGGGGATCAGCCAGCTCTCGCGCCGCCGAACGCGCCTGCGTCGCGGCGGCCGAGTCCGCCCCCAACTCGACCGACGCGCGAGCCGCCAGGAGGTCGGCGGATCCTGCCATGGGTGTCCCCGTCCATGCGACGCCGGCTAGAAGCTGCTGGACCTGCGACCAACCGCCCCACCTGGTGGCTGCGTTCGCCGCCAGTAGCACTGCGTCAGGGGTTCGCCGCGCCGAATCGCGGACGATGCCTTGGAGCATCTGACTCGCCCGCCACGGCAACCCTCGGTCGAGCGCTGCCTGGGCCGCCACCAACACGGAGTCGGGCCCGGCTCGGGCGACCATATGGTCCGAATCGGGCAACAAGGTGGATTGTGCTGCGAGAGACCGCGCCGGCAGCAGCAGGGCGGCAGCGATGAGTACGCGGATCACCAATGAATTTCGCCGCGGCGATAGTGCCTCCGAAAGGGAGGACGGCGGCCTGCGACCGCGGCGGCTCCGCGATATCATTGGGAATGACCGAGGAAGAGCGGGTTCGCGTCGATAAGTGGCTCTGGGCCGCGCGGTTCTTCAAGACTCGTTCGCTCGCGAGCGAGGCGGTGGCCGGCGGGAAAGTGGAGGTGAACGGCGAACGAGCCAAGCCAGCCAAGCTGGTGCGGCCCGGGGACGAGGTGCGTTTCCGGACGGGTCCCTACGAGTACGTACTGGTGGTCCAAGGGCTGGCCGAGCGGCGGGGATCCGCAACCGTCGCCGCGACGCTTTACGAAGAGCGGCCCGAGAGCCGCGCCGAGCGAGAGCGGGTGGCGGGGCAGCTACGGCTCGGCGCCGCCGCGTGGACCTACGAGGAAAAAGGCCGGCCCACCAAGCGGGACCGGCGGGCGTTGGAGCGATTCAGGCGACGCGAAGGTTAGGCGCAGGTAGCCCTCCACTGCTCTCGCCGCCAGCGCCTACATGTTCTCGACCATCGCCCTCGCGAAACCGCTGGTGGACACGAGAGTCGCGCCGGGCATGAGGCGCTCGAAGTCGTACGTAACCTTCTTCTGCGCAATGGTCCGCTCCAGCGACGTGATGATCAAGTCCGCCGCCTCGGACCAGCCCAGGTGCCGCAGCATCATCTCGCCCGACAGAATGACCGAGCCTGGATTCACCTTGTCCTGACCGGCGTATTTGGGCGCAGTACCGTGGGTGGCTTCGAAGACGGCATGCCCCGTCACGTAGTTGATGTTCGCCCCCGGAGCGATGCCGATGCCGCCCACCTGCGCGGCCAGCGCGTCCGAGATGTAGTCGCCGTTCAGGTTCATCGTGGCGATTACCCCATACTCCCTGGGCCGCGTCAGAATCTGCTGCAGAAACGCGTCCGCGATCACGTCCTTGATCACGACGCCTTTCGGCAGCCTGCACCACGGCCCGCCGTCCACCTCCGTCGCGCCGTACTCCTCCTTGGCCAGCTGATAACCCCAGTCGCGGAACCCGCCCTCGGTGAACTTCATGATGTTCCCCTTGTGGACGAGCGTGACGCTGGTATTGCCTTCCGTAATGGCGTAGTTGATGGCCGCCCGGATGAGCCGCTTGCTCCCCTCTTCCGAAACCGGCTTGATGCCGACCGCACTCGAGTCGGGAAAACGGATCGTTTGCGCGCCCATCTCCTCACGGAGAAACCGGATCAGCTTGCGAGCCTCCTCGGAGTGCGCCTTGTATTCGATGCCGGCGTAGATGTCTTCCGTATTCTCCCGAAAGATCACCATGTTGACGTCCTGCGGCGCCTTGACAGGTGACGGAACGCCCTCGAAATACCGGACGGGACGGACGCAGGCGTAGAGGTCGAGCTTCTGCCGAAGCGCGACGTTGAGCGATCGGAATCCACCGCCCACGGGAGTCGTGAGCGGACCCTTGATCGCCACCAGGTGGTGCGAGATCGCGGCCAGCGTATCGTCCGGGAGCCAGCTGTTCAGCCGGTTCTTGGCCTTCTCACCGGCGTACACCTCGAACCAGACGATCCGCCGGCCTGACCCGTAGGCCTTGGTCACGGCGCCGTCAAGGACTTGCTGCGCCGCACGCCAGATGTCGGGGCCGGTGCCGTCACCCTCGATGAACGGGATGATTGGATGGCTCGGAACCTCGAGCTTGCCGTCGCGCATCGCGATGGGGTCGCCTTCCGTTGGGGTCCGGAGCTCTTTGTACGTGGGTGCCGAAAGGATGGACATACCAGTGCCAGCGAGAGTGGTCGGTGCCTGATCGGTCTAAGTTAGCCACCCTCCTATGAACGGCAACGTACGCCCCGAGCCGGCAGCGGCAGGTATCTTCGGCGAGTACGAGCTGTGGTATACCGAGTTCGCCGAGGTGACCCGTCGGGCTCGCCGGCGGTTCGAGAGCCGCGACTGGCACGGAACCCAGGCCGATGCTGCCGAGCGGCTCGCGCTGTATCGCCTCCACGTCGAGGCAGCAGCGGACTACTTGGTCCACGTCCTGGGCGCCGGCGCCCAGGGCCGCAAGACCTGGACGCAGGTGCGTTCGCTCTACGCCGGGCTCACGGACGGCCGCGATGACGCCGAGTTGGCGGAAACATTCTTCAATTCGGTCAGCCGGCGCGTGCTGGGCACCATCGGCGCGACGTCCGATGCGGAGTTCATCGAATTTCCGGCCAGTGGCCCGTTGGCCCGCACCGGCCCGATGTTGTTCGACACGTACCGCGGGGAGGGCAGCAGCCGCGAGCTGGTCGCGAGACTGCTCGCAGCTTGCGGATGGGAAGTTCCCTATGCGAATGCGGCCCGCGACGTGGAGCTGGTGTCGCAGGTAATCGACCAGCGGCTCCGCGAGCTGGGCTGGCGCGGCAGCGCCCTCGCTATCGACGTGCTCCGCTCGCTCTTCTATCGCAACAAGGGAGCGTATCTCATCGGCCGCATCCACGGCGCCGACGAGATGATCCCGCTCGTTGTGCCGTTGCTCCATGGCAGCCGCGGGATTCAGGTGGACGCCGTCCTGCTCACCCAGGACGAGGCCAGCGTCGTCTTCGGGTTCAGCTGGTCGTACTTTTTCGTGGACGCGCCTCATCCCCGCGGCCTCATCATGTTCCTCCAGTCAATCATGCCGCACAAGCGCATCGACGAGCTCTACACCTCTATCGGGTACAACAAGCACGGCAAGACCGAGCTGTACCGTTCGCTCATGCGGCATCTCGAGCGGCCGGAAGCCAGGTTTGCGTTCGCCGAAGGCGATGAAGGGATGGTGATGTGCGTCGTCGCGCTGCCGAGCTTCAACCTGGTGTTCAAGATCATCCGGGATCGGTTTGGAGCACCCAAGAACACCACCCGGCGCGCCGTCATGGATCGGTACCACTTCGTGTTCCACCGGGATCGGGTCGGCCGGCTGGCCGACGCCCAGGAGTTCGAGAACCTGGAGTTGCGACGCCGCTGCTTCCCGGAGGACCTGCTGCGCTATCTCGAAAGCGAGGCGGGCCAGAGCGTCGAGGTGAAAGACGAGAGCGTTCTGCTGCGACACGTGTACACCGAGCGGCGAGTCGCGCCGCTGAATCTCTTTCTGCTGCAGGCCGATGCAGGCACCGCGCGCGAGGCTATCCTGGACTACGGAAATGCCATCAAGGACCTTGCCGGCGCCAATATCTTCACCGGAGACATGCTGCTCAAGAACTTTGGCGTGACCAGAAATGGTCGAGTGATCTGCTACGACTACGACGAGCTGTGTCTACTCACCGACTGCACCTTTCGCCGGCTGCCGGCTCCGCGCACGCTGGAAGACGAAATGGCCGCCGAGCCGTGGTTCTACGTGGGGGAACACGACGTGTTCCCCGAGGAGTTTGGAGCCTTCCTGATCCCGGGAGATCGGCTCCGGGGCACCTTTCTCGGTGCCCACAGCGACCTACTGACACCCGATTTCTGGACGGGGGTGCAGCAGCAGCTCGCGGCCGGAGAGATCTTCGATTTCTTCCCCTACAAGCAGGCGCGGCGGCTGCATCGCGACGGAGCGAGCCAGGACTTGACCGACGCCTAGCGAGCGTGCTTGGCGGAATCTCCGAGAACCGAAAGGCTCGCGCCGGTTGGGTCGGTGTGCATTTGGACGACCTTCCGGCCCGACTCATCGCGGACCTGCAGCGACGCCCCCTGCGAGTCGGGTTCGATGTGAACCAGGCCCTTCCCTGACTTGCCACCGATGTCGATCAACGCTCCCATGGAATCGGCCCGGATGATGGCGTGCACCGCGGAGTCCGCCAGACTCTTGGCCTGGAGCCGCGTGAGGCGTGTCGTCCGCATCTGCGCGCTGTCGTAGTTCCGCCAGAAGTCGGCGTCGTCCGCCGGCACAAACATGGCCCGAACCACGCCGCCCGGCTCGAACACAACCTCACCGATCAATTTGAGGTGCTGCGCCGCGGAGTCCGCCGAGTTGATGCACTGAAACCCGTTACCCTCGGCGAGCGATGGCGGGTCAAGGAGTGTAAGACGACAATCAGGGAGCCGGGCCGCCGAGACCGAGTCATCCACGCGCACGGTGAAGCGAATCCCCGAAAAATCCCGGGGCGACTTCCGCAACACCTCGAGCCGGCGGACGTTGCCGATCTGGTTACCGCTCAGGCGGAACGGCATGCTCACGACTGGGATCCCGATCGGACGGGTTGACGCCGCCAGCGCCCGCACCTCTGCTATGCTATTACGGGTCAATGCGATAATGCCCATTCCCAGGGCGAAAACCGCCGTCGCGCCCAACGCGATCCGAAGCCAGTACCGTTGCATGGGTCACCTCTCTGTCTGGCAGATCGGGCCCGACCGGGCCGTTGCAAGAAGAAACGAGACCTGACCGGGGTTTGTTTCACTTCCTTTCCCTTGATGCTTGATTTGGAGCCGTGCCTGCCAAAGCCCGCACGATCGATCTCAACGCCGACGTCGGGGAGGGGTACGGTGCCTGGCCAGCGGCCGCCGACACAGAGCTGTTCTCGCTGATCTCCTCCGCCAGCATCGCCTGCGGATTTCATGCAGGCGACCCCACCCGAATGCGTGAAGCCGCCTCGCTCGCGGCCCGAAACCGCGTAATGGTCGGCGCGCATCCAGGGTACCCTGACCTCCTCGGCTTCGGCCGACGCGAGCTCGGAGCATCCGCGCCGGAGGTCCGGGATTACGTCACCTACCAGGTGGGCGCGATGATGGCATGCGCCGCAGCTGCAGGCACCAGAGTGCGCTACGTGAAGCCGCACGGGGCCCTCTACAACCGGGCCGCCCGGGAGCCGGCGATCGCCCGGGCCATTGCCGAAGGCGTTCGAGCCGCCGATCCCAACCTCGCGCTGCTGGGCCTCGCCGGCAGCGCGCTCCTTAGCAGTGCCGACGAAGTCGGCTTGCGGCCGGTTGCCGAGGCTTTCCTCGATCGAGGTTATCGCAAGGACGGTTCGCTCGTTCCGCGCGACGACCCGGGGGCATTGATCCACGATCCGTCGATTGCCGCGACCCGCGCGGTGAGACTGGTCATCGAACGCGTCGTCGAAACGGCGGACGGCGGGGTCATTCCGGTCGCCGCGGAGTCACTGTGTGTCCACGGCGATGGCGCACAGGCAGTCCTGGTTCTGCGAGCAGTGCGGCAGGGACTGGCGGCCGCCGGCATCTCCGTCGCCCCTTTCTCACGGTGACCTACCCGCACATCCTTCCGCTGGGCGACTCGGCGCTGCAGGTAAGCCTCGGTGCCGGGGTTGACGTCGAGTTGAGCGCTCGGGTGAGCCGGCTGGCCAACGAGGTGCGTGCGGCGGGGCTCCGGGGCTTGGGCGGGGTTGTACCCGCGTACTCAGCCCTTGCAGTCCACTTCGATCCCTGCGTAGCCGAGTCGAGCGCCCTGGCCGAGCAGCTGGCGGTGCTTGCGGCTGCGGAGCTGGCCCGACCCGCGCCCGATGGCAACAAAGCCGGCACGCTGCACGTCATCCCGGTTTGTTACGACGGACCTGATCTCGAGGCGGTTGCCCACCAGCTAGAGCTCGCCCCTACCGAAGTAGTTCAGCGTCATGCTGCGCGCACCTATCGGGTACTGTTCCTCGGGTTCGTCCCCGGGTTCGGCTATCTGGGTCCTCTGGATCCTTCCTTAGCGCTGCCGAGAAAAGCGGAGCCCCGCCTGCGGGTATCTGCAGGCGCAGTGGCGATCGCAGGCGAGCAGACCGCGATCTACCCAACGCAGACGCCCGGAGGGTGGCATCTCCTTGGACGCACCAAATCTGTTCTATTCGATCCGCGCCGCAGCCCGCCCAACCTGCTCGCGGCAGGCGACCGGGTGCGCTTCGAGCCGGTTACGTGATCACCATCGTGCGGGCCCCGCCCTTCGCGACGGTACAGGATCTCGGACGCACCGGTTATCTGGAGGCGGCCGTTCCTGCGTCAGGTGCGCTCGATCGGTTTTCCCTTGCGGTCGCCAACGTCCTTGTAGGGAACCCGCGCGGAGCGGCGGGGCTCGAGTGGGGCCTCGGTGGAGGGACGCTTCGTTTCGAGCGTGCGGCCGTATTCGCCCTCGCGGGCGCACACACGAGGGCGACGCTGAGTAACCGAGCTATCGAGATAGGCCGTGTGGCGCACGCCGCATCCGGTGACGTTCTCGAGGTCCACCGCTTCGATCGGGGCGCGTGGCTCTACATTGCCGTTGCGGGTGGCATTGACCTGCCCGTTGTGCTGGGTAGTCGGTCCACTTACCTGCCCGGCAAGTTTGGCGGCCTCGAGGGGAGGGTCATTCGTTCCGGCGATCGGCTTCCGATCGGCGCCGCGCCGGCCCGAGCCGAGAAAGCGCGCGATGCGTTTCGTCTCCCGTCGGAGGTAGCCGACGATCCGGTCATCGGGATTCTGCCGGGGCCCGACCAGGATGCGTTCGAGACCGGAGACTGGGACCGATTTGTCACCGCGGAGTACAAGGTGTCCCGGGTGACGAGTCGAATGGGATACCGGCTGGAGGCGGGGGCTCCTCCGCCATCGGTCGTCCAGAACCGTCCTTCTGCCCCTGCGTGCATCGGTACCGTCCAGTTGCCGGCCGGTGGGCAGCCAATCGTGCTCCTCGCCGACGGCCCGACCGTCGGTGGCTATGCGCGCATCGGCGTAGTGGCGACGGCGGACATCGGGCGGCTCGCCCAGCGGCGCCCAGGCGATTCCGTCCGCTTTCGGCCGACCGAGCTCGAGACGGCCGTGCAAGCCCTCAAGCAGCAGACGGCATTGCTGGATCGGCTAGAACAGGGGGCATGAACGTTGCTAGACTTTGGGCCACCATGACTTCATCGCACCAACCCTTCGTCGATCTGCACAATCACCTGATTCCAGCCGTTGACGACGGCGCCAGAACTCTCGCTGAGGCGATCGAATGCTTGCGATCGCTGTCCGAGGACGGCGTGGGAACGGTTGTAGCAACGCCCCACCTCCTCCTTCCGCAACTGGCGAGCGTGACGGCGGTCGAGCGCGAGCTGAGCCGGCACCGTCGCGCGTTTGATGCCCTCCGCATGCTCGTCGAGAGCGAGCCTGGGCTACCGGACCTTGGGCTGGGGCAGGAGATCTGGGCCTCGAGCGCCGAGCTCATCGCGCCGGTGCTGGGGTGCGATGGACTGGGTCTCGCAGGTACACCCTACCTGCTCGTTGAATTCGGATTCGACCTGCAGGGTACCCACACGGACGTAATCGACCAGGTCCTTCAAGGCGGCCGCAAGATCGTGATCGCGCACGCCGAGCGCTACCGATTTCCCGAAAGGCTCGATCCGCTGGAGACGGCTGCCGCCTGGCGCGAGGCCGGTGCGCTGTTGCAGGTGAACACCGGGAGCTTTACCGGTTATTACCGCACGGCGAACCCCCAAGCCCAGGTACTTGCCTGGGATCTTCTCGAGGCCAACTTGGTCGATCTCATCGCGACCGACCATCACGGATCGCGTCGTTCGCGCGGATCGCCGCGAGAAGCGTACGAGGCACTGGCGGCGGCCGACCACGCTGCTCAAGCAGAGCGCCTGCTCAGCACGACACCGGCCGGCCTCCTTGCCGAGGCCGGCGCGCGCGCGAAGTAAGCACCGGCCCGTTCGCGGCAGGACCGGACGGAGATCAAGAGTGCGGGAGCACGTCCTCGGCATCGACGACGCACCGTTTCGCAAGGGGCAGGATCGCGAGGTGCCGATCGTTGGGGTCGTGATGGAAGGTCCGGACCTGGTGGAAGCGGTGGCCGTCGGAAGCATCCCGGTGGATGGAGACGACGTGACCGGGTTGCTGAGCGCGTGGATACGAGACCTTCGCACTTTCCGCAGCATTCAGGCAATTCTGTTGGGTGGCATCACAATCGCCGGCCTGGGCGTCGTAGATCTCGATCGGCTCGCGACATCCGTGGGCCGGCCGGCGCTTGCAGTGACCCGTCGTAATCCCGCCGGCTCAGAGCTAAGGCACGCGCTCCGAGCCGCAGGGTTGACCGACCGATTGCCGCTGGTCGATCGGTCGCCCGCCGCCATCGAGGCGGCTCCCGGTTTGTACGTGGCCGCTGCCGGGTTGAGTCCGGCCGAAGCGGCGGCGCTGGTGCGACGAATGCTGGGGAAATCGCGACTGCCCGAACCGCTCCGAATCGCGCACATGGTGGCAGGGGCCCTCGCGACCGGTCAATCGCGCGGCCGAGTCTAAAGAAGAAGAGCGGGCCGCCGCAGCGACCCGCCCTTTCCTATGGATTGTAGAAGACTACTTCGCGACCGCTTCCCCCAGCTTGAGCCGCTCGATCCGATAGCTCTTCGCAGCGGGGTTATAGACGCGCAGAGTAACGACCTCGCCCGGCTTGAAGCCTGCCATTGCCGCCCGCAGTTCCTGAGGCGTGCGCACCGGTTTGCCTTCGAGCGAGACGATCACGTCGGGCCCGCCATTGTCCGGATCCGCTATCGATTCCGCGGCCGGCCCATCAGGCTGCACGTTGGTGACCACCACACCCTTCACGGCCGCCGGGACGCCGAGTTGCTCGGAGGTTTCCCGATCAAGCGGCGCCACCGAGAGGCCGAGCGCGGGCATGGCCGCGGTTCCGGGCTCGGCGCTCGAATCGTTGGAGTTATCCGCAGAGGCAAGCTCGGATTTGTCGCTGATGCGTTGCAGTGGGACGGTGTACGTCTTGTGAACCCCGCCCTTCCGGGCGACCTCGATCTTCACCGACTCACCCGGCTTCCTGAATGCGATGGCTTGCTGCAGCTGGGCGACGTACTGCACCGGCTGCCCGTCAACCGAGACGATGATGTCACCCGCCTCGAGGCCCGCGCGCTCGGCCGCATTGCCGGACGGCGAGAAGTCCTGCACCAGCAC
>DATJGL010000003.1:0-7273 GCA_035495075.1 Gemmatimonadales bacterium
CATGGCGCGCCCCAAGTCCTTCGACCAAGACACCGTGCTGGATCAAGCCGTGCAGCTGTTCTGGGAGCGCGGTTACGAGGGGACCTCGTTGGCCGATCTGGAGGCCCACCTTGGGCTCGGTCGGCAGAGCCTCTACAACACCTTCGGCGACAAGCAGACTCTTTTCCTCAAGGCGCTCGAGCGGTATCGAAGCCACGTGGGCGAGCGAACGTTGGCGGAGCTGAACGCCCTTGACGCCGGCCTCGATGCAATTCGCGCGTTTTTTACGGCAAGCGTCGAATCGCTCACCGCCCCAGGGCAAAGACGTGCCTGTCTGATGGCCAACACCATTCTCGAGCGGGGGTCACAGGACCCTGACGCCCTCCTGCGCTGCAATAGCGCCCGCAACGGGCTCGAACGGGCATTCCGTCGGGCCCTGGCGCAGGCCAAGACCTCCGGGGAACTGCCCGAGGGCCTGGACGTGGAGGCCACGGCGACGCTCCTGGTCGTTCAGACGTACGGACTGAGCGTCCTGGCGAAGAGCGGGGCGAGTGCGGGCGAGCTGCATGCGGCCGTGGAGGCGCTGTTTGCAGGGCTACGGTAGTGTTTTTACGTTCACTTTTTGACCGATCGGTCCTAAACAGGGGAGTCGCAATGCCGGCAGGACTGCAGATCGAAGGGCGGGTGGCTACGGCGGTCGCACTCTTAGGACTGATCAGCTCGGCGTGCGGTCGTGGTGCGCCCCCCCCGCCACCTCCGCCGGGCGTTACAGTGGCGCCGGTGGTCGAGCGGGACATCAACGACTGGGAGGAGTTCACCGGACGACTGCAGGCGGTCGATGCGGTCGAGGTGAGGCCTCGCGTCGCCGGCTACATCGAGAAGGTGGCGTTCACCGAGGGCACGGAGGTCCGGAAGGGTGATGCACTGTTCGAGATCGATCCACGACCCTATCAGGCGGCCTTAGCCGGAGCGGAAGCCGACCTGGCGCGAGCACGCACCCGAGCTGGACTCGCGAAGAGTGAATTGGACCGGGCCCAGCGGCTGATTGCCGTGCGAGCCATCTCGCGGGAGGACTTCGAGACTCGCACCAGCACCAACGCAGAGAGCGAGGCGGAGATCCGCGCGGCCGAGGCTGCAGTGGCGACAGCCCGCCTCAATCTGGAATGGACCAAGGTGCGCTCGCCGATCGTGGGTCGGGTGAGCCGAGCCGAAGTGACAGAGGGTAACCTGGTCCAGGCGGGCCCGCCCGAGGCGACACTGCTGACCCGCGTGGTCTCGCTCGATCCGATCTACGCTTATTTCGATGGCGACGAGCAGACCTATCTCGCGTTCCGCGAGCTGGCCCGATCGGGCGACGGCGGAGGTTCCCACCACCCCCGGATCCCGGTGTTCCTCGGTCTCGCCAACGAGCAAGGATTTCCGCACCAGGGCTATGTCGACTTCGTTGACAACCAGCTCGATCCGCATACCGGCACTATCCGGACCCGAGCCGTCTTCGCCAACAAGGATCGGTTGTTTACGCCGGGATTGTTTGCGCGCATCAAGCTGGTCGGCAACGAGCACCATCTCACGCCGCTGATTCAGGACCGTGCCATCGGCACCGATCAGGACAAGAAGTTCGTGCTGGTGCTCAAGCCTGACAGCACGGTGGATTATCGGTCGGTGCAGCTGGGCCGCATCGTCGATGGCCTCCGTATCGTCGAGAGCGGGCTCAAGCCGGGCGAGCGGATCGTGATCAACGGACTCCAGCGGGCCCGTCCCGGAACCAAGGTCGCGCCGACGCTGGCCGACATGACGCGTGATTCCACCGTCACCACTGCGAGCACGGGCGCTTCTGTGAGCGCGAGGCCCTGATGCGCTTCTCTCGATTCTTCATCGACCGGCCGATTTTCGCCGGCGTGCTGTCCATAGTGATCTTCATTGCCGGCGCCATCGCGATGTTCGCGCTGCCGATCAGCGAGTACCCGGAAGTGGTTCCGCCCTCGGTTGTGGTGCGCGCTGTCTATCCTGGCGCCAACCCGCGGGTGCTGGGAGAAGCAGTGGCGACCCCGCTGGAGGAGCAGATCAACGGTGTCGAGAACATGCTGTACATGTCGTCCCAGGCGACGTCGGACGGCGTGCTCACGCTGACGGTCACCTTCCGGATCGGCACCAATGTGGACATGGCGCAGGTGCAGGTACAAAACCGAGTGAGTCAGGCGCTGCCCCGACTTCCGGAGGAAGTCCGCACGCTCGGCGTGACCACGGTGAAGAGCTCGCCCGACCTCACAATGGTAATTCACCTGGTCTCGCCCGACAGCCGCTACGACATGGTGTACCTGCGGAATTACGGCCTGCTGCAGGTGAAGGACGTCCTGGCGCGGATTCCGGGCGTTGGCCAGGTGAACATCTTCGGCGGCGGCGACTACGCGATGCGGGTGTGGCTCGATCCGCAGAAGGTGGCGGCCCGCGGGCTGTCCGCGGGCGATGTGGTGGCGGCGATCCGGGAGCAAAACGTCCAGGTCGCGGCGGGAGTAGTCGGGGCGCCACCGATGCCGGTCCCGGTCGACTATCAGCTCAGTATCAATGCCCGCGGCCGGCTGCTCGATGAGCGGGAGTTCGGGGACATCATCATCAAGACCGGCGCCGACGGCGAGATCACCCGCCTGCGTGACGTGGCACGGCTCGAGCTGGCGGGGGGCGATTATGCGCTCCGCTCGCTGCTCAACAACAAGAACGCCGTCGGCATCGGCATCTTCCAGTCGCCGGGCTCGAACGCGCTGCAGTTGGCGAGCACGGCCCGCACAACCATGGAGGAGCTCAAGAGGAACTTCCCCAAGGGGCTGGACTACCGGATCGTCTACGACCCCACCGTATTCGTGCGGGATTCCATCCGCGAAGTGGTGAAGACGTTGCTCGAAGCCACGCTGCTGGTGGTGATCGTGGTGGTTTTGTTCCTCCAGACCTGGCGGGCCTCGATCATCCCGCTGGTCGCGGTGCCGATCTCCATCGTCGGGACCTTCGCGATCATGCTGGGGTTCGGGTTCTCGATCAACACGCTGTCGCTCTTTGGGCTGGTGCTCGCGATTGGCATCGTGGTGGACGACGCGATCGTCGTCGTAGAGAACGTCGAACGCAATATCGAGGAGGGGTTGGCGCCGCGCGACGCAGCGCACAAGGCGATGGACGAGGTCAGCCGCCCGATCGTCGCGATCGCCCTGGTGTTGTGCGCGGTCTTCGTCCCCATCGCGTTTGTGAGCGGCCTCACCGGTCAGTTCTACCGCCAATTCGCGCTCACGATCGCGTTCTCCACCGTGATCTCGGCGGTGAACTCGCTGACCCTCTCGCCGGCGCTGAGCTCCATTCTGTTGCGGCCCCACGGCGCCCCGCCGGATGGTCTCACCCAGATCATCGATCGAGTCTTTGGCTGGATCTTCCGCCCATTCAATTGGGTGTTCAGCCGGGGGTCGACCGGTTACCGCACGACGGTGCGGCGGATTCTGGGGCGCCGAAGCATCGCGCTCGCGGTCTATGCCGGATTGATCGCGCTCGCCGTGTTCGGCTTCAAGCACGTCCCGACCGGGTTCGTGCCGACTCAGGACAAGCAGTATCTCGTGGCCTTTGCCCAGCTACCCGACGCCGCGACGCTGGACCGGACCGAATCCGTGATCAAACGGATGTCGGAGATCGGCATGAAGCAGCCGGGAGTGGCGGGCGCGGTGCAGTTCCCCGGGCTCTCGATCAATGGGTTCGTCAACGCGCCCAACGCAGGCATCGTCTTCTTCACGCTCTCGCCGTTCGACGAGCGGAAATCGAAGGAGGAATACGGTTTGACCATCGCCGACGCGCTGAACCGGAAGTTTGCCGGCATCGAGGATGCGTTCATCGCGGTCTTTCCACCACCGCCTGTGCAGGGCCTGGGCACGGTCGGAGGATTCAAGCTGGAGCTGGAGGATCGGGCGGGGCTGGGCGAAGGGGAGCTCTACAAAGCCACCCAGGCAATTATGGGCAAGGCGTATCAGGACGCCAGGCTCGCGGGTGTCTTCTCGAGCTACCAGATCAACGTTCCGCAGTTGTATGCCGACGTCGATCGCGAGAAGGCCAAGCGGCAGGGCATCGTGCTCACCGACCTCTTCCAGACACTCCAGGTGTATCTGGGGTCGATCTACGTGAACGACTTCAACCGCTTCGGACGGACCTACCAGGTGATCGCCCAGGCCGACGCGCCGTTCCGGGCCACGGCCGACAACCTCGCGCAGCTCAAGGTGCGCAACGTGGCGGGGGAGATGATTCCGCTGGGATCCGTGCTCACGGTGAAGCAATCGTACGGGCCCGACCGGGTGCTCCACTACAACGCCTACCCCGCGGCTGACATCAACGGCGGGCCGGCGCAGGGCACGAGCTCCGGCGAGGCGATCGCGATCATGGAGCGTTTGGCGGACGAGGTGCTGCCTAATGGGATCACGTTGGAGTGGACCGACCTGACCTATCAGGAGAAACTGGCGGGCAACACGGCGTACTTCGTCTTTCCGCTCTGCGTGCTGCTCGCGTTTCTGGTGCTGGCGGCGCAGTACGAGAGCTGGTCCCTGCCGCTGGCTGTGATCTTGATCGTGCCGATGTGCCTCTTGTCCGCGATCACCGGCGTGTGGCTGAGTCGGGGTGACAACAACATCTTCACCCAGATTGGACTGGTCGTGCTGGTGGGGCTGGCGTGCAAGAACGCGATTCTGATCGTCGAGTTCGCCCGCGAGCTGCACCTGGCGGGGCGTGATCCGGTGAGTGCCGCGCTCGAGGCCTGCCGGCTCCGGCTCCGCCCCATTCTCATGACCTCGTTCGCGTTCATCATGGGCGTGGTCCCCCTTGCGCTGTCGTCGGCCAGTGCCGGGGCAGAAATGCGGCGGGCCATGGGCATCGCCGTCTTCTCCGGAATGCTCGGCGTGACGTTCTTTGGCCTCCTGCTCACGCCGGTGTTTTACGTGACCATTCAGCAACTGGTCGAGAGGCGCCGCACGGCGGCGGCGCCGGTTGTGGCTCCGGCCCAGGAGGAGCCGGCCCATGCATAAGGCGGCCACGCTTGCCCTGGGGGCTCTGCTGGCGGGGTGCGCCGTCGGCCCTACCTACCATCGGCCCTCGGTCAATGTTGCCCCCGCGCTCGGCCGCGCGGTCGACTCGGTCGTGGTCCGGGAAGCCCCGCGCACCGCATTCTGGGATCAAACAGGCGATACCACCCTCACACGGCTGATCAGAGAGGGGCTGGCGGCCGGCTACGACGTGCAGGTAGCACAAGCACGTGTGCGCGGCGCTCGGGCGGCGCGGCTGCTTTCGGTCCTGGATCTCGCTCCGACAATCACGGTGAGTGGGGGTTACACCCGGCAGCGGCTCTCCGCCGCGACATTCCCCGGCTTCGGCTCGAACCTCCCGGATCAGAACCTCTGGGACGCCGGTTTCGACGCCTTCTGGGAGATCGACGTTTTCGGCGGCCTGCGGCGCAGTCTCCAGGGCCAGACAGCCTTGGTCGCGTCGGCGCAGGAAGACCTGCGTGACGTCCGGGTCTCGCTAGCGGCCGAGCTGGCGCGCTCCTACTTCGAGTTGCGGGGCGCACAGGGGCAGCTGGCCGTTGCGCAGCGCAACGCCGAGAATCAGCGGCGCACGTTCCAGGTGGTGGAGGACAGGCTCGACGCAGGTCGAGGCACCGCGTTCGACGCCGAGCGTGCCAGGGCCCAGCTGGGGCTCACGCTCGCGGCGATCCCATCTATCGAGTCCCAGATCGCGGCAGCGCAGTATCGGATCGGCGTGCTGGTGGCGCGGTCGCCCGAGCAGGTAGCGACGGAGCTGACAGCCGCCCGTGAACTTCCTGCGTTGCCCGCGACGATCCCGGTAACCAGTCCGGACTCGCTCATCCGCCAGCGTCCTGATGTGGTCAGCGCAGAGCGGCGGCTGGCGGCGCAGACGGCCTTCGTCGGCGCGGCCCAGGCGGACTATCTGCCACGGCTCAGCCTGCAAGGCGGGGCCGGCATCACATCCGGGGACCTTGACACGTTCGGAGGAACCGGTACCACGCGATACGCTGTCGGGCCGGTGATCTCGTGGCCCGCGCTTAACCTGGGGCGGGTGAAGGCCCGGGTGGACGCATCGCGCGCGCTCGAAGCGGAGGCCAAAGCGCAGTACCAGCAGACTGTGCTCCGCGCCATGCAGGAAGCCGAGGCCTCGCTGGTGGGATATGCAAAGGCCCGGACGCGCCTCGCACGACTGCAAGACGCCGCCTCGGCCAGCGAGCGTGCGGCCGACTACGCCCGGGTCCGGTTTGAGGGCGGTGTGGCGGATTTCCTCGAGGTGCTGGACGCAGAGCGTACGATGCTCGATGCCCAGAACCAGCTGGCTGGCGGCCGAACGGACGCTACGACCGCATACGTCGCAGTGTACAAGGCGCTGGGGGGGACCTGGCCGCTGGGAGAGGCTGCTCAGTGAGGAAGTGCCGTAGTCCGTCGTTCCAGCTCGCCTCAAGAGGGTTGGGCTCTCAGCCAAACGAGTCTCGCGGAGGTGGTACGCGGCGTCGGCTAACATTTGCCCGGAACTATAACCGACACGGATATGTCTAATCCGAAGGAGTGACGACCATGGGTAGGCTAGCGGGCAAGAATATCCTTATCACCGGCGGCAACAGCGGGATCGGGCTGGCCGCAGCGCAGGAATTCGACAGAGAGGGCGCGCGCGTCGCCATCTGCGGCTTGAATGAGAGGTCGCTGCAAGCGGCTAAGGAGACGCTTGGGCCCGGGAGTCTCGCCGTTCGCGCGGACGTCAGCAATCTCACCGACCTCGACGCGATGTTTGCCACGATCAAGCGGGAGTTCGGGCACCTGGACGGCGTCTTCGTAAATGCAGGTTACAGCGAGTTCCTGTTGTTCGAAGAGGTGACGGAGCAAAGCTTCGACAAGGTGATAGCCGTCAATTTCAAAGGGGCTTACTTCACGATTCAAAAAGCCTTGCCGCTACTCAGGCAAGGCTCGTCTGTAATCATCAATGCGTCCGTTGGCGCGCGCAAGGGGTGGCCGACGACCTCGACCGTCTCGACCTGCAAGGCCGCGGTCGTCCATCTCGCTCGAATCCTCAGCGCCGAGCTCGTCGACCGCGGAATTCGCGTGAATACCCTAAGCCCGGGCCCGACCGACACGGCGATGTTCGGTCGCTTCCCAGGCGAAGAGCAGGGCGAGGCGGTTAAGGACATCCTCCGAACCAACAATCCAAGCAAGCGGATGGCCGATCCGTTGGAAATTGCGAAGCTGGCAGTTTACCTCGCGTCGGACGATTCTGCGTA
>DATJGL010000004.1:0-30508 GCA_035495075.1 Gemmatimonadales bacterium
GACGTGGTGTCGCGCTTGGCGTACACGGTAGCCGGCGTATGACAGTGAATCGACCCATGGTCGGTCGTTAGCAGAACCGGGACCCCGCGGCGCTCCGCCTCCCTGAGCGCGTCCCATAGAGGAGACCGCTCGAACCAGGTCCGCGTGAGGCTTCGCAGCGATGACGCGTCGCGAGCAACCTCATAGAGAGTGAGGTTCTCGGTTCGCCCGTGCGTCAGCTGGTCGATGAAGTTGAAGACCAGGGCAGTGACGCCGTCCTGGGCGAGATGGCCCGGCAAACGCTTGAGCAGGCTTTCGCCATCGGACGACGTGAAGACCTTCTCGTAGCGCACCGGCACGTGGCGGCCGCACACCTCGCGCAGTTGCTCGACCAGCAGCTCGGCCTCATGCGCGTTTAGGCTGGCTTCGTCCTGCTCCGCCCACCACCGCGGATACCGCGCGGCGATCTCGGCTGGGAAGAGACCGCTGAAGATCGAATTGCGGGCAAACGGCGTTGCCGTTGGGAGGATCGAGAAGTAATGCGCGCTTTCCACGTCGAAGCGCCGGGCAATGATCGGCCGGAGCATCGCCCACTGATCGAGGCGCAGGCAGTCCACCACCACCAGCATCGCCCGGCGCCGGCTCTCGAGCAGCGGGCGCAGGAACTCGGCGCCGATATCCACCGAGAGCGGCGGCCGATCGATTCGAGCGTCGTGGAGCCAGCTGGCGTAGTTGGTTCTGAGATAGCCCGCGAAATCCTCCCGGATGCTGTCCTGGAGCGTCTGCAGCGCGTCCTGGAGACCTGGCTCGTCGGCCTCGCCCAGCCGCACCTCCCACTCCGCCAGCTCCACCACGAGCTCGACCCATTCGCGCCAGCCCATCGGCGCGTTCCTCCGCGACTCGAGCTCCCGAAAACGGGTCGTGAAGTCGCGAGACAGCCGTTGCTGGCGAATGCGGTCGCCTTCGAGAAGCCGAGTCACCACCGAAAGGATCTGCCGTGGATTGACAGGCTTGGTCAGGTAGTCGGACACCTCGGCGCCGATCGCGTCGCGCAGCGTATCCGCCTCCTCGCTCTTGGTGACCATGACCACCGGAAGAGCGTTGTCCATGGCTCGGATCGAGCGAAACAGCTCCAGCCCTCGACGCCCCGGCATCTGCTCGTCGAGCAGCACGACGCCGTAGTTCTGCCGCTGCAGCAGCACAATCGCGTCGTCACCGTGTGTGGCGGTTTCGACGGAGAAGCCCTGCTCCTGCAGGAAGAGGATGTGCGACGTGAGGCTCTCGACCTCATCGTCCACCCAGAGGATGCTCTTAGGGCGCGCCATGGCCCAAAATTAGGCGGCCGGAGGGAGGTGCACAACGCGGCATGCCAAGGACTTGGCCGCTGGCACCGCCTCGCGGCGCTCCGTACATTCCCCGGGTGAACCTCATTGTTGTCTCTCCTCACATCCTTGCGGTGCGGCTGGGGTCGCTGGGCGACGTACTACTCACGACCCCGCTCTTCCGGGTTATCCGGCAGCGGCACCCTCAAGTCCGGTTGACTGTCCTCACCCGACGACGGTACGCGCCACTGCTGACGGACAACCCGCGGGTGGACGAGGTCGTGGGGGTGGCCCCGGGAGAATCGCTGCTCGGCGTTGCAGCCCGCCTCCGCGCCACCCGCTTCAACCACCTCCTGGATCTCGAGAACAGTCCCACCAGCTGGCTGCTGCGAGGCCTGGTCCCCGGTCGGTGGCGCTCCTCCCCCCAGTATCGGGTCGCGCGCCACCTGCTCATTCGGACGAAGCGCAATCACTATCCCGAGGATATCACCGTCGCGGAGCGGTACTTCGATGCGGCGCGGGAGCTCGACGTCGAGCCCGACGGCGGTCCGGCCGAATTCTACCTCAACCCGGATATCGTCCATCAAACCGAGACCTGGCTGACCCAGGCGAACGTTGGAAAGGACCGCCCCTTCGTCGCGTTCGCCCCGGGCGCGTCGGTCTCGACCAAGCGATGGCCAGTGGAGTATTGGGTCAAGTTGGTGCGCCGGGTAGTCGCGACCGGTGCCGATGCGGTCATGGTGGGCGGCCCCGATGACACGATGCTCGCCGCGGAGGTCGCGGCCCGGAGCAGCGCGCGGGCGGTGAATGCGGCCGGGGTCCTGTCGCTTCAGGGGACCGGCGCATTGCTCAAGCGGGCTGCTGCCCTGGTGACCGGACACACCGGCGCCATGCACATCGCCTCGGCCGTTGGAACGCCGCTAGTGGCGCTGTTCGGTCCCACCGTCCGAGCCTTCGGCTACCATCCGTACAATTCGAATCGCGCTTTCGTGCTGGAGCGCAACCTGTCGTGCCGCCCATGCAGCGCCGACGGGGGGGCCGAGTGTCCGTTGGGTCACCATCTCTGCATGCAGGAAATTCAGCCCGACGCAGTCTACACCGCCCTGTGTCGAGCGCTCACGTGAGCTGGGGTACACCGCTCCTGCTACTGTTGCCGCAAGCTGCCCGGGGGCCGCGACGGGATGGGGTGTTCGCGCTCTGGCTCACCGTCCGGGTGGCCCAGGATCTCTTTGCCGACCCGGCTCCGGCTGAACGTGCTCACCGCAGGCGGGTTGCCGCCCTGGGCCACCGGGTGTCGAGTCTTACGCTGCCGCCTCCGCTCAAGCGGGCGCTGACCGCGGCATTGGGGGATCTCGAGCGCGGAAACCAGATGGCAGCGGCCCAGGCACTCAGCCAACTCGTGGCACCCGCGCGGGAGGGCGCAGGAGTTGACGCAGGGGACGCACTGGCGCAGGCCGCACGGGCCGCGCGGATCGCGCTCGGCACATGACTGAGCCGCGTAGACCAGGCCGCCGGCGTCCCCCGACCCCGCTCGAGGCGTTGGTTGCGCGAATCGACGCGGCCGGCGGGGACAGTCCATCGCCCGACACGGTCGCATCCGGTTTTCCCTCACTCGACCGCACGCTCGGCGGCGGTTTCCGCCGGCAGGATCTCATTGTCCTCGGTGGCGACGTTGGCAGCGGCAAGTCGGCGCTCGGCCTCGGCGTCGCACTGCGAGCCGCCCGCCTCGGGACGCCGACATTGTTGCTGTCGGGCGAGATGGGCGAGGAGCGATTGCGCGAACGCGCCCTCGCGATCGAGGGGCGCGTCTCGATCGACGAGTTGCGGCAAGGTCGCCTGAACGAAGCGAGTCGGGCCGCTATCGGGGGCGCCGCGGTGGGACAGCGTGATCTGCCGCTCGCTCTCGCCGCGTTGCTCGAGCCGGGTTTCGGTGAGATCGACGCGGCGCTCGAAGGGCTCCCACGTCGTGGGTTGGTCATCCTCGACTATCTCCAGTTGCTCCAGCCAAGCGCAGCCACCGCAAGGCAGGACGAGAGAGCCGCGTACGCAATCCGCTGGCTCAAGTCCCTCGCGGTTCGGCGCAATGTCGCTCTCCTCGTGCTGGCCCAGCTGCCTGGCCACCGACGTGAGCGACCTGATCCCAGACCCTCGCTCGATGACCTCGGTGCGCGCGGTGCCGTCAAGCAGCACGCCGATATCGTGCTCGCCTTGTACCGGGAGGAGATGTACCGGCCCGGGCACGGTGTCGAAGGGGCGACCGAACTCGTGCTTCTCAAGAACCGGAATGGACCGACCGGATTCGTGGATCTCTTCTTCCACCAGAAGTGGCTCCGCTTCGAGGACCTGCTGGACCGCGACTGAACGGCGGCTTATGTTTGTGCAACTTCGGGAGCCGCAAGGAGTTCGGCGATGGCTGGACACAGCAAATGGAAGCAGATCAAGCGGAAGAAAGCGGTGACCGATGCGCGCCGGGCGTCGGCCTGGACCAAGATCATCCGCGAGATCACCGTCGCCGCGAAAGCCGGCGGCGGCGACCCCAACGGAAACCCCCGCCTCCGGCTGGCCATCGATTCCGCTCGCGCGGTCAACATGCCCAAGGAGAACATCGAGCGCGCCATCAAGAAGGGCACCGGTGAGCTCGACGGTGCTTCCTTCGAGGAGCTCACGTACGAAGGGTACGGACCCGGCGGCGCTGCGATTTTCATCGAGGCTACTACGGACAACGCGAATCGCACGGTGGCAGAGATTCGTCATGCCTTCAGTAGAAACGGCGGCAACCTCGGCGCCTCGAATTCAGTAGGCTGGATGTTCGACCGCAAGGGACAGATCTACCTGGACGCTGCGCGACAGGACGAAGACGCAACGCTGGAAGCGGCGCTCGACGCCGGTGCCGAAGATCTCGCTCGCGACGGCGACCAGTACATCGTGACGACCTCCCCCGCGGCCTTCCACGCCGTCCAGGACGCGCTGAAGAGTCGAGGTATTGCCATCGAATCGGCCGAGCTCGCCATGATGCCGAAGAACACGGTGAAGGTCGAAGGCGTGGACGCAGAGCGGATCCTCAAGCTGGTGGAGAGTCTCGAGGAGCTGGAAGACGTCTCCAAGGTCTTCTCAAACTTCGACATCGACGCGGCACAGTTGGCAGAGGCCGAAGCCTGAGGCGGCCGGCCGCATGAAGGTGCTTGGCATCGACCCCGGCACCGCGGTTCTCGGCTTCGGTGTGGTGGAGGGCGCGACGGGGCGCCCCGCCCGCCTGGTCGAGTGCGGCATTCTGACAACCCGCGCGCGCGACCCTCTTCCTTCACGGTTGCTCGTCATCCACGACGGCATCGCAGCGCTGCTCGCGCGTCACCGCCCCGACATGATGGCGGTCGAGAGCGTCTTCTACTCCCGCAACGCGCGCACGACCATGGTCATGAGCCACGCGCGCGGGGTCGTGCTCCTGGCCGCAGAAGAGGCCGGTGTGCCGGTGGCTGAATACACTCCCGCGATGGTCAAGAAGACCGTGGTCGGGCGGGGCGCGGCCCTCAAGCCGCAGGTGGGGTACATGGTGGCACAACTCCTCCGGCTGCGCGAAGCACCGGCACCGGCGGACGCCGCCGACGGGGTTGCGATCGCACTGACGCACCTGGTCCGGGCCGGCCGGCAGCCGCGAGGGCGGGCCCTCCTGGGCGCGCGATGATCGCCAGCATCACGGGCGTCCTCGCCGACCGCGAGGGCGAGACGGTCGTGGTGCAAACCGACAGTGGCGTGGGGTATGCCGTTACCGTGCCACTCGGAGTCTTCGAGCGATTGCCTCCGCGCGGCGCGCGCGTAAGCCTGCACACGGAACTGGTCGTGCGGGAAGACGGATGGGCGCTGTTCGGCTTCGACCGGGCCGCCGATCGGGTGATCTTTCAGCGACTGCTCGGCGCAAGCGGCTTCGGCCCGAAGCTCGCGCTTGCGGTGCTCTCTGCCCTCGGACCGGACCGGACGGTCCGCAGCATCCGCGAACGGGACATCGCCGCACTCAGCACGGTCAGCGGTATCGGTCGGAAGAAGGCGGAGCGACTGGTGCTCGAGCTCCGCGATCGATTCGACGATCTATCCGTGAGCCCGGCCGAACGGCCTTCCACCGGCTCGGAGCAGGCGGTGCGCGCGTTGCTCGCGCTCGGGTATGCCCCCGCTGCGGCGGAAGAAGCCGTGCGGGGAGCGCTCGCCAACGGAACGACCGGTGACACCGCTGCCGTGGTCCGACGGGCCCTGGCAGCGCTCACCGGGTCCAAGAAGTGAGACTTCACGATGCAAGTGGAGACCGGCCCCGATGACCGTGCCCGCCGCGACCGCGGAATGGAACTGCCCTCGTTGCGGAACCACCAACCGCAAGCTCGTGCCGCTCGGCACGGCGTCGACGACGGACCGTTGCACTCATTGCGGGGCGGTGCAGAAGCTGGAGCCTGGCGAACGGCCGATTGTTCGTTGGACAGCGGTAAGCGATGAACGGTAACTGGTAAACGGGGGGTTCCGACGCCGCAGTCCCCTGTTCACTGTTCACCGTTTACCGTTCACGCAGTCGAGGTTTCATGGCCGAAATCCAAATCACCACCCCCGCCCCGCTTCCGGACGAACCCGCTCTCGACGCGGCGCTTCGACCGTCGCGGCTCGACGAGTTTGTCGGTCAGACGCAGGTGAAGGCCTCGCTCCAGATCGCAGTCGAGGCCGCGCGGGCTCGCAAGGACACCCTCGACCACATCCTATTCTTCGGCCCGCCCGGCCTGGGCAAGACCACGCTGGCAATGCTGATGGCGCGGGAAATGGGGGTTCAGCTACGCACTACGTCCGGGCCGGTTCTCGAGAAGCCGGGTGACCTGGTGGGGCTGCTGACCGGGTTGCGGTCGGGGGACATGCTCTTCATCGACGAGATCCACCGCCTGCGTCCCGCCTTGGAGGAATACCTCTACCCGGCCATGGAAGACTTCCGGGTTGATGTTCGGATCGCGGACGGCCCGCACGCGCAGACCATCCCTATGTCGCTGGAGCCGTTCACCCTGATCGGCGCGACCACCCGGTTCGGCCAGCTCACGCCACCGATGCGGGCCCGCTTCGGCATTGTCGAGCGGCTCGGGTTCTATCCGACCGACGACTTGCGCACCATCGTGACCCGCTCCGCGGCCATCCTCAAGGTGCCAATCGATGAGGCGGGCACTATCGAGATTGCCCGGCGGAGCCGAGGCACCCCACGAGTTGCCAACCGACTGTTGCGTCGCGTGCGCGATTTCGCCCAGGTGCGCGCAGATGGCGTCATCACGGGTCCCGTGTCGGCGGATGCGCTCGGCCGCCTCAACGTGGACGAGTTCGGGCTGGACGACATGGACGCGCGCATCCTGCTCACGATCATCGAGAAGTTCGGGGGTGGCCCGGTCGGCCTCAACACCGTGGCGGTTGCGGTGGGGGAAGATGCCGGGACGCTGGAAGAGGTCTACGAGCCGTTCCTGATCCAGCAGGGGTTCCTCGAGCGCACCCCACGCGGTCGTTGCGCCACGGCCCATGCCTACCGCCGATTCAACATCGCCCCACCTTCGACCCAGGCCGCGCTCTTTTGACCGAACGGCACTTCACCGCTTCCGATTTCGACTACGAGCTGCCGCCCGACCTCATCGCACAATCCCCGATCGAAGAGCGGACTGCGAGTCGCCTCCTGCTCGTCGCACGGGAGCGCAATGCAGCCGGCGGTCCGCCGATGCTGGAAGACCTGATCTTCAGTGATCTGCTGACGCTCATTCCCGCCGGCGATCTGCTCGTGCTCAACACCACTCGCGTCAGACAAGCTCGCCTCATCGGTCGTCGGCCGTCGGGCGCTCCCGCAGAGGTCTTGCTGATTCGGCCGGCGCCGGAGGGAGGCTGGCTGGCACTGGGCAAGCCTGGCAGCGCGCTCGAGCCCGGGAAGCGGATCGAGTTCGAGTCCGACGTCTGGGTCGAGACCATGGAAGTGCTGGCCGACGGGCATCGACGGGTCCGGATCGTCGGCGCTAGCGCCGAGGACCTGATGCAACGGCGGGGCCGGGTGCCCCTACCTCCTTACATCACCCGGGAACCCGGCCCGCTCGACGTCAACCGCTACCAGACCGTCTACGCCAAGCGGGAAGGGAGCGTTGCCGCTCCCACGGCAGGTCTACATTTCACCAACCAACTGCTCGATGCGTTGTCCGCCAGGGGAGTCGTCATCGCAGGCCTCGATCTCGAGGTAGGGTCGGGAACGTTCAAGCCGGTGGAAACCGAGCGGATCGAGGAGCACCCGATGCACAACGAGCGATTCGAGATTCCGGACCGGCTGGCCGCGCTTACCAAAGAGATCAGGCGTCTGGGCGGACGAATCTGGGCCGTCGGAAGCACCGTAGTGCGAGCACTGGAGAGCGCGGTGGGTGAGGATGGTGTGGTGCGACCAGGACCGGGCGAGACTTCTCTCCTCATTCTGCCTGGCTATCGTTTCCGGGCGGTCGACCGGCTGATCACCAACTTTCACCTGCCGCGGTCAACCCTGTTGATGCTGGCCAGTGCGTTCGCCGGCCATGACGCGATCCAGGCGGCGTACCGGCATGCGATCGAGCGGCGCTATCGGTTCTATTCGTATGGGGATGCAATGGTGATCGTATGACGCTATCCGCTCTCCGCTATCCGTCATCTGCGTTGGAGTGAGGGAATGACGACCTTCTCGAATCCCGCCGGCAACGCGCCGGCTGCGGCCGCGGAATACATTCGCGCCATTTTCGCCGTCCTAGGCGACCGCGACCCCCTCGTCGTCATGACCGAGTTGGTCCCCTGGATCGAACACCGGGTCCGCGGCCTCGAGCCTACGGTGCTCCGCCGACCGGAAGCTCCGGGCAAGTGGTCCGTCATGGAAGTGGTGCACCATCTGGCCGACACCGAGCTGGTGTACGGCTTTCGACTGCGCCTAGTACTTACTCAGGACACACCGCCGCTCCAGGGATACGACCAGGATGCCTGGGCCCGGACCTTTCGGTATCGCGAGATGCCGCTGCCGGACGTGCTGGCGCAGCTTGCAGTGCTCCGCAGCGCCAACCTGCGTCTTCTTCACGGCCTCGAACCCGCGCAGTGGAAACGGGCCGGACTTCACAGCGAGCGCGGACTCGAAACCGTCGAGCATATCGTGCGCATGATCGGAGGACACGACCTGGTACATCGGCGGCAGATTGAACGGATTCTCGGATAAGGAGAGTGGTTCTCGGCTGCCAGCTATCAGCTATCAGTCCTACAGGCCGCCGCTCGGCCCGCCGCGGCTCGGCACCTCTGATAGCTGATAGCTAATCGTCGCCTTCATGTTCCAATTCCAACTCGACGCCACCTGCGGCACCGCGCGTGCCGGCAGCCTGACCCTGCCGCACGGCGCAGTTCGAACCCCCGCCTTCATGCCCGTCGGGACCCACGGCGTCGTACGCGGCTTGCACCCTGCCGATGTGCGTCGCACGGGAGCCCAGATCGTTCTGGCGAACACGTACCACCTCCACTTGCGCCCGGGGGAAGGGGTCGTCCAGAGCATGGGCGGCCTGCACGCATTCAGCGGCTGGAGCGGCCCGATGCTGACCGACTCGGGCGGCTTTCAGGTCTTCTCGCTCGAAGGGCTTCGCACCATCACCGAAGAGAGCGTCGTCTTCACCAGCCACGTGGACGGGTCCCTGCGAACGCTGACGCCCGAGCGGGCAACCGAGATCCAGGCGATGCTTGGCGCAGACATCGCCATGGCCTTCGACCACGTCGTGCCGGGCCAGGCGCCCTATCAGCTCGCCTGCGAAGGAATGGAGCGAACGCTTCGGTGGCTTCATCGCTGCCGGGCAGAGCATGAGAGAATTCAGGCGGGAGCGAGCGCGCCCACCCAGGCCCTCTGGCCCATCATCCAGGGCGGCACCTTCGAAGATCTCCGGCGTCGCTCGCTGGAGGGGATCCTGCAACAGGGGACCTGGACCGGCATCGCGATCGGCGGGCTGTCGGTGGGCGAGTCCAAAGCCGTCATGCACCGGATACTCGAGGACCTGGAACCCGACATGCCGCCGAGCATCCCCCGTTATCTTATGGGCGTTGGTTTTCCGCCCGACCTGCTCGAGGGAGTTGCCCGCGGCGTGGACTTGTTCGACTGCGTCGCGGCGACCCGAAATGGGCGCCACGGAACGGCCTGGCTTCCCACCGGTCGGGTCAACGTGAGAAGCGCCGCATTCAAAGGCTCGCGGGCAGCGCTGGACGGTGAATGCGATTGCGAGACCTGCACGACATTCCCGCGCGGCTATCTGCGCCACCTCTTCATGGTCGAGGACATGCTCGGGCTGCGCCTGGTCTCGATTCATAACATTCGATTCCTGATCCGACTGGCCGAGCAGGCGCGCGAGCGGATCTGCGACGGCACCTTCGATCACTGGCACAGAGGCTGGCTCGACCGCTATCACCGAGGACACAAGTGACCCCTGCCCTGCTGTTCGCGATGGCGCCAGCTCCCGGTTCCGGGAGCGGCGGTTTCAGCATCCTCATCATGCAGGTCGTCGCCATTGGCCTGGTGTTCTACTTCCTGATCATTCGACCGCAGGGCCAGGCGCGGAAGAAACACGAGGAGCTGTTGGCCGGCCTCAAGAAGGGCGACGAGATCACCACCAGCGGCGGACTGATCGGCAAGGTGAAGGACATCAAGGACGATCGGGTCACGGTCGAGAGCGGGTCGGCCACCGTGGTCGTGGAGCGGGCCCGCATCGTCCGGGTCGGCCAAACCAACTCGCCCGCCCAAACCGGATGAGTGTCCTCCCTCTTCATCTGCTCGGGTCACCGGTGCTGCGCCAGCGGAGTGCCGAGGTCACTGCGGTGGATGATGACGTCCGCACCATCATCGACAACATGTTCGAGACGATGGACGCGGCCCGCGGTGTCGGACTTGCCGCCAACCAGGTCGGTCTCGCCCACCGGGTGGCCGTGATCGATGCCGAGGGGCAGCGGTTTGCCATGCTGAACCCGGTCATCGTCGAGGCTGAGGGCAGGGCGACCGCGGAAGAAGGTTGTCTCTCCATCCCGGACATCTACGGCGACGTCACGCGGGCCGAGCGCATCGTCCTCGAAGCGCTCGACCGCGAGGGAAAGCCGTTTCGGCTCGAGGCAGGCGGCCTCACCGCCCGTGCCATTCAGCACGAGATCGATCACCTCGACGGCATCCTCTTCCTCGATCATCTGGGCCTGATGAAGCGACGGGTGTTGCTCGCACGCTGGAAGCGGGAGCACAAGGAAGACACGAGCTACATCAAAGAGGTGCAGCCGGCGACCGCGCGGCAGGAGTGATGCGGGTCGTTTTCTTCGGCACTCCCGAGTTCGCGGTGCCGTCACTCCGCGCGCTGCTGGATCATCGGAGCGAGGTCGTCGGGGTCGTCACCCAGCCGGATCGGGCGCAAGGACGCTCGCGAAGCACGCTTGTCCCACCCCCCGTCAAGCGCACAGCCATCGACGCCGGTATCCCAGTCCTCCAGCCAGAGCGGCCCGTCGGCGACCTTTTCTCCGCATCGTTGCGCCACCTCAAACCGGATCTGGGCGTCGTCGTCGCGTACGGGCATATTCTGCGCCCCGAGATCCTGTCAGTCCCTCCGCTCGGGATGATCAACGTCCACGCCTCGCTGTTGCCCCGCTACCGCGGAGCCGCACCCATTCCCTGGGCAATTCTCAACGGCGAGGAGATCACCGGCGTGTCCATCATGCGCATGGAGGCAGGTCTCGACAGCGGACCGGTGTTGCAACGGGCGCCCAGTCCCATCGCCCCAACCGAGACGGGCGGCAGCCTGAGTGACCGACTGGCGGAGCTCGGAGCCAAGGCCCTGGTTGACGTGCTGACCCGCCTGGCCAAAGCCGATCTGCCGGGC
This sequence comes from Gemmatimonadales bacterium, assembly GCA_035495075.1. Lineage (GTDB taxonomy): Bacteria > Gemmatimonadota > Gemmatimonadetes > Gemmatimonadales > GWC2-71-9 > DASQPE01. The sequence goes on from DATJGL010000004.1 coordinate 11,183, forward strand.
GAGCCGCAGGATCACTCAGCGGCGACCTACGCGCCCAAGATCGACCGGGAGACGACCCGCCTTTCCTTCTCCGCCCCCGCTGTGAGCGCGGCCCGGCGAGTGCGCGCTTTCGACCCGGCACCGGGTGCCTGGGCCATGCATCACGACGCGCCGGTGAAGCTGTTCGGCGCGCGCGTGGTGAGCGGCAACGGTGCTCCCGGCGAGGTGCTCGCCGCCGGCCGACGGGCGCTGGTGATCGCCTGCCGGGACGAAGCCATCGAGGTGCTCGAGGTCCAACCAGCCGGGAAGACGCGCATCACCGTTGACGCCTGGGTGCGGGGACGCGGGGTCGCCGTCGGCGACCGCTTCACGTGAGCGGCTCGCGGCCCCTCCCGCGGGTACACGCCATCAGCGACGCCGAGGTCCTGGCGCTCGACGATCTGGGCGTCCGGGCGGCGGCGCTGGCCGCAGGTGGTTCGGCGGTCGCGCTACACGCCCGCGACCGCGCCGCCACGACCCGGGTGCTCATTGCCGCGGCGGAGCGCTTCGTTGCGCTGGCCAGGCCGCCGGAGGCCGCCGTTTTCGTGAACGGACGGCCTGATGTCGCCGCCGCCCTGGGCGCACACGGTGTTCAGCTGAGCGGAAGCGATCTCGCTCCGCACGACGCCCGCAGGGTGTTCCCCAGGGGTTGGATCGGACGCTCGGTGCATTCGATCGAAGAGGCATCTGCTGCGGCGGACGACGGGGCAGACTACCTCACCGTCGGCACGATCTACCCGACCCCCGGTCATCCGGGCCAGGGTTCAGGCGTGGCGCTGGTGACCGCATGCGCCACCCTGGGGCTTCCGGTCATCGCGATAGGCGGAGTGACCGCGGCACGCGTACCGGAGCTGGTCGCGGCCGGTGCGTACGGCGTCGCCGCCATACGGGCGCTGTGGCACGCCGGCGACCCAGCCCGAGCCGTAACTCAGTTCCTCGACCATTGGTCGTGAAGCGGGGCGGCGCGGTTATCTTTTGTCCATGGCAGAACTCAGTTTGCTCGTAAACGGAGAAGCGCGAAGCATTCAGGGCCCGGCCACGCTGGACGACCTCCTCCGGCACCTCGGCCTCGACGCCCGAACCGTCGTAGTGGAGCACAATCGGAAGATCGTGCGCCGCCCGCGGCTGGGCGAGATCGAGCTGGCTGCCGGGGATGCAGTCGAGTTGGTGCACTTCGTCGGGGGAGGCTGACCGATGACCGGAACCTTGCCCGGCATCGAAGCCCTGCTCGACACCCCACTTGCGATCGCCAACCGCACCTTTCGATCCCGTCTCATGGTCGGCACCGGCAAGTACCGGTCGAACGCCGAGATGGTCCGTGCCATCGAGGCGTCCGGCGCCGAGATCGTCACCGTCGCGGTGCGCCGCGTCGACCTCGATCGCACCAAGGACGAGAGCATCCTCTACCACCTCAATCCCGAACAGTTCTTTCTCCTCGCGAACACAGCAGGCTGCTACAGTGCGGACGAAGCGATCCGGTATGCCCGGCTGGCCCGCGAGGCCGGTTTCAACGACTTCGTGAAGCTCGAGGTCATCGGTGATCGGGAGAGCTTGCTTCCGGACACGGAGGGCCTGCTGATCGCGGCCCGGGAGCTGGTACGCGATGACTTCAAAGTCCTCGCCTATACCAACGACGACGTGGTCACCGCGCTCCGTCTGGAAGACGTCGGCTGCGCCGCCGTGATGCCCCTGGCCTCCCCCATTGGAAGCGGACTCGGGCTCCTCAATCCGTACTCGATTCGCTCGATCAAGCGCCGGCTCTCGGTGCCGATCATCGTCGATGCCGGCGTGGGGACCGCCTCGGACGCCTGCCTGACCATGGAGCAAGGTGTGGACGGTATCCTGATGAATACCGCTCTGGCTGAAGCTCGCGAGCCGGCTGCCATGGCGTGGGCGATGCGGTGGGCCGTGGATGCAGGGCGCGCCGCGTTTCTTGCCGGACGGATGCCGCGCAGAGAGGTGGCGGTGCCCTCAAGCCCGACTCAGGGAATGCTCGCCCAATGACCCGTCCCGCGACCAAGGGGTGAGAATCTTTCGTCGCAATGCCGGCTGACGATGGGCTCGCCCCGCGTCGGGCGGCGCTGGCCATTCTCGAGCAGGTGCGCGCGGGCCGGCCGCTCAACGCGGCTTTGGACCAATCCCTTCGCCCCTTGCCCGAGCCTGATCGGCGGCTGGCCCACGAGTTGGCGGCCGGCGTTCTGCGCCGCCGCACGGGACTCGACGAGCGTCTCGAGCCGCTGGCAGCCAGAGGCTGGGCCAGTGTGCCGCCCACGCTGCAGAACATTCTCCGTCTGGGCGCTTATCAGCTCACGGCGCTCGATCGGGTCCCCCCGCACGCCGCGGTCAGCACCAGCGTCGCGCTGGCTCGGGAGGCGGGCGGCGCTCGCGCGGGCGGGTTTGTGAACGCGCTGCTCCGACGGATGACCCGCGAGGGTGCGCAGAATCGGCCTCGCGGAATGGGGCCGCTCGACCTCGCCGCCCGGCACTCTCACCCGGAGTGGCTGGTGCGTCGATGGCTCGACCGATTTGGACCCGAGGATACCGATCGGTTGCTGCGCTGGAACAACTCGCGACCGGCACTCGTGATCCAGCCGGCGCGGGCGGCCGGAGACGCCATCCTGCGCCGCTTCGCAGCAGCGGGAATCCGTACTGCTCCGGCGCCGTGGGGCGCGGGCATTGCAGTGTCGGGCTCCCGGCCGGAGCAACTACCGGGTTTCGCCGACGGTGACTTCCTGGTCCAGGACCCAGCCCAGGCGCTGGTCACATGGTACGCGGGCATGCCGGCGGGCTGCCTGGCCTACGATGCGTGCGCAGCGCCGGGGGGAAAGACAATCGGGCTGGCCCGGATGGGTGTGCGCGTCCTGGCAGCCGATGTCAGCCGAGCGCGGGTCGCCCGGCTGCGCCAGAATCTTCGGCGCGCAGGCGGCCGAGAGTTCGTGGTGGTAGCCGATTCCCGGCGGCCGCCGTTGCTCGACGTCGACGCCGTCTTCCTGGATGCGCCCTGTCTCGGGACCGGTACATTCGCTCGCCATCCCGACGCGCGTTGGCGGGTGACTCCCGACGCCCTGGCGGCGTTGATTCAGCGACAGGCGGAGCTGCTGGCCTCCGCTGCGTTGGTCGTGCGCCCCGGAGGACTGCTGGTCTACTCGACGTGCTCGCTCGAGCCGGAAGAAAACGAAGGCCAGGTCGACAGCTTCCTGGCCGAGCATGCGGAATTCGAGCGGGAGACACCCGATGACGCCTTACCCGCGCTGCTGACCTCAAACGGAGACCTGATGACCCTGCCGCACCGCGACCGGATGGACGGCGCCTATGCCGCCCGGCTGAGACGAATCGCATGAGATTTCGCCGCCAGGTTCCGTGGGCCCGGAGTAGCCGGCCGAAGGCTCGGGCGAAATCGGCGCCGGAAGAAGCCAAGCACGAAATGAGCGGATCGCCCAAGCGTGGCAGGTCTGCCCGGTGGCTGCTGCGGGACGTTCTCATCGTCGGCACGACTTTCGGCGTTGGATACCTCATCGCATCGGCCTGGCTGTCGCCGGTTCCGTTCTTCACCAAGGATCACGCGGTGCCGCGGGTGCTCGAGCTGCCGGCCGCCGAAGCGCAGCGCAAGCTCAAGGACCTCGAGTTCAGGGCAAAATTCGAGGCCGAAAAGCCGCATGCTACCATCCCACGTGGCTCTGTGATCTGGCAGGATCCTCCGCCGGGGATGATCCTGCCGCAGAACAGTGTCGTTACGCTGGTGACCAGCGCCGGCACCCAGCAGGTCCCGGTCCCCGATGTCATCGGCCTGGCCTTGCCACAGGCAGGCAAGGTCCTCGCTGCCGCCGGCCTCAGGGTGGGCACGGTGGATACGGTGGCCTCAGATCCGGAGCCCAACGTGGTAGTCGCCACTCGGCCACCGGCCGGGGGCGGCCGCGATCTCGGCGGCCGGGTGGACATCGTCGTGAGCGGTCAACCACGGGTGCGGGCGGCGCAAACCGCAAGGATCGTCCAGCCGATGGTCACCGGGACTCGGCGATGAGCGTCCGGATCGCACCGAGCGTGCTGAGCGCAGCGCTCGAGCGGCTGCCGGACGAGATCCGCGCAGTGGAGAAAGGCGGGGCGGACTGGATTCACGTGGACGTGATGGACGGGCATTTCGTCCCCAACCTCACGTTCGGAGTTCCGATGATCAGCGCGTTGGCCCGGCTCACCGACCTGCCGCTCGATGTCCACCTCATGGTCGAGCAACCGGAGCGCTACATCGAAGATTTCGCCGAGGCCGGCGCCGCCGTCTTCACATTCCATCCCGAAGCTACCGTGCACGTGCAGCGGCAGCTGGCGGCGGTGCGCGAGCACGGCATGTTGGCTGGACTCGCGCTCAACCCGGGCACGCCGCTGGCTCTGCTGGAAGAGGTGGTTGACGACGTGGACCTGGTCCTGATCATGAGCGTCAACCCGGGTTACGGAGGCCAGGCCTATATTCCGGCAGCGAGCGACAAGATTCGTCGCTGCCGGGCGATGCTCGACGCACGCGGGAGCCGGGCAACGCTGGAAGTAGACGGAGGGATCACGCTCGAGACGATCGGGACGGCCTGGGAAGCCGGGGCCGATGCATTCGTTGCCGGCACGGCCGTCTTTGGGACACCGGACCCCGCTGAAGCAACCCGCGCGCTCCGCCGTTGCTGCGCAGTGCGCGTGTAGGAGATCATGTCGAAACAGTGGCTGGCGGTGCTGGCAGTTCTCGCGGGCCTCGCGCTCGGAGCCACGGCACTGGTGAAGTACGGTCCTGGCTCCGAGCCGGTTGCCGTCGGGTCTCATGCTCCGGATTTCAAGGTGGTCGATCTCGCCACCGGCGATACCGTGTCCCTCCGCAAGCATTATCGGGGCAAGGTGACCCTGGTGAACATCTGGGCGACGTGGTGCGAGCCGTGCAAGGTTGAAATGCCGTCCATGCAGCGGCTCTACGACTCCCTGGGATCGCGGGGCTTCAAGATCGCGGCAGTGAGCGTGGACGAGGGGGATCCCACCGACGTGCGCAATTTCGGACAGGCGCTCCACCTCACGTTCGACATTCTCCAGGATCGCTCTACCGCCATTCAGCAGGCCTATCAGACGACGGGCGTGCCGGAGAGCTTCCTGCTCGACCGGGACGGCATCATCGTGAAGCGGGTCATCGGAGCCCACGACTGGAGCTCACCGGTCAACCGGGCCCTGATCGAGCGCCTGCTCAACGAAGGAAAAGCCGAGTCCTGAGGGTGAGGCTGCCCACGGCGCTCATCGCCGACTGGCCCCTCAAGCTGACTGCCGTGGCCCTGTCGGTTCTACTCTGGCTCTTCGCCTCGAGCGAAGAGCCGGCCAGCGGGTTGCTCCAGGTCGAGCTTCGGGTACAGCCGCCACCCGGTCGCGCCGTGGTGCGTCCACTCGAGCCGCTGCACGCCACCGCGGTCGGCTCGCGCCGCGAGCTGCTCCGATTGTCGCGCGACAATCTGTTCTTCACGCGAATCCTCCCTGACACCCTCACGGCCGATAGCGTCCGGCTCGACATCGATCCGTCAGACATAGTGCTGCCCGGCAACGCGAATGTGCGGATCCAGGATGTGGAACCCCGCGAGGTGACCGTCGAGCTGAATCCGGTAGCCCAGCGAACGGTGCCCGTCCGGCCCGTCGTCCGGATTCAGTCCGATTCGGGCTTCGAGCTGGTGGGCGGGATCGCCGTCGTTCCGGGCGAAGTGCGGGTGGCAGGGCCACGGGAGAGAGTGTCGGCTCTCGACTCGGTGAGCACCGTCCCGCTCGAGATCGCCAGCGCCGACGGCCCGACCGAGGAGCGGGTCATGGTGGACACCGCCGGCTTTGGCGCCGTTCGGGTCTTTCCCTCGCGGGTGACGCTCACGCTGAACGTTCAGGCGATCGCCGAGCGCACGCTGTGGCCGGTACCGGTCCAGCTGCCTTCCGCCCTGGCCGCGTCTCTCAAGCTCGACCGGGACACGGTGACCGTGCGGGTGCGCGGGCCGCGGTATCGGCTCGCGCATCTGACTCCTGACAGCGTGACCGTAACCGTTGCAGCCGGAACGGTCGTCGGCGCCACTCCGCTCCGAGTTGCGCTCCGAGTGATGGTGCCCGCCGGGCTCACCGGCAAGAGCACACCAGACAGCGTTTCCTGCCGCCGGAGCGAACGTGGCTGAGCGAATTCTCGGCATCGAAACCTCCTGCGACGAGACCTCGGCGGCCGTGCTCGCGGTGGAGGGCGGCCGCTCGACGCTCAAGAGTCTGGTGATTCTCTCGCAGGACGTGCATCGCATCTTCGGAGGAGTCGTGCCCGAGCTGGCGAGCCGGGCGCATATGCGGACCATCGCCTCCGTGGTCGATGGCGCGATGACCGATGCGGGAATCGATCTCGCTCAGCTCGATGGCATCACCGTGACCGCAGGCCCCGGCCTGGTCGGTGCGCTGCTGGTCGGAGTGATGTACGGAAAGGCGCTCGCCTACTCCTTGGACGCACCCTTTCTCGGCGTGAATCACCTCGAGGGGCACCTGTTCGCTCCGACGCTCGAAGATCCGGCGCTCGACCCGCCATTCGTCGCCCTGCTGGTGAGCGGGGGTCACACGATGTTGCTGGATGTGCCGGCCTGGGGCGAATACCGCCTGCTCGGGCAGACGCTCGATGATGCGGCGGGCGAGGCCTACGACAAGGTCGCCACGCTGCTTGGCCTGGGTTACCCGGGCGGGGCGCCCCTGGAACGCCTTGCCCGCGAAGGAAAACCGGAGCGGTTCCGCTTCCCTCGCCCCCTGCTCGCCGAGCTGAGCCGGGGCGACGAGCCGTACCAGTTTTCATTCAGCGGCCTCAAGACCGCGGTGCTTCGAGCTGTCCGAGCGAGCGCCGACCTGGCCCTCGACCGGGCCGATATCGCACGCGGCTTTCAGGACGCGGCAATCGAGGTGCTGGTCGCCAAGACAGCCCACGCCGTCGAGGCGCTGGGTTATTCTCAGGCAATGATCGGCGGCGGCGTGGCCTGCAATCGGGCCCTGGTCGAGCAGTTGCGCGGACGTCTGGCGGGGACCGCCCGTGTCAGCGTAGCTTCTCCCCGCCTCAACACCGACAACGCCGCCATGATTGCCGCGGCCGGAGCCTGGCGGCTCGCGCAGGGTGAACGAAGCCACTGGGACCTCGAGCCCCGGGACGACCTCCCGATTCCGGGACTTCGCGTGCCGGATCCGCACAGGACGCTCGCATGACGATTTATCCCCTCACGTTTCACATCGGCAGCTTCGAGCTTACCGGTTACGGGATAATGATGATGGTCGCGTTTCTGGTCGGCGGCTGGCTGATCTCGCTGGAGCTGCGCCGGCGCGGCCTGCGGGAGGACTACGCCGGAGACATCGTCGCCGCAGCGGTAGTGGGCGGCATCGTGGGAGCAAAGCTCTGGTACGTCGCCCTCTTTCGCGACCCAAGCTCGCTGTTCTCCCGCGGCGGCCTGGTGTGGTACGGGGGCTTCATCGGTGGCGTGGTCGCGGTCCTCGCGAACGGGGCTCGTCTCAAGGTGCCGACCCGGTGGACCATGCAGTTGGGCGCTCCGGCGCTGGCCGCCGCATACGCGCTGGGACGAGTCGGTTGTTTTCTCGTCAACGACGACTACGGAAGGCCGAGTTCGCTTCCCTGGGCAATGCGATTCCCCCGCGGATTGCCGCCGTCCACCGCCGCGAACATGCAGCAGCAGTTCGGTATTCCGGTCCCGCCCGGCATCGATCCAAGCACGGTCCTGGCAGTGCACCCGACACAGCTCTATGAGGTCGCAATCATGCTGGTGGCCTTCGCGATCCTTTGGGCAGTGCGCACCCGGGCTCGGGCGACTGGCTGGCTGTTCGGCCTGTACCTGGTGCTGGCGGGAACGGAACGCTTCTTCGTAGAGATCTTGCGGGCCAAGGACGATCGCATTCTGTGGGGTGGTCTTACGCTCGCGCAGCTGACCAGCATCCTGCTCGTCCTGCTCGGCGCGGCATTGCTAGCGCGATGGCGTGATCCTGTGGAGGTACCGGCCGGACCGTACCTCAAGCCTGAGAAGCCAGACAAGCCTGACAAGTCGGAGACGTCGCCAAAGACTTTTGCGCCCGCCTAAATCAATGTGGCGGCGTGAGTTTGCGGTGACGGCGGGCTGGCTGTCAAGAATGCCGACAGCATCGAGGCCTGTTATACAGCAAGCCATTGAGTGTTAAGATGCGACGCGCCAATCTGTTAGAAAAATGAGCCCGACTGGCACCTGCCTTGCTTTTGTAGAGAAGCAGAGGAGCGAGGCTGCTCCGCTGGAAAAGTGGCAGGTCGAAGAAGGGTGGAGCGGACACTAAGGTCCGTTTCCGAAAACTCAGGGGGCGATCTGCCACCTCTTTGAACGAACGGTCCGCCGCATGGCGGACCGTTCGGCTTTCTACTGTTGGACGACCTTCCGCAGAATCGCGACCTGACCCATGTGATAGGCGTCGTGCTGCGCGATGCCGTGCAGCATTACGTAGTAAGTGCCGACGTTCCCCAGCGCCGGGTCGGGCGGCTTCCGACCGACCGGCTGGTCGAGCTTGTCCTCTGCAAACCGGGCGACGGCCTCCGCCAGCCGCCGATGCGAATCCTCGAGACGGCGACGGGCCTCTGTCCACGCCGCCTCGCTAGTGTCGGCGACCGGAGGCCAGTCGCCTTCGGGCGGCATGCCGGGCTCACCGCCTTCCAGGCGCCGCATGACCTCACCGCGCCAGGCAGCAAGATGAAGGACCAGCTCCCAGATGGAGTGGGCGCCCGGAATCGGGTGGCTTGCCGCTGCGGACGCGGTGATGCCGTCGAGGCCCTCCCGCACCGCGGGCCCGTGCCAGGCCCCCCGATCGTGACCACGCCGAAGCTCGTCCTCGATCCGTTCGATCTCCGTCATCGTTTCAGCTCCGCCGGATCAGGCTGAGCGACCACATCGTAGTGGGTGACATGCGGCTCGAGCTCGAGCAGAAACGCCTTGTCTTCCGGGTAGTAGCGCGCCCGCTCCACGTTGTCGCCCGCAAACGCGCGGATCGAGGCTAACGACTCCCAGAGCGAGATGACCCAAAAATGGGTTCGCTCGTCTTCCGTCCGCCTTAAAACCCAGACTCCCTGATTGCCCGGCGTCGCTCGAAGGTCGGGCACCCCGGTGCGCTCCAGATATGCCTGATACTCGTCCGCCCGAGCCTCGGGCACCATGCCGTGCCAAGTTCGCGCAATCATGACCACCTCCTTGTCCCAACGCATACGGCCCGCCTGGGCGGGCCGTTTCGACCGACGCGGCCACGTTACGAATTGTTGCGAGGAGCCGCTTGCGACTCACGAGCTCTTAGGTGCGCGCGCATGCGCTCGACCTCCGCCCGGAGCTCCGCCAGGTCGGCTTCCATGCGCTCCAGCGAGCGGAGCAGCTCCAATCGGCTGCTGGCGGGCACCGTTACCGAGGGCATTGGCCGAAGGCTGGACGACACGGTCTCACGGGAAGGCTCCGGTACCATGACGGAGGTAACCCTCAGTCGCCTGGGCTCTATTACGAAGGTCCAGAGCACCGCAACAATCAGCAACACGAGCAGCACGCCCTGGGCCGCGAGGGATTCCAAGGTGGGATAAATGCCCAGCGCCGGAATTCGTGGAGCCCACGGGACGATCGTCGTCGGTAGGATATTCCCTTCCTGCAACTCCGCTACTCCCTTCCCGGCAAAGACAAAAGCCATGTAGTAAAGAAACGCGCTGGTCACCCCGAAGAACGGCTTGAGCGGCAGTCGCACACCAAACCGGTTGATCGCGAGGTAGACGATCACCATCACGACCGCGCCCAAGGCGATGCCCGCAATGACGGCGACGGTCGAGCTGCCCGACCCGCCGGCCACGAAGAGTGCCTTGTAGAACAGGACCGTTTCGAACCCTTCCCGATACACCGCGAGGAAGGCAGCCGAGGCCAAAGCGAGCGCGGAACCGCTGCTGACCGCATCCTGCACTTTGCCGCGGACGAAGCGGTTCCATGTGGCGACTTCCATCTTCGAGAGCAGCCAATAACTCACGTAGAACAGGACCGCGGTGGCGACCACCATCGTGAGCCCTTCGAGCGCCTCTCGTCGCGCCGGGCTCAAGCGGAAGACGGTCTCGAGGGCGAAGGCGGTGAGCAGGCTGGCGCCGATCGCCGCGCCGACGCCGACGTGCAGATCCCGTTTCCGATGCGCGGCACCGGTCTTCACCAGAAAGGCCATCAGAGCACCGAGCACCAGGATGGCCTCGAGCCCCTCACGAACCAGAATCACGAACGACTGCAGGAACAGGTTGAACGGCGACAAGGTCTCGCCCAGCACTCGCTCGGCGTTCTCCAGATCGGCGGCCAGGCCGCTTCGGATTCGGTCCAGCTCAGCCGGTGTAGCGCCACCGGCGGCCCGGGTCCGGAGCGCGGCAAAACGATTCTCGAGTGAGGCGGCGAGGTCGGGATTCTTGGCGCGGACCGAGCGCTCCACCTGCTCGAACGTCATGTAGGCATCGAAGGCGGCAGAGCTGGCTTCGGCTCCCCGGCCCAGCCGGACCAGCTTATCGGCGGAATCCAGCTGGCTTCGCACCCGCGCAAAGATGCGGGCTGTTGCAGCAGCGTCGGCCTGGAGCTGGACACTGCGAACCGCTGCCACCCGGGCCCGGGACGTGTCCGGTCCACTGGCGGCAAGCTGCCCCTGCACCTCAGCGTCGCTGAGGCTTGCGGTCGCATCGAAGCGACCCAACGCTGGGGGAACTTCGCCCTTCGGGGCGGGAAGCCGGAGGAGCGAAGCGTACGCCGCCGCGGCCCAACGATCGTCGGTGGAGAGCCGCCCCTCGAATGCCGGCATCGCGGTGCCAACCACGCCGATCGTAACCCGGCGGTAGAAGTCGAGGGGCGAAGCATCCGCCAGCGCGGCGGCATCCGTGAGGTTGGCGGGCTTGGGATCGAGGCCGTCGGCCATGGGGCCGTCGCCGCGGCCGAGGTCACCGTGGCAGCTGGCGCAGCTCTCTCGAAACACCTGGGCGCCGCGAGCGAGGGATGGCGTTTCGGCGGGGATCTCTTCCAGCGAGATGCCGAGGCGCTGAGACAGGGAGGTGGTGAGGGCGATGACTCGGGCCTGCACAGTATCGGGGTCGGCGGTAGCCGCCATCAGCCCCACGATGTCATCGAGCGCCCGTGCGGTGGAGCGGCCTACATCCGGCGGCAGCAGCGCGGCGCTGCGTCTGGCTTCAGCCAGAAAGAGCCGCGCCTCCTCGATTTCAGCCTTCGCGACGACTCGGCCGTTCTGGACCCCTGCCCGATACTCCTGCGCACCTAGCTGCGCAGTGGCTGCCAGCCGTCGAACGGCCGGGGCTTGCTCGTTCGCGGCAGGTTCCTGCTGCTGCGGCCCGAGCAGGGCAAAGGCCAATAGGGTCCGTAGGCTGGCATTGATGAGAATCATTTTCAAAAGAATTTGGTTGCGCTGCTAGATAGTAGAGTGCGCCGTTCGGAATTGGAAGGGAACGTCTAGAAGCGGGTCCACACTTCCCGAGCCAAGGGAAGAAGTGGTGCTGGCACGAGCAGATAGCCGCCCAGGATCAAGCCGAGATAGGTCACGGCCGCCAACACGAGTCCGGTCACCAGCCACAGCGGCCAGAGCGGGCGTCGCCACGACCGGACCCGATCGATCTCGCGACTCCAAAGCGATTCCTCGCGGTGGGCGGCTTCCTCGAGTGCGAGCCACGCCGACTCGAGCCGCCGCGCCGTCGAGAGAATCCCTTCCTGCCACTCGCCAACGGCGGCCTCTCCCCGCGCCCCCGGCGCGGAAGCACTCGGCACGACTTGCTCGAGCTCATCGAGGGCTTGGATAAAAGGCAGGCTGCCGGCGCCCAATCGGCCGGATATCGCGAGGCGGTCGGGCTCGGCCAGAAGCAGTTCGTTCCGCCGGCGCGCGCTCAGGCGAGCCTCGTGCCCGGCCGAGTCGAGCCGAAGGTTGGTGGCGCGGGCGATACGGTCGGCAGTCGCGCCAACGGCCCGCTCCCACTCCGTGAGCCAGGCCTGCCGATTGAGCGAGCTCACCGCCGCGGCTCGGTCATCCGCGATCGCGAACCCGCGCGCGGCTCCTGCCAGCTCGAAGATGCGGGTCACGAGATCCAGGCGAATATCGTCCACGCTGACCCATCGCCCGGAGGCTGCCTGGGGCCGACTGCAGAGCCGCCCAAGGGCGGGCCCGAGCTCGGGAACGAGTCCGCTCGAGTTGACTCGCGGTGGCGCGCTCACACCCCCTCCCAGGGCGGCGGCTCGCCGGCAAGCTCGGCGAGCGCGAGCGCCGCGCGCTTCCCACCTCGCGCATCGTAGCGCTGCACGAAATCCGTCAGCATCTCCGCGGTGAACCCAGCGCGAGGGAGGCCGGTCGCCGCGATGGCTGCTTCGATCGCCTCGGCTGGGCCTTCCACTTCGAGCAAGACGTCCATCCGGGGGTACCACTCCACCCGGAGTACGGCGCCAGCCAACTCGTAGAGCTCGACGTACCGGTCGATAGCCTGGCTGACCCGATAGCCCAGCGCTTCGATGATGGGGCCGACGGCTTCGGCCCCAGCATCGATCTCGCAGCTCAACTCCTCGCGCAACTTGTACCCGTCCGCCGATCGGCGGGTTCGGCCTTTCCACGTCAGCTCGGCGTGGGACGCTCCGTCGGGCTGAATGAAGCGCCGGATCCGGAGAACCTCGTCGCGCGCCAGCAACGCGCCGTCGCGATCGTAGCGGCGATCCTCCATCACGCCGCGGAAAGTGAGGGTTGCGCCGGCTGCGAGCAGACGGGGTCGCAGCGTCGCCGGCTCGGTCACGACCGTCTTGAGCTCGAGCTCCTGGGCCATGTCAGGCGAGAATGGCTTCGAGGGCGCGTTCGGTATCTGACAAATCGGCGAAGACTGCGTGCGGACCACACGCCTCGAGCTGCGCAACGGAGTACGACCCAGTCGCCACCGCGACCGCGCGGGCGCCGATGCTCAAGCCGCAGGCGATATCGGCGGGGGTATCTCCGATGATCACCACCTCCGACCCGGCCGGCGCCCGGCCAAAGAACGGCTCTGCGCGCCGAGCGGCGATGGCCGGCAGATCGGGTCGGTCGGGTGAGTCGGAGCCATAGGCCCCGACCTTGAAGCGGCCGGGATCGAGCCCGGCCGCGCGCAGCTTGAGGACGGCGCCGCGCTCCAGATTGCCGGTGAGGAGGCCGATGACGACGCCTCGCTCCGCTTCCAGCCGGTCGAGGATCCGGGGGAAGCCGGGCATGAGCGTGACACCGACCGGGTCGGCGAGCTCGCGTTCCAGCAACGCTACGTATCGGTCGCAGAAGCTCCGGACTCGCTCGGGAGGATGCGGTCCCGGATCGCCGGTCGATGCAAGCAGCTCGGTGACGATCTGGGGATCGGTCTTCCCGTCGAATCGGATCCGTCCAAACGCGTCACTGGACCCGACCGCCTCGGCCAGCGCCGCGGTGATGGCCCGGCGGCCCGCGCCTGCAGTCAGGAGGATGGTACCATCGATGTCGAAAAGAACGAGCCGGCTTGGGGTCATGCGGGGAAGATAGACGGGCGCTACTGTACCCGGCGTACCACCAGCAATCGCTCCCGCAGGGTCGCGGCGCGTGTACCCGGACGCCAGGATTCGCGCACCACTCCGCCACACGCGACGGTCGAGTGCACCAGCATCTCGCCCGCCGCGGCGAAGGCGACGTGCGTAATGCCGCTGGTCAGCTCGCCTCGGAAAAAGAGCAGGTCCCCCGGCTGGATGTCTGTCGCAAGGACTTCGTCACCCGCCGTGGCCTGTTGGGCGGCATCGCGCGACAGCCCCAGACCGCGTGCTGCGAACGTTGTCTGCACCAGGCCGGAGCAGTCCACACCCCACGGTGTAACGCCGCCCCATTGGTACGGCGCCCCGAGAAAACGCCGCGCCGCCCATTCTTCGGCGGGTATCGATCGGGCTTCCGCCAGCACTTCGGAGAAACGCCGCACCGCGCCTTGCACGACCCGGCCCGCGCGTCCGTCGGGCAGGAGCACACCGTCGGGCACGAGCGCCACTCGCGCGCGCAACGGCAGGCGGACTCGCCGACCTCCCAGCTCGAGTTCGGCTCCCTCGCTCCAGGCACGAGCCCGATCGTTCCAGGCGTCGCTCTCCCGGCGGGTCCACTCCCGGACGAAGCCGCGGTGGATCCAGCCTTCGTAGGCGTCGCGGTCGAGCCGCACCCGGCGCCACTCGGCTTTGCGCTCGACCACCACGGCGGTGTCGCCGACTACGAGCTGCGAGACCTGCTCGGTACGAAGGCTGGGCTCCGCGAGCAGGGGCGTAACGGCGGCGAGGGCGACGATAGCGGTCAGGTAGGTGCCCGCCCGGCCTTCGCGGCGCATTCGGAGCAGCGACTGACACCGCGGAAAGTGCAGATGAGGCAGATGAACGTGCCGCACTCGACGCAGGGATAGCCCTCAGAGGCGCGCTCCTCGCGGCCGCAGGCCCGACAGCGCATCGCGTCCTTTTCCCTGGGCTTGTAATGCTCGCTCATCGGCTCAGCGGGGTCTCGGCTCAAGCGCTGATGGTGTACCGCTTGATCTTGTTGATGAGGGTGGCGCGGGAGATCCCGAGCTCCTGAGCGGCCCGGGTCCGGTTCCCACCGTGATGCTTCAAGGTGCGCTCGATGTGCTGGCGCTCGAGATCGTCCAGGCTGAGCGGCGTGTGTCTACGATCGCCCACCCCCGGCCGCGCCCGGAACTCACCAGGCAGATGCTCGACGCTGATCGCGGGCTGCCCCCGGCCAAGAATCATGGCGCGCTCGAGCACGTTGCGCATCTCGCGCACATTCCCGGGCCACCCATACGCGAGAAGGCGCTCGACGACCTCGCTGGAAAATGCGGCCGGCGCCTCCGGCAACTCGACCCGGAGGTCGCTTCCCAAGCGGGTGATCAAGGCGAGACGATCCTCGCGCGAGCGATCCCGCACCGCTGGGAGCTGAAGGGGCATGACGCTCAGGCGGTAATACAGATCCTCCCGAAATCGGCCGGTCTCGACCTCGCTTTGCAGATTCCGGTTGGTCGCGGCGACGAGGCGCACGTCTACGGTGATCTCCCGGGTGCCGCCCAGCCGGCGGAAGGTCTTGGTCTCGAGCACCTTGAGCAGCTTCGGTTGCAGCTCGGGCGCGAGGTCGCCGATCTCGTCCAGGAAAATCGTCCCGTGGTCCGCGATCTCGAACAGCCCCTGCTTGCGATCCTTCGCGTCGGTAAACGCACCCTTTTCGTGGCCAAACAGCTCGGAGTCGAGAAACGTGGCGTTGAGACCCGCGCAGTTCACTTCGACAAACGGCGCTTTGGCTCTCGGGCTCCGGTCGTGAATCATCCGGGCCACCCACCCCTTGCCCGTGCCGCTCTCACCGGTGAGGAGCACCGTGGTCCGTTCGCTCTGCGCCAGCAGGGCGACCTGGTGCGCGAACTCCTGCATCGCCGACGAGCTTCCCAGCGAATCGAGCCCAGGGCCTGCGGCGGTCTGCTCCAGCAGCGCCTCGTTGACGCGGCGGAGTCGCACTTTGTCGGCAACACGCGCCGTGGCAGCGGCCAGGTGCGCCATGTCCACCGGCTTAGTCAAGAAGTTCTCGGCTCCGAGCTGCATGGCCCGAACTGCCGTCGGCACGTCACTGTTGCCAGTGAGTAGAATGACGGCAGCGTCACGTTGGCGCAGGTGCTCCAGGACCTCCATGCCGTCCATCCCCGGGAGTCGGAGGTCGAGGATGACGACATCGGGTCGCAGCCGGTCGAACGTCGCCAATCCGGCTTCGCCGCTCAGCTCGCGGGTGACCTCGTACCCCATGCGCTCGAAATAGTTACCGATGCCGCGAAGGACATCGACATCATCGTCGATCAGAAGAACTGAATCAGCCATCTGACACCGAAGGGAGGTCGGGGGGACCGGTGTGGAGATGTATGGTCATTGTGGTACGGCGGACGGCCCCAAACTTAGCACTTACTGTCAAAAAAGGGAACAGCCGCAGGTGGGGGATCAGCCGGGGACTACCACCCTTATAGCGCTGGGGACGACGGTGACGGTAAAGGGGGTTTCACCTGCCGCCTCCCCATCCAGTTGGACCGGCTCCGGCTGGGCCGCCTCCACTCGGATCTCGCGGCCACGCCCAAAGCCGACCAGCCCGTCAGGCCGTGCCGGGCCCCGGGCTCGGAGCAGCTCCCAGACCGCCCGTACGCTCTCGCCGAAACTGTCGGCCCGCATCACGACGATGTCGAGCAACCCATCTTCGGGGCTCACGGCCGGGCCCAGTTTGACGTATGGCGGGAAGATTTCACCGCAGTTGGCGACCAGGATCATCGCCGCGACGGCCTCATAATCCACCCCGTCGATGATGACGTGGTGCGCGGTGCTGCGCACTTCGGCGATCAGTCGGAGCGTTGTCGCGACGTAGGCTACCATGCCCCAGCGGCGTTTGTGCTCGGACGCGGTACCCGCCATGACGCGAGCATCCATCCCTGCCCCGCACGCGACCGCGAAGTAGTGGACGCCGTCCGGGCGTTCCATGCGACCCAGGTCGAGCCGGCGGGTACGGCCTCGCACCAGAATCTCGGCCGCACGCGCCGGCGAGGCAGGAATCCGGAGGTTGCCGGCCAGCAGGTTTCCGGTGCCGCCCCGGATGACGCCCAGAGCGATCTCCGTCCCCACCAGCGCGGCGGCCGCTTGCATGGTCGTGCCGTCTCCTCCGAAAACGGCCACCAGATCCATCGAGTGATCCCGGCCGTACTCGGCCAGCCGCCGAGCGTCGCCAGCGCCCCCGGTCGCCAGTACTTCGGTCGTCCAGCCTGCGGACTTGAGAGCATCGCGCACCACGGTAACGCCGAGCGGTTCAGTGCGTGCAGCAGCGGGGTTGGTTATGAGGAGGGCACGCGCCACTAAAACTCTCTCTCCCAGAATACGTCTGCGCCGATCTGATAGCGGGCGGTCGTGAAGGTCGAGTTGTAGCCGGCCAGCGAGCAGTTGGTGAAGGTCGGCTCGAAGCTGGTCTGGAAGCGCCAGGCCCGGCTGAAGCGGTACTCGAAGCTGGCGCCGAAATTCTCGGCCCCGAACGGAGTGGCCTGGGCAGCTCCGCCGCAGAATCCAGCGTTGAGGGTGATGAAGCTCTTATTGCCGACGCGCCATCCGAACGCGAACCGGCTCACCGCGGCCCCGCCACCCGTACTCAGGCCGGGCTGGAACTCCACGTAATCGATCGGAACGCCCAGGTCGGAAACCAGGAACCGCTCGACTTCGCTGGAGAATGCGGCCAGCGCGCTCTGCAGCGCCGTCTGCTGGCCGGCAGCCACCGCGTCCGAGGCGGGCGCACCGAAGATCAGGTACGACGCGAGGTCGGTCTCCGGAATGGGCGGTCGTACGGTGCTCTCCAGCGCGAGCTTGGGGTTGAACAGCGTGCCCGTGATCTGCGCGATCACCGGGATTTCCTCATTGGTGCGTACCGTGCGCACGATGTGCCGGGCGCTGATGTTGAGCTCGGCATTCAGATCGGGGGTGCCGAAGTATCGGACGGATCCGCTGTCAACGGTGAAATCCCGGGTGACCGGTCCGATCTTGAGCGCATACGTTCCTCGCACCGCATCGAGCGTCCCCACCGGCCGGTACTCCCGCTTCACCTTGCTGACCGTCACCCGACCAGCCAGCTGGATGTTGGCTTCGGTAGAGCGGAGGAACACGCCGGGGCCCATCGCGAGCTGGAGGTTGTTCACCGTGAGCGAGTCCAGGAACCGGTTCTGGATCTGAGAGCCGAGATTCGCCCGCCGCACCAGCGAGGTATCCACCAGATCGGCGATCGTGGGATCCTCAAGATTGATCACGTTCTTGTTGATGAGATCGGCGAAATAGAAGACGCCCTCGTCTACCGTGGCGTTGCCCGTGGCGACCGCGTTGAGCGCGGGGCCACGCAGCTGCACATTGCCGCTGGCCGTCAGGCTGAGAAAGTTGCGGATCTTCAGCGCCTCGAACTGGTGGGCTTCCAGATCAACGTTGAGCAGCGGGTGCGACAGACTGTCGAAGCGGACGCCGCCTGTGATCTGGAGCGTCCCCAGTCCACTGGTGACGAGGGCGTACGGCACCAGCAGTGAGTCACCGCGCAGCTCACCCCGACCCAGGATCGCCGCGTAGCGAACGCCGATGCCGGGGATGGTCATGGCGCCGTGCGTCACGTTGACGAAGCCGCTGATGTCGGGCTTGGCCCAGGTCCCCTTGATCTCCGCCCCCGCTACGAACTGACCTTCCACGTCCTGGATGCCCGAGACTACGGCCTCGAGCAGGCTCAGGTCCGCGCTGTCGGCCCGCGCCCGCACGCTGATCGGGCCGTCGAGCTGGCGCTGCTTGACACCGGTGAACCCCAGGTCGATGGGCAACTCCGCGTTCACCTCGACGAGCTCCGCGCCGGTCCGGATGAGACCCGCATGGGCGGTGAGCCGTCGGTCCTTGTAGCTCAAAACGGTATGCGCGAACGGAATGTGTGCGTCGCGCACCACCGCGTCCTCCAGCCGAACGCCGCCTTCGATCAGCGGCTCGCGTGCCGTGCCGCGCACGTCGAACCTCAAGCCGATGCCGCCATCCACACCGGTCGTGTCCAGCTGCATCAGCCCGTACAGGTCGCGGAGGCCCACACCGAACCCGTCCAGCCTAAGCTGGCCCGGCGCCGTGCCGGGGAATCTCCCGCTGACCAACAGCCGTCCCGATCCGTCGTCTGCCTCGAGCGTCAGCGGCGTCACCGACGGCGCCGAGTCCGACAAGCTGATCAGGGCGGGCGCAGTCAGATCCCACGTGCGCGAGGCCAGGCGCGCGTGAAAGGCGTCCACGGCGAATTGCTGGACGTCGCTGTGATGCCACCACCGACCCCCCGCAGTGAGCCGGGAAGGAACCTCGTTGCCGATCGCGACGGCGCCGTTCCACTCGAGCGAGTCGGTGAATCCGCGAGCTTGCAGGCCCAGCCGGCGGAATACCCGCTGGCGCATCGCCAACGAATCGATGCCGAATGCAGCGGTCATCCGCGGGCGGTGTCCGCCGACGTAGGTGAACGCGCCAATGGCGGTGGGAGCACGCAGCGTGCTCCACGCGAGACTCCTTGCGGAAAAGGACGCGGCGACATCGAGGGAGTCGAGACTCCGGCCCAGAGTCAGCGAGCCTTGAGCACCGCCGCTGAGCGGCACCGCGTCGCGGGCGGTGTCTCGGGTGAGCCCGGTCCACGCTGTCAGGAGGGAGTCGAACATGCCGAGACTGTCGGTCTGGAGATCGAACGACATGCGCCCGTCGTGAGGGCGGCTCCATCCGAGGG
>DATJGL010000005.1:0-3431 GCA_035495075.1 Gemmatimonadales bacterium
TGGACGATCACCTGATTCGCCGCTTTCTCGAGGAGCGGCAGATTCTCGCCTCGCTGGACCATCCCCACATTGCGCGACTACTCGAAGGCGGCGTCACTCCCGACGGCCTGCCCTGGTTCGCCATGGAGTACGTGGAGGGCACACCGCTCGACCGTTACGCCGACGAGCGGCAGTTGTCGATCTCCCAGCGGCTCGCGCTGTTCCTCACCGTCTGCGACGCGGTGCAATACGCCCACCGCAATCTCGTGGTCCACCGCGACCTCAAGCCGGCCAACATCCTGGTCACCGCCGAGGGCCAGGTGAAGCTTCTCGACTTCGGAATCGCAAAGCTCGCTGGGGCAAGCTCGGTTGCCGGCGCCGACGCCTCGGCGGCCGCGCGGCGCCTCAGTGTCGGCGTGCGCCCCATGACACTCGAGTACGCAAGCCCCGAACAGATACGCGGCGAGGCGGTCACGGTCGCGAGCGACGTCTACTCGCTGGGCGTGTTGCTCTACGAGCTCCTCGCGGGTCAGCGGCCTTACCGGCCGGCGGGGCACCAGCGCCTGGAGCTCGAGCGGGCCATTCTGGAAGGCGAGATCTCGCCGCCCTCGCTGGCTGCGGGCGAAACCCGCCGGCAACTCCGTGGCGACCTCGACAGCATCGTCGTCAAGGCGCTCAACAAGGAGCCGTCGCGCCGCTATCCCAGCGCTGAGGCCCTTGGCGAGGACATCCGCCGCCACCTGGCCTGCCTGCCGGTGACTGCTCGCCCAAGTACCTGGACCTATCGCGCCGGGAAATTCATCCGCCGGCGCAGGCTCGGAGTGCTCGCTGCCACCGCCGTGCTCATCACGCTGCTCGGCGGACTCGCAAGCACCGCCTGGCAGGCGCGGGTTGCCGCACGCGAGGCAAGCAAGGAGCGGGAGGTCAGAAATTTCCTCGTTGGCCTGTTCAGGGTGTCCGACCCGATGGAGTCTCGCGGCCGCGACGTCTCCGCCCGTGAGCTGCTGGACCGCGGCGCGCGACAGGTGGACGTGGGACTCGCCGGGCAGCCGGAGGTTCAGTCCGAGCTGCTGGGTGTTCTGGGGGAGATCAACGGCCAGCTCGGTCTCTATGGCCGGGCCGATACGCTGCTCGAGCGCTCCGTGAGGCTGAGCCGCGCGCTCCGGGGTGAGTCCAGCGCCCAGCTGGCGGACCGCCTGGTCGAGTGGGCCGACGTGCGTATCGAGCAAGGCAGCTACCACAGCGCGGATTCGCTGCTCCGTCAGGCCCTCGCGATCCGCCAGCGGCAGTTCGGCCCGGAGGATACGAGCGTGGCCTCGACCTTGAGGGCGCTGGGATCGGTCGAGCGCCGCCTGGGAAACTTCGAGCCGGCCAATGCGCTCTACCGGGAAGCGCTGGGGATTCATTCGCGGTGGCACGGCGGTTACGAGCTCGCCGTAGCGATGGATCTCGAGAGCCTTGGAGAGCTGTTGGATGAGACCGGGGACCTGGCCGGCGCTGACTCAGCGTTGCGCGCCGCCGTCGGTATCCGACGCAGACTCCTCGACCCGACCCATCCTGTGCTCATGCGGAGCCTGCATCTGCTTGCGGTGAACGGGGTGAGCCGCGGCGAGTATCGTGAGGCTGAGCGACTGGAGCGGGAAGTGCTGGCTGTCGAGCAGCAAACGTATCCCGATGGCCATCCCTGGGTGGCGTATGCACTCCACGGCCTGGCCCTTACCGTAGAAGCGCAGGGTCGTTTCGACGAAGCAGAGTCCCTCTATGTCCGGGCCCTGGAGATCCGCCGCCGCTTCCTGCCAGCCGATCACACAGAGACGGTCAGCACGGTCAACAATCTGGCGTTGGTCCGGTATCGCACGGGAGACTTGGCCGGCGCCGAGGCAGGTCTCCGCGAAGCGCTCGCGAGCTGGCAGCGCACGCTCGGCGACGGACACATCAATACGATGACCGCGCTCAACAACCTGGGCGCGGTCCTCAGTGATGAAGGCCGCTACAGCGAAGCGGAGCCGCTGCTCAGGCAGGCGCTGGCGCTGCGACGCAGCAACCTCGGCGATTCAAACCCCGATGTGGCCTCGAGCCTCCGCAACCTCGGCATCTTGCTTCATCGGACTGGCCGCGATGGCGAAAGCGAGCGAGTGCTGAAGGAAGCACTGGCTATTGACCGCCGCGCCCTTCCCCGAGGCCATCCTCGCATCGCCGAGGTAGAGACTGCGCTGGGCGAGCTGCTGAACGAGCGGGGCCGAGAGGCCCAAGCAGAGCCGTTACTCCAGGAAGCACTGGCAATCCGACGCCTGAAGCTGGGCCCGACCGCCGGCGCTACCGCAGTGACGGCTCGTGCGCTCGGTGTCGCGCTGGCCGGCCTGGACCGGCCCCAGGAGGCCGAAGTTTTCTTGCTGGAGAGCTATCGCAATTTGAATAGCGTGCCCGGCCAGTGGGGTATCCGGGAGAAGAACGAGAGCTTGCGGCGGCTGGTGGCTTTTTACAGTTCGCGTGGCGATCACAAAGAAGCAACCCGGTACCGCGCGCTGTTGGCGAGCGCAACGCCATGACACCGATCGACTCACCTGAGACGCAGCGCCCGATCACCGACCTGCTGCTCGATATCGGTGCGGGCCGCACCGAAGCCATCGACCAGCTCTTCCCGCTGGTGTACGACGAGCTGCACCGGATTGCCCACCGGGTCGGCAGCAGTGAGCGCACCGACCACACGCTCGGTACGACGGGATTGGTCCATGAGACCTATCTGCGGATGGTGGACCAGACCCGAGTGGGGATCCAGGACCGGAAGCATTTCTTCTCGCTCGCGGCGCGAGCGATGCGACATGTCCTGGTCGACTATGCTCGCCGGCGGCGGGCGCTCAAACGGGGCGGCAACCAGGAGCCGCTCCGCCTGGACGAAGGCGTGACGGCGATCGACGAGCGGGCGGAGACCTTGTGCGCCCTCGACGAGGCGCTGACCCGGCTCGCGGTACTGGATCCCCGTTTGGCCCAGGTCGTGGAGTGCCGCTTCTTCGGCGGTCTCACCGAGGAAGAGACGGCGGATGTGGTCGGTACGACGTCGCGCACGGTCCGGCGTGACTGGACCAAGGCCAAAGGGTGGCTCTACCGGGAACTCACCGCCTGAGCGCCGGATCGCGGGCCCCGGCTCGCCGGCGGACTCTGCTCGCCATCGGTACTGCAGCGTGGCTTGCCGCGGAATTCGCAGGTCCGGTTCCGCAAGCGTCGGCGCAAGACAGCGCAGTCGCCCAATACGGTCGAGCGGTCGTGGTGCGGAATGTCAACCTGCGCCCCACGCCATCGACCGCCGTGCACCGAATCCGCCTGCTTCACCCACCCGATGAGATGGGCCTTCGCGAGGACACCACGACTCGCGGGTTCTACCCGGTCGTCACCGAGGAGGACGAGGTGGGCTGGGTCTGGGCCCGCAACATCCACCGGGTCACCGACACCAC
>DATJGL010000006.1:0-4655 GCA_035495075.1 Gemmatimonadales bacterium
GCTCGCGGATCGCCAGTGGGTCGAGTCCCGCCGGGGGAAACTCACCAGGTTGGTCGGACGGGGATCATCCGCATAGGGGCGGGTCTCGTTCGCGACCAGCCCCAATTCCCGGATGAGGAGCGTGAGGCGAGCAACGCCACCATCCGACGAATCGAGCAGGAAGGCGCGCTTGCGGCCGGCGCTCACGGCGGTGTCGGCGAGATACCGCGCCGCCAGGACCGGCAGCTGGAACTCGTCGTCGCGCATGAAGTAGTTCTCGCGGGTCGCCTGGAGGTGGGCGAGAACATCGCGGGCCTGGGCCAGCATGCTGTCCGCTCGCTCGGGCCGCCCACCCCGACGTGTGGTGGTAGCCAGCGTGACGAGTGAGTCGTAGACGCGGGCGTTTTCCCGGATCGCCTGCCCCGCCAGCGCCTCTTCGTGGCTCACGTCGCCCGCCGGCCCCAGCTTCCGCAACGCACTCGCGATCACGTGTTCCGACATGGCCTCGGACCAGATGGGGCGCATCATGAGCGCGGTCATGAGCATGTCGCGTCCGAAATAGGTCGCGAAGTTGGGCAGCCCCGCCATCAGTTTCTCTTCGCTGCTGAGCAGCTCGACGCCGCGCACTTCACGTTCGAGCCGCCGGTAGCGGGGATCGTTGGTGTCGCGTGCACGGGCCAGGAATTGGAGAAACACCGGCGTGAAGATGTCGGTCCGGGAGAGCGGCGTGAGTGGCGCCGCGTCGGTAGTCACGCGCACTCGGAGCCGCACCGGCGATGTCGAGCGGGAGGCGACGACGAATGTTCTGCCGACGATCCGGGCGGTAGCTGCAGCTCGGTTGACCCGAATCTCGAGCGTCAGATGGTTCCGGCCATCGAGCGACGGCCGACGAATGCTGGCGACCCAAGTGCTATCCGTCTGATCCATGGTGAGCGTCGGATCGAGCCGCCGCCGGAGCGTCGCCACGCTATCCGTGGCGAGAATCTCGAGCTGGCGCGCCTGTTCATCTGCCGGGAGCCGCGTGAGCGTCGCCACCAGCAGCGACTCTTCGGCCACCCGAAACGGCGGGCCCGTGAAGGGCTTGAGATGACGCCGGTCGTACTGGAAGTCCCGCTCCACTCGCATCGACCCGAGGACGAACAAACCGAGCTGGACCCGCGGCGCATCTGCTGCGAGCTGGTACTCGATGCTTCGAGTCGAGCCGGAATCCGCGACCTCGGCCTCCTCGGCGCCCCAGTCGAGCCGAGCCGGTCGTCCTGCCGGGTCGCGTACCGTGAAGCCGACGCTTTCGTTCGCGGCATCCGCCCAGACGAGGACCACCCGGCTGCCGGGTGGCTGGAGATAGATCTGGACAGCGTTGTTCCTGGAGTCGCGGTAGAAGCGAGTTTTGTAGCCCTGATACGCGGCGGTATCGTCGACGCCGGGCTCGGGAAAAGAAAGGACGGGGACACGCGACTCGGCCGGCACTCGCAAGGCTGTGGCGTCGGCTCGCAAGGCGGGGCGCTGCGCCGAGCCGAGCGGTGCTTCCGCACAGCACGGTAGGGAGATGAAGAGCAGGCCAGCCGCGAGCGCCGCGGCGATCATTGCTGGGGGCTGGGCCGGTGGGGCAGGACGTGTCGGCCTGCGGAATCGACCACGACGTCATACCGCTGTCCGCGGAGCGCCACGTTGCGCAGAACCAGCCGCCGAATCCTCGACGGAAGTACCGGTGCGAAAGCCGAGTCGAGGCCCTGCTCTCCCAGGCGGAGACCGGTGTAGCCGTAGATCACTTGCTGCAAAAAACCGCCCGCGCCGGTGACGAAGTTGACCGCGTCGTTGGTCGGGGTCTCCGAGAGCATGAGGAATGGGCCCCGCAGATGGCCCTGATAGCTGTGCGGCAGCAGCGAGTCGATCAGCGCGCGATCGCCCAGCTCGGCCGCATCCACTGCGAGCAGGGTCGACCCCATCATCGCCCCAGGCCCCTCGGCGAGAAGCCGCTGTACGGCCTGCTCCAGCTGAGACCGCTTGGCGCGCTCGCTCATCGGCACGCCCAGTGGGTAGCTGAGCAGTGGCGTGACCGAGCCCAGGGTGGAATCGGGCGCCCCTTCGTAGGTGCGGTAGAACTGGCTGGCGGAATCGTACGGCAGGTGGAGTCGCTCGGCGACCCGGCTCCAGCGCGGGTCCGCCGGTTTGCCGAGGCGACGGCTGGCCATTTGCGCGATCTCCAGGTTCTTGCGAGCGACGGCATTGGTGTAGGCGTCGTCCGAGACGCCGATCAGTCCCTCGTGGACCGACACGACGTTCGCGATGTGGTACAGGTCGGCAGTCGAGTCGTAGGTGGACCGGCTCGCCCAGAAGTTTGCCGTCTCCCGGATTACCGGGAAGCCGTCGCGTGCGAGCCACGCCGAGTCACCGGTTGCGAGATAGTACTGCCACTGGGCCAGGGCGACGTCGCCGTTCACGTGGATCTCGGACCGCGCGTTCTGCGAAGCAAACCGTGGCGTCGTCTCCTTCCCCAGCTCATCCGCTTCCCAGGGGTACATGGCGCCCTTGTAGCCGTTGGCGCGCGCGTTGGCGCGGGCAGCATCCAGCGTTCGGCGCCGGAACGCCACCAGTGAGTGAGCGACGTCGGGATGGGTGAGCAGGAGCGAGGGGAACATCCAGGTGTCCGAATCCCAGAACACGTGGCCATAGTAGCCGCCGCTCGACAGACCCATCGGCGGAATGCCCATCCGGGTGCCTGTGTCCGCGCTCGCCAGGAGATAGAACAACATCGAGCGGACGACCCGCTGCAGCGCCGAGTCCCCGTCGATCTCGATGTCCGTCTCCCAGCGCCGCGCCCAGGCGCGCGCGTTGGCCGCGGCCAGGCTGTCGTAGCCCCACGACCAGGCGGTGTCAGCGGCGTGTCGAGCGCGCGTCAGCGGCGATGCGACGTCCGCTCCCGAAACCGTGCTCGTGATCTGGACGAACGCATACGTCTGCCCCGGAACGGGGTCGAATGCGACCTCGACCAGCGCAGTGTCTCCTGCTGCACGAGTCCGGGTCTTCGCACCGGGCAGGTCACGGGGCCAGGTCACCGCGGCGGCCTGCGCGAGGACCGTGCTCCGGCCGACCGGCACGGCCGTGAGCGATAGACGGCCGCCTCCGTTGCCCAGCGCGGCGCTGCGCGACCGCACCTGCATGTGCCCTGGATACCATATGTCCGGCGGTCTCCACTCCGGCTCTGCGCGCGTCAGGCGCGCCAATGCAAGTCGTCGGGGTGGAGGCCGCTGGCCCATGGCGAAGCGCACCCGCAGGCGACCCTGATGTTGTGGCGTCAGGAAAAGCCTGACGGCCGCGAGGTCCGGCTGAGCGCGGGAGACGAATGTTTCGACTTTGACGTCAATGCGCTGCGCTCCATCCGCCCACTGGTAGCTGGTGTGGGCTACTCCGGTACGGAGATCGAGCACCTGCTGGTAATCGAGGATTGCGCTGTTGAGGGGCGGTTTCTCGCTCAGCCACTGGTCGCCATCGAAGACGCTGATGTCGCTCCAGACGGGGGGAGCTACGATGCGGGGGACATCGCCAGGTCCGTGCTCGTACAGACCGGTGACGAGCGAGCCTGACGGGCCGATGCCAAGAGGTGGCACCACGAGGCCGAGCCTCCCATTGCCGATAAATGGCGAGGGAGACCGGCTCGGGTCGTCGGTGGCGAGTTGAAAGGTAGAAGAATCACGCCCCCGGTCCGGCGCCTGGGCCTGCACGCCGAGACCGAGGGCGAGAAACGTCGGGATCCACCAAACCACAAGACTCAGGGCTGCGGCACTGATACCGTTTGCCGCCGGCCGCCGCCAAAATCGTACTTGACAGACGCCGTCAATCGCCGTGGGAGAATGGGCCGGGCAAGAAAAAGTGATCCTGAGCTCACCAGCCTCGGGTTCCCCTCCTCCAACCCTATGCTCTGGAACGCGTTCAGCAAGTCGACATTGATGGTCGTGCCGCTTGCCAACGTGTACCCGGCGCCGAAATTGAAGTAGTTGTACGATGGGAGCGTCACACCGGCCTTCACGTCCACCGGCCGGCTGTCCACCCAGTGCCAATCCGCCTTGAGGAACAAGCCGCCCCGTGCCGTATACACCGCTGCGGCATTGGCAATGGAGGTGGGAACGCCGTTGATGCGGCTCCCGATGTCGGCTCCCGCACCGGTGCCCAGCTCAGCCTTGAGAATCGTGGCATTGCCAAAGAACTGGAGTCCGCGAAAAACATTGGCGACGAGCTCGATCTCGGTGCCATACGACTTGTTCTCCGGCGACGGCACGATGATCCAGCTCGATGCCCCGGTCACCGGGTCGATTACCAGACCCTGGCTGACCACGTTCTTGAGCTTGGTCCAGAATCCGCCCACAGTGAACCCCACCGCACCCAGCTGAGCTTTGACCCCGCCCTCGAATGAGTCCACTTCCTTCGATTGGAAGAGATCCGCCTGCTGCTGGGCCGTCGCGTTCAGAAATTCGTCCAAAGCGGGCATCTTGTAACCGCGCGTGCCGGAGGCATAGAGCGCGAAGTTCGGTTTGAGCGCCCAGTTGAGCCCGAGCGACGCCGCCCAGTCATCGATACCGCGTTCGAAGTGCCGGAAGCTGCCGTTCCCGAAGGTCTCGTTGTTGTACGTGGTCAGCGGATTGTTGTCCAGGTCGAAAGTCGAGGTATTCTCCGTGTTC
>DATJGL010000007.1:0-5355 GCA_035495075.1 Gemmatimonadales bacterium
GTCTGGTGCGTGCTGCTGTTCAGGTAGGTGTAGAGCCCGGTCACTTGCGCCTCTGCCGCTCCGTTGGTCACATCGAGATTCGCGACCGAGAGCTGGGCTTTCACGTCGCGCACGGTCTGAAAGAACTGATCCCACCCTCGCTCCTGCGCCGCCGTAAGCCCCGGATACAACCGGCGCATGTTGTCCACGTCCTGCGATTCGATCGCGCTGCCGTAGGCCGCCACGATGTTCCGGATATCGGGGGTGGGATCTGCGGGTGGCTGAGGGACCGCCGGCGGCGGTGGGGGTGGCAGCGCCGCCGGCGCCACCGCAGTGGGCGCGGGGTGATGGCTCAAGGTCTCCGGCGGCGCCGGAGGGACCGCCGAGGGTGCAGGGACCGCCTGGGGCTGTGGGGACGGTGCGCTCGATTCCGGCTTCACGGACGCCGACGCCGGCGGCGTGCGCGGCTGATCCGAGACGGCCGTCGCGGTGCGAGGCTTGGAGCGATGCGGTTTCGGACTCGGTGCGGGCTCGTTGATGGCGGCGCTGGGCGGCTCAGCCGGCGCGGGCTCGCTGCGGGAAGCAGTTGTCGACTCGGCTCGCGGAGGCGGAGTGGAGTCGCGAGCTGGTGCGGCGCTCCCAGCTTCGACGCCGACGGGAGCGGCTCGAGACGGGTTCGTACGCTGCCGCTGCCACACAACCGCACCTCCCACGATTGCAATCAGGCCAGCCAAACCGGCACCCACGGCCAGCCACCGGCGGCGTGGCGAGGAAGCTGCTGCGGGTGGCGCCATGACGACGGTGGTCGGGACCGAGCCGCCGGTCGGGGTGCTGATGGTATCGAGGACATGAATCAGCTGCACGGCCGACTGCGGGCGGTCGGCCGCGCGCTTGGCCAGGCATTGCATCACTAGGTTCGCGAGCATCGGCGGTACGGCCGGCCGCAGGCGTTCAATGGGCTCCGGCGCCTCGACGACGTGCGCGGCCAGCACCGCTGTGGTTATCCGTCCCCAGAACGGCGGCCGTCCTGCCAACATCTCGTACGTCACCACGCCCAGCGCGTAGATGTCCGCCCGATGGTCGATCTGCGGATCACCTGATGCCTGCTCGGGCGCCATGTACGCCGGAGTCCCCAAGGCGACGCCCACCGACGTGAGCCGGGTGGCGGCCACGTCGGTGGACGCGCTCACGGCCTTCGCGACGCCGAAGTCGGTCACCACCGCGACGCCGCCCGAGATGAGCACGTTTCCGGGCTTGACGTCGCGGTGCATGACCCCCTTTTCGTGCGCGTAGGCTAGGGCGGAAGCGACGTCCCGGAGGATGCGCACGGTTTCGCTGACAGGGAGCTCGCCGGTCCGGGCCAGCTTCACGCCCAGCGTCTCGCCGTCGATGTACGGCATGGTGAAGTACGGGAGGCCGTTCGACTCGCCCGCCGACAGCAGCGGCACGATGTGGGGGTGCTGGAGCTGGGCGGCCAGCTGGATCTCGCGCCGGAAGCGATCCACGCTTACACCGGCCGCGAGCTCGGGAAGGAGCACCTTGACGACCACGCGGCGGCCTAGCGCAACCTCGTGCGCTAGGAAGACCCGGGACATCCCGCCTCCGCCGAGCTCGCGCTCGAGGCGGTAGGCGCTACCCAACGTGGTTTGAAGCTGTTCGAAAAGCTGGCTCACAAGTTCCGCAATTGGACCAGACCCAAAAATCTAGGAGCGAGCCAGTTGGAAGGCTACCACAGCGTCCCGGTCGCCCAATAGATTAGGCGCCTACTTGAGTCCCGGCTTCTTCCCAGCGGCCAGCAACCCAATGGCCTTCTCGATGCGGCGGGTCCTGGTCTCTTCGCGCTTGGCCTCAGCGATCCACCGGAGGTACAGGCGCCGGTAGGATGGTGCCAGGCTCTCGAAGGTTCGCCAGGCTGTGGGCGCCGATCTCAAAGCGCGCCTGAACTCGGGCGGCACTGCAGGCTCGGACCTGGCTGGACTATCGTCAGCCGTTGTCGGCTCAGGGGGCGGCGACTTGGCCAGTCCTGCTTTCGTGACTCGCCCCTCGCGCACCAGCCTGGCAAAGCGGCGCCGATTGGTTGCCGACCACTTGCTTCCCGCCCTGCGGGGCGTGAAGCGCTGAGCGTAGTAGCGGTCGTCCACGGTCCGAACCAGCCCGTCTATCCATCCGAAGCAGAGCGCCTCTTCCACGGCAGCATCGTACTCCACCCGAGCTTTGCCGGTGTGACGCTTGGCGTAGCGTAGCCAAACCTCGCTGGCACTGGCGTGATGGCGGGCAAGCCAGGCACGCCAGGCCTCACGGGTGTTCACGTTGAGCGTCTCGAACTCCGTCATGGATTCTGGGTTCCGGGGCCGAGGCCGAGCTCGCGCAGGGCAATGCGGTAGATGTCGCCTTTGCCGTTTCCGATTTCGGCGATGTTGCTGTCATTCCGGGGCAGGTCGAATCGGGGGCCGATGGGGCTGCTTGCCGAGCGAGTGCTGCTCCAATAAAGCCAGCGCCCGTCGGGCGACACGCTCTGGTTGAAATCCAGGGCAGGGGAGCTGACCCCGTCCTGCAACAGGGCCGCTCGTTGCCACACTCCACCGCTCCTCCGGCTCAGGTAGAGGTCGTAGCCTCCAATGCTGTCGCTCCGACCTCTCGCGCTGAAAATGAGGTAGCTCTGGTCCGGGGCGATCCAGGGCTCTACCTCTTGTCCCGCGGTGTTGATGGAGTCCCCTAGGTTCTCGGGTTGGGCGTATCCGTCGGGGGTGCGGCGGGCGACCCAGAGATCCAGCCCGCCACGCGTTCCCGGCCGGTCAGAGCCAAAGTAGAGATCGCCGTTTGCGGCGACCGACGGCGACCACTCGTCGCTCTCGGGGAGACTGATGGACCGGGGAAGGGGGGTAGCCTCGGACCACGCGCCGTCCGGCCCGAGGCTCGCGCTCCAGATATCGTAGGTGGCGTGTGAGGTGCGCTCGCCTGGCAATGGGCGATTCGAGATGAAGAACACGGTCCGCCCATCCGCGGTCAAGTGAGGGTCCGCGTTGCTCCACTCACGCGCGAATGTCGGCCTGGTGGGCGCACTCCAGTGGCCGTCAGCGCCCAGCCGACTCTGGTAGATGTCGTACGCCGTGAAGTCGTCGTTGGCCCGGCAGAAGAGAGCCCACTGCTGGTCGGGCGAGAACGCGAGAAAAAAGTCCCAGGCGCCGGTAGTGAAGAGTCCGGCGCCAAACAACTCGGGGCCGGTGGCAGGCGCCGCGTCGGAGCGCGACCCGGCCGGGTGAGGACTGCAGCTGAGCAAGAGCGAGCAGAGAACAACGGACGTCCGCATCACATCTTCCTGGCATACCCCGCGTACTGCACCGAGGTGTCGTCGCTCTCTCCGATATTGAGGCGCGCGAAGGCCTCAACGTAGCTCAAGCGTCCCCGCTTTCGGTCTCGCAGCGCACGCAGCATCCGCAACGGATTGGCCCTCGCCTTGAGCCCTCGGAGGCCTTCGGGGCGCAGCCCGTACCGCTTCAGGAGGCGCAGCAGCTCGTCCGGGCGGATGAACATCTTCCAGTCGTGCAAGTCCGGTGGCATGATGCTGGTCCAGCTCCATTTCTGAAGCACCCAGATGGCGGTCACCCGGCTGGCGAGCGTGCGATTGATGGTGTCGTACAGGTAGATGCCGCGGGGCCGAAGGACCCGTGCCGTTTCGGCGATCACCTGGTCCAGGTTCCGCACATGCTCGAGTACATCACAACAATACACAACATCGAAGCTCGACTGGTCGAAGGGGAGGGCTTCGCCATCTGCGACCTGATACTCGATGCGGAGCCCTTGCTGCTCGGCGTGGCGGCGTGCAGTCGCGAGCGACGCTCCGGAAGGGTCCACGCCCGTAACGGTGAAACCGAGTCGGGCGAACTCCTCAGCGAGCAGGCCGCCTCCGCAACCGACGTCGAGCGCGCGCAATCCGGCCGGCTGGAGACGGAGCTCCTCCAGCAGGACCCGCCGCATGTAGCCGAAGCGGGCGGGAGCAAGGGCCGTGAGCATGAAGAGCCATTCGCGCTCATCCCACCAAGTATCGGCGAAGCGGTCGTATAGCGTGTTGTCGGTCGTCATGTTCACCGCATTCTGCGCGCTGGTCTTGGGCGTTGCGTGATGCTAGATGACGTCCAACGCTCGGCCGATCTCTGCCTCCGGGCGGATCCTACTTGAGGCGGTGTAATGTAACGCTTTGGTAGGCAAACGCTTGACGCATCCCACTTCGCCTGGTCTCTCGCTCAATCCCCGGGCGACATCACTCGCGGTCCGCAGAGTGCCGATGTCGAAGGGGTCCGTGCTTCCCTGCCGCTTTGTCCCCCAAGCTCCGAAGGATCAGGCAGGATGTCCCAGGCTCGCTCGTTCCTCCCGTTCAGCGTCGCGGTCGTCACCCTCGCAGCCTGCTCGCCCTTTGAGCCCGCCGGCGATCATCCCATGAATCCGCCCGAAGAGTATCGTGGGTGGTTCGACAAGACCCGGGCCTGCTCCGGTCTCTCCGGAGATTTCGATCGAATCAGATGGTTCGTGGTGGACGGCGACGAATTCGATTGTCCGAGCGGGAAGTGCGTTGGCCGCTGGAACGACGATCACACGATCTTCATCTCACGGGCTTACACCGAGAACGAGATGGTGGTGCGGCACGAGATGCTACACGATCTCATCGGGCATCCCGGCCACCCCGACCCACCGTTTGGGAATCCGTGTCCGCTGACCTGGGCGACGTGGCACGGGGACGACACGTCGGCGGCGGGGCTGTCGGGGAGGGTGGCGGCGGTCAGGCGGCCGAATATTGACTGACAGAAAAGCGTGTACCCCGTTCACCGTTCACGGTCGTTTCCTCATCTCCTTTTGCACCGCTCTCGCCACAGAGTCGGCGTGCACCGCCGCCGCCGTGTCGCCCTTCTGGCGCAAGGCATCGGCCGTTCCCGCGTAGACAATCGAATACAACGAAAGAATCGACGACGACGGGGCGTCCACCCAGCCGAACGGCCGGTCGCGCGCAGCGGCTTGCCAGTGGTAGACCTCGAATAGGAGACGTCGGGTGCGCGGGAGATCGATGTAACCGAGACCTGCGCTCAGCACGATCGAGTCATTCGCCACGACCGGTTTCGGCATGAGCTTTCGGACCATCCCCTGGCCCACCAAATAAGCCGAGAGCCCGAGCGTCTGGTCGGGGTAACCTCCGTCGCTCAGGCTGAAGTAGATGGGCCGCTTCCCGAGGTTCTGCTTGATCAGGAAGATGGTGGCGAGGTCCTGCAGCAGCAGGTAGTCCTGCCCGAACGCGACGGTGACGCTGTCGATCTGAATCCCACCCTTCTCCGGCACCCGCATGGCCTCCGGAAGGCTGTCGAGCTCGTTCAGGCTCAGCCCGAG
>DATJGL010000008.1:0-14483 GCA_035495075.1 Gemmatimonadales bacterium
GTGGTCTGCTGGGTCACGGCTTCCCTTCCCTGATGGGGTCCGGTACAATTGCAACTGCAAGGTAGCGGGTGGCCAGGGACCCCTCCAGGCGCTCGCTCATGTCGCGTTAAGCCCAAGAGGCACAGGAAGATGGCAAGCACGACTTCAGCGGGAGACAGCGCCTCCGACTCCGCCTTCGAGGCTCGCATCGCCGCCGGCGAAACGATCGAGCCCAAGGACTGGATGCCGGAGCGATACCGGCAGCAGCTGGTACGGATGATGTCCCAGCACGCCCACTCGGAGATCGTGGGAATGCTGCCGGAAGGCAACTGGATCACCCGCGCGCCGACATTGCGGCGGAAGATGTGCCTCCTGGCCAAGGTCCAGGACGAAGCCGGCCATGGGCTCTACATCTACTGCGCCACCGAGACGCTGGGCATAGACCGCTCGCAGCTGATTGATCAGCTCCTGAGCGGCAAGGCAAAGTATTCCAGTATTTTCAACTACCCGACCCTGACCTGGGCGGATATCGGGGTCATTGGCTGGTTTGTGGATAGTGCCGCGATCGTGAACCAGACCGTGCTGGCTAAGGCGTCCTACGGCCCCTATGCGAGGGCGATGGTGCGGATCTGTAAGGAAGAAAACTTTCATAAGCGGCAGGGCTTCGAGATCGTTGCGACGCTTGCCGCGGGCACGCCCGCCCAGCACACGATGGTTCAGGACGCGGTCAACCGCTGGTGGTGGCCGACCCTCATGATGTTTGGCCCCAGCGACGCCAACTCCCCCAACAGCGCCGAACTGCTTCGGTGGCGGGTCAAGCGGTTCAGCAACGACGAGCTGCGACAGCGCTTCGTGGACCTGACGGTAGCGCAGGCACAAGCGGTGAAGCTTACGCTGCCGGATCCCAAGCTTCGCTACAACGCCGAGACGAAGCACTGGGAGCATGGCGAGATCGACTGGGCCGAATTCAAGCAGGTCATCAGCGGGAACGGCCCCTGCAATCGGGAGCGCCTGGCCGCTCGGCAGGCCGCGCACGACAAGGGCGCCTGGGTCCGGGCTGCGGCGGCGGCATACGCCGAGAAGCAGCGCCGCACGAGCGCGGCGCCGGCGGCCTGAGGCTGCAGCGTACGGAACCGGACCCCATGGCGGCCAGAATCGATCAGGCGGACGGCGCCAGCGGAGAAGGGCCGCTGTGGGAGGTGTTCACACAGGAGAAGCAGGGTGCGCCGCACGAGCATGCCGGAAGCGTGCACGCCCCGGATGCGGAGCTTGCCCTTCAGAACGCCCGCGACGTGTACGCCCGCCGGGGTGAGGTGGTGAGTATCTGGGTGGTACCCAGTTCGGCGATCATCGCGTCGAGTCCGGGCGAGGCCGGCCCCTTCTTCGATCCCGCCGACGACAAACCCTACCGTCATCCGCAGTTCTACAAGACCCCCCGCGGCGTGCGGGTGTATTAGGGGTCGCGTGGATCCGCTGTTCGAGTATCTCCTGCGTCTCGGCGATGATCGCCTGATCCTGGGCCACCGGCTCTCGGAGTGGTGCGGACACGGCCCGGCGCTCGAAGAGGACATCGCCCTCGCCAACGTGGCGCTCGACCTCATCGGGCAGGCGTCGCACCTTCTCCGACTCGCCGGAACCGTCGAGGGCCGAGGGCGCGACGAGGATGCTCTCGCCTATTTCCGCGATGCGATCGACTACCGCAACGCGCAGCTGGTAGAGCTCCCCAACGGCGACTTCGGCCATACGATTGTGCGCTCGTTCCTGTTCGATGCCTGGAGCGTGCTGTTGCTCGACAAGCTCCAGCGCTCGACCCACTCCGAGCTGGCGGGGATTGCCGCCAAGGCTCACAAGGAGGCGCGTTACCACGTGCGGCACAGCGGCGAATGGGTGATTCGACTGGGCGACGGCACCGACGAAAGCCATCGCCGGGCGCAAAACGCCCTGGACCAGCTGTGGCCGTACACCGGCGAGCTCTTCGCATCCGATGAAGTGGATCGGGCAGTGGCAGCGCACGCCATTGCACCGGATCCGCCGACTCTTCAACCCGCATGGCGCGAAGTGGTAACGGACGTCATCCGGCGCGCGATGCTCACCTTGCCGGCGGACGGGTACATGCACTCAGGTGCGCGCCAGGGACGGCACACCGAGCACCTTGGCCACTTGCTGGCCGAGATGCAGATCCTCGCCCGATCGCATCCGGGGGCGAAATGGTGAGCGGCACAGACCCGCAAACGGCTGCTCTGCTGGAGATCCTTCACGGCGTACCCGACCCGGAGGTGCCGGCGTTGGATGTGGTCGAGCTGGGGATCGTGCGGAAGGTGGAGCTACGGCCGGACGGGGTCGTCGCCGTGGACGTTACGCCGACCTATTCGGGCTGTCCCGCCATGCGGACCATCGAAGAAGATATCGTGGCGGCGCTCCACGCCGGCGGCCACGAACACGTCGAGCTACGCACAGTGTACTCGCCCGCCTGGACCACGGACTGGCTCAGCGACGAGGCCAAGGCAAAGCTCAAGGCCTACGGGATCGCGCCACCGGGGCGGACGGCTTCCGAGCAGGCGCTGGTGCCGTTGACCGTAACGATTCGTCGTGCGCCCTGCCCCTACTGCGGCTCCTCGAACACCGAGCGCAGGAGCGAATTCGGGTCCACCGCGTGCAAGGCCATCCACTACTGCCACCATTGCCGCCAGCCCTTTGAGGAGTTCAAGGCGCTCTAGCCCCAGCGCTCGATCTCCTGCACCCAACGCGTCAGAAATGCATTCGCCTGGAAGCCATCGAGTGCTCGATGATCGATGGTCAGGGTGACGTAGCACATTGGTCGGACTTCGACCGCTTCCTTGCCGTTGCGTTCCCGGGCCACCGGGCGCCGTTCCATCTTGCCGACACCCAGGATCGCGGATTGTGGTTGCGGTATGATGATCGGCGACGCAACCAGACTGCCGCTCACCCCGTGGTTCGAGATCGAGAACGTGCCGTGCTGCACGTCGCTGGGATTGAGCCCACCGGACCGGGCTCGCTGGGTCAAGTCCTGGAGCCGTTTCGCGGTGGCCAGCAGGTCGAGCGTTTGGGCTCGATGGATCACCGGCACGATTAGGCCACCCTGCGGCAAGGCCGTAGCGACTCCGATGTTGCAGTCTTCGAACAGTTCAAGCGCGTCGTCGTGCCACCGGCTGTTTACCTCCGGCACTGCCTGCAGCGCGGCAACGCTGGCCCGAACAAAGTAGGCGGTGTAGGTGAGGTTGGCTCCCTCGGCCTCGAATGCTCCACGGTTTGTCTCGCGGTGCGCGACGATCGCGGACAGATCTGCCTCGAACACCGCCGTGACGTGAGGGGCAACCGCGACGCTCCGGACCATGTGCTCCGCGATGCTCCGACGCATCGCGCTGTGCGGGACGCGACGGCTCGACCCCACCGCAGGCCCGACCTTTTGAGGCCCGCCGCGGTCGGCGATGTGGGCCTCGACGTCCTGCACCGTGATCCGTCCGCCCTTCCCGCTGCCTTGAATGCTCGAGGCCTCGAGGCCGTGTTCGGCGAGCAGCCGGCGAACGGCGGGCGTGAGCTCGGCGGCAGCAGCCGGTGCTTCGGTCGAGGGAGGCGCGTGCGCCGCCGCGGCCTTTGCGGTCGCGGGGCTCGTCGCGGCCGGGGCCGCGCCTGCCTCGATGCGCCCCAGGACTTCCCCCGGCTCGACGGCTTGCTCCGGAGTCTTGAGAATCTCTCGCAGCACGCCGGTCGCAGGCGCGGCCACCTCTACCGTGACCTTGTCGGTATTGATCTCGAGCAATGGCTCATTTTCGGTGACGGCCTCGCCCACCTGCTTGAACCAGGTCCCCACCACCATTTCGGTTCCTTCGGCCTGATCGGCCGGGACCGCGACGTCGACTAACGGCGCCATTACTGATCCTCGCTCAAAACTCGAGCAGCTCCCGCATCTTGGCAGCGATCCCTTCAGCGCTCGGCAGAACCGCGTTCATGAGAGCCACGTTGTACGGCGTGGGTACGTCGGGGATCGCAAGCCGGGAGATTGGGGCATCGAGGTTCAGGAACGCCTCCTCCGCGACGACCGCGGCGACTTCTGCACCAAATCCAGCCGTAAGGGTGTCCTCATGGACGACTAGACACCGCCGGGTCTTCCGAACCGAGGCGAGGACCGCGGCCCGATCCCAGGGCGCCACCGTGCGAAGATCGAGGACCTCGATAGAGTCGCCCACGTCGCGCGCAGCGCGCTCGCAGCGTTCCACCATGGCGCCCCAAGTGACGACCGTGAGACGTTCTCCGGCCAACACGATCTTCGCCTGGCCGAACGGAATCATGAACTCGTCACCGGGGTAGGGCCGCCGAGCCGAGGCGGCATCGAGCAACGCCCGGTGCTCGAAGAAAATCGTGGGGTCGTTGCTGCGAAGCGCCGTGCGGAGAAGGCCCACGGCGTCTTCCGCGTTGGAAGGAATGCACACCTGCCAGCCGGGAGCGTGGGTCCACAGCACCTCGCCACAGACGCTGTGCCAGGGATCGCCGCATTTCGGCGCATAACCGCCGGGCATCCGCACGACGATCGGCGCCGCGAACCGGTTGTGAGTTCGCCACCGCATGGTTCCGCAGTTGTTGAGCTGCTCGGTCGCGGGATCGGCGTACTTGCGAAACTGGATTTCAGGAACGGGGAGCAGTCCGCAGAGTGCAAGACCGACTGCCCGGCCGATGATCCCCTCTTCCGAAAGACTGGTGTCGAACACACGCTGCTCACCGAAGGCCGCCTGAAGGCCCATCGTGGCCGCGTGCACTCCGCCCTTGGGTCCTACGTCTTCGCCGAAGAGCAACATCCTGGGATTGCTCGCGAGCTCGTGCTCCAGGGTCCTGCGGATGGCGGTCAGCAGATTGATCCGGGTGGGCTCCGGGCGCGCCACATTGATTCCCTGGGGAAACCGGTGGCCGCTCGGTGCCAACCCACCGACCATCTGAAGGTCCGGAGACCCGTCGGCGCGTGTCTCGGTGCGGACGTAGCGGGTTACGTCGGATGGCGGCGGGTCCGGCCGCGCCAACGCCGCCTCGAGGGCGGCATCCACGTCCGCTTTTGCCTGCGACTCGATCGCGGAGATCTCGGATTGCGCCAGGGCGCCGGAACGAAGGAAGTCGTACAGCTTGGGGAGCGGATCGCTTGCCTGCTCCTGAGTCAAACGCTCCTTGCCCTTGTACGCCTGGGTGTCCTGGGCCGAGTGGCCGCTCAAGCGCGGCACGGTGAGCCGCAGCAGAACAGGGCCCTTGCCGGCTCGCACGTGCGCGACGGCCTCCCGGAGCAGAGCAGCTGCCTGCGCCGGCTCGGTCCCATCACCGCTCGAGACTTGAAGGTTGCGGAAACCGGCGAGATTGGCCGCGATGTCCCCACCCGGCGTCTGGAAGCTGGCCGGCACCGAGATGCCGTAGCCGTTGTCCTCTATGTAGAAGAGCAGGGGCAACGAGAGGGTCGTTGCGATTGTGAGGGCGGACCAGAAGCCGTTGGTTGCCACCGAGGCCTCGCCGCCCAGCACGACGGCGATCGAGCCGTCATAGGTCCGATCGGCTAGTACGTCGCGATGGTAGAGGATGCCCTGAGCCCAACCGGCCGCGGGCGTGTATTGGGAGCCGACGTCGCCGGACATCGGCAGCACGATGGCTCCACTGGTGTTGGGGAGGTTGCACACCACGCCGATGTCGCGGCCGTTGCTGAATCCTCCCGACTTGCCCATGGGCGCGGCGAGCGCGTCCTCCAGAGAAAGTCCGAGCGTGAGCAGCGTGGGCCGGGAGCGATAGTATGCCCCGACAGCGTCGTGCGGGTGGTCCAGGAGCGTGCCCAGAATGACCTGGGCCATATCGTGTCCCCGGGCCGAGAACTGGTACAGCACTTTTCCCTGGGGAACGAGCCGGGTTTCCTCGATGTCGTCCAGCGCGCGTGAGGCCAGCGTCAGATAGAGCACCCGACGCCAATCGATCGGGCTTTCCACCTGGCGGCCAGCCGGCGCGCGAGCCTCACTCACTCCCATCAGGCTCCGCCTCGTGGTCGCGATCCGTGTGGTACACCGTGCCGCGGAAGAGGGCCACGACCGAGCCGTCCGCCCGGGTGACCCGCACTCGGTAATATGCCAGGCGTCGGCTGGTCGCTTCGCGCTCGGCATCGGCCTCTAGGACGTCGCCCAGCTGTACCGGCGCCGGATACGTCACGCTGTTCTCGATGCTGACCGTCACTTTCCCTCCGGTATTGCTCGCGAACGCCAGCGCGCTGTCGGCAAAGGCGAAGGTCACCCCGCCGTGGCACACGCCGAATCCGTTAGTCATCTCCTGGCGCACTTTCATGCGGAGGGTAACCCCGCCCACCCGGACGTCGAGCACTTCGA
This sequence comes from Gemmatimonadales bacterium, assembly GCA_035495075.1. GTDB lineage: Bacteria > Gemmatimonadota > Gemmatimonadetes > Gemmatimonadales > GWC2-71-9 > DASQPE01. Next base: position 6,342 of record DATJGL010000008.1, read on the forward strand.
CCGCCAGCCAGCGACTGAACGCGTCGTTCGCCAGCATCTTCTGGACGATTGCGGTTGCCCGCCGCTCAGGGGTGATGGGCCGAGCGCTCACGTTCGGAGCGTTCCTCCGGAGCGGGCCAGGCGCCGAAGCAACGGGCTCGGCCGGTATCGGTCTTCACCGTACTCTGCCTGAAGCGCCTCCAGCCGCCCCAGCGTGACGTCGTAGCCCCGCTCTTCTCCCCATGCAATGAGTCCCTTGGGGTAGTTGACCCCCTTCACCATCGCGAGGTCGATGTCGGATGGCGTGGCCACCTGCCAGAACACCGCGTCCACGGCCTCGTTGATGAGCATGGCCAGGATCCGGTCGAGGATTGCGCGGCCGAGGTTCTCGTCCTGCCTGGGCGCGGGCCGAGCCGCTCCCTCGCGGTAATCGTAGTAGCCCTGTCCTGTCTTGCGCCCGAGCAGGTTGGCATCGACCAGGCGCCGCTGGGTGAGGGACGGCTTGAAGCGAGGATCGAAGAAGAAACCCTCGTAGACCGCCGTAGTGACCGCAAAGTTCACGTCGTTGCCGATCAGATCCATCAACTCGAACGGACCCATCCGAAAGCCGCCGAAGGTGCGCATGGCCCAGTCGATAGTCGCGCAATCGGCGATGCCCTCGTCCAGGATCCGCAGGGCCTCCCCGTAGAAGGGCCGTGCGATCCGGTTCACGATGAATCCCGGCGTGTCCGCAGTGACGACGGCCGTCTTGCCCCATCGGCTGACCAGGTTGCAGCCCGCGTCAATAACTACGTCAGAGGTTGCGTGGCCACGCACGATCTCGACCAGCGGCATGACCGGCGCCGGATTGAAGAAATGGAGGCCGAGCACCCGCTCCGGTCGCCGACACGCGGCACCGATGCTCGTGATGGACAACGCTGAGGTATTGGTGGCGAGCACCGCCTCGGGGGTGACTACGCGCTCGAGGGCGACAAAACATTCGCGCTTTGCTGCAAGTCGTTCGATGATCGCCTCGATCACCAGTCCGCAGGACGCCAGCGCAGCGAGATCTCCACCTGCGCGGTACGAGATGCGCTGCCTTGCCGCGTCGGCGGCCGACGGGGTCAGGCGTTCCTTCTCGACTTCCCGCGCGAGCGACTTCTCGGTGCCGGCGCGCGCTCGATTAATGGCCGCCTCGTCAACGTCCTGCAGAACCACTGAATGTCCTGCCACGGCGGCGACCTGTGCGATGCCGCTTCCCATCGCTCCGGCCCCGAGCACACCCACCACGACCTTCGGCTCCGGGGCGGCCACGTCTCAACGCCCCGAGAAGGTCGGCTTCCGCTTGCCAAGGAACGCCGCCACCCCCTCGGCGTAATCCGCGCTGCGGCCCGCAACACCTTGCATCTCCGCTTCGAGCTCGAGCTGCGCGTCCAGATTGTTGACCAAGGAGGCGTTCAACAATCGCTTGGTGAGACCGAGCCCGAAGGTCGGCTGGGTTGCGAGATGAGCTGCGAGCTGGCTGGCCTCGTCGAGCAGCGTCACGGCCGGGCAGGCTCGATGAATGAGCCCGATCTCCACCGCCTGGCGGGCACTGATCTTCTCGCCGAGCATGGTGAGCGCGGTCGCCCGCGCGAACCCAACCAGCCGCGGGAGAAAGAAGCTGCCGCCCGTGTCCGGCACCAGCCCGATCTTGGCGAATGCCTGAACGAAGGAAGCCTCTTCCGCGGCCAGCACCAGGTCGCACGCCAGGGCGAGATTGGCACCGGCGCCGGCAGCGACACCATTCACGGCACAAACCACCGGCTTTTCGAGTGAGCGGATTCCCTTGACGAGCGGCGTATAGACCTTGCGCGCATGGGCCGCAAAGTCGTTTACGGCTCCGCCGGGACGGACTTCCTCCAGATCCTGGCCGGCGCAAAATGCGCGTCCGGCACCGGTCAGAAGGAGGGCACGGATGCCGTCTTCCCGGCCACCGCGGCCGAGCGCATCCTGAAGCTCGGCCGACATCTCGGCGTGGATGCTATTGAGGACATCCGGCCGATTCAGCGTGATGCGCGCGACGCCTTGAGCGACCTCGAATGCAATGAAGCGATAGGTCATCGAAGGTTTTCTGAGGCTCGTGGCCAAGCTGACAAGGGTGAACAATATATCTACATTTCCTGGGCTAAGGCGTGGTTACTGACTTTTCAGGTGAGTGGCAAATGAGGCCGGTATATCTGGTGGACGGCGTTCGCACGCCGATCGGAAGCTTCGGCGGAAGTCTCGCCCATGCACGCGCTGACGATCTGGCGGCGCACGTCATCACCAAGCTGCTCGAGCGTCATCCCGACCTCGACGCCGAGCGGATCACCGACGTCGTGCTGGGCTGCGCCAACCAGGCCGGCGAGGACAACCGCAACGTCGCTCGCATGGCCGCGCTGCTCGCAGGCTTGCCCGTGTCGGTCCCAGGCGAGACGGTCAACCGACTTTGCGCCAGCGGCATGAGCGCAGTCGCCAACGCAGCCCGAGCGGTGAGCGTGGGCGACGGCGACCTCTACATCGCGGGCGGCGTGGAGCAGATGACTCGCGCGCCGTACGTGCTTTCCAAGTCCAGCCAGCCCTTCGCGCGGAATGTGGAGCTGTTCGACACCAGCCTCGGTTGGCGATTCATCAATCCCAAAATGCGGGAGCTTTACGGCGTAGACTCGATGGGACAGACGGCCGAGAACGTGGCCGCGGACCTCAATATCAGTCGCGCCGACCAGGACGCGTTCGCTCTCTGGTCGCAGCAAAAGACCGCCGCCAGCCAGAAGCGCTGCCGGTTCCAGACGGAGATCGTGCCGGTGTCGGTGCCGGGTGCCGGTCGCGGCGAGCCGGCCAGGACGTTCGGGCAGGACGAGTTTCCCCGTCCGGACTCAACCATTGAAGGATTGGCCAAGCTCAAGCCGGCCTTCCGCACGGACGGCAAGGGCAGTGTAACCGCCGGCAATTCGGCAGGGATCAATGACGGCGCCTGCGCGCTGCTGCTCGCCTCGGAAGACGCCGTGCGCCAGTACGCGTTCAGCCCGCTCGCTCGCATCGTCGCGACCTCGGTCGTCGGCGTCGAGCCGCGAACCATGGGGCTTGGGCCGGTTCCCGCCACCCAAAAAATCCTGGCCAAGACGAAGCTCACGCTCGGCGACCTAGACGTCATCGAGCTCAACGAGGCGTTCGCAGCGCAGGTCCTCGGCTGCACCCGCCAGCTTGGGCTCGCCGATCAGGATCCGCGGATCAATCCCAACGGCGGCGCTATCGCCCTCGGCCATCCACTCGGCATGTCCGGCGCCCGTCTGCTGCTTACCGCTGCGCACGAGCTGAAAGAGACCGGCAAGCAACACGCGCTCTGCACCATGTGCGTTGGCGTGGGGCAGGGCATGGCGACGATCATTGCGCGGGTGTAGGGCGCGGTGAGCAACGTCTTCGCCTTCGAAGGCTTCATTCCCGTAGTCCACGAATCAGCGTTCATTCACCCCAATGCGACGGTGACCGGCAACGTCGTGATCGGCAGAGATGTGTACGTCGGCCCGGGCGCGGCGATTCGCGGTGATTGGGGTGGTGTGGTGATCGAAGACGGCTGCAACGTGCAGGAGAATTGCACGATCCACATGTTTCCCGGCGTGACCGTCGTACTCGAGAGCAGCGCGCATATTGGTCACGGCGCAGTGGTTCACGGTGCTCGCATCGGGCGGAACGCGCTGGTGGGGATGAACGCCGTCGTCATGGATCGGGCGGTGGTTGGGGCGGAGTCGATCGTGGGCGCGCTTTCCTTCGTTCCCGCAGACATGGTCATCCCGCCACGCTCAGTGGTTGCGGGGAATCCAGCCCGGGTCGTGAAAAGCGTGTCGGACGCGATGCTCGACTGGAAAACGGAGGGCACCCGGCTTTACCAGTCTCTCCCTGGCCGCCTGCATGGATCGCTTCGTCCCTGCGAGCCGCTCCGGGAGATGCCGGCCGACCAGCCGGACCAGCCCGCGTCCTACCAGACGTGGCACGAGACCAGGTCGGCGCCGCCGGCCGACGGAGACTAGCATGATGCGGTTGCAGAGTTACGCGCAGGGGCAGTGGGTGACCGGAACCGGTCGCGCGACCGACCTCTTCCACGCCGTCACCGGCGAGAAAGTCGGCGAGGCGACCAGCGAAGGCCTCGACTTCGAGGGTATGCTGGAATACGGCCGCACGGTCGGCGGCCCCAAGCTCCGGGCGATGACGTTCCACGAGCGGGCTCGCATGCTCAAGGCCATGGCGCAGCACCTGATGGCGCACAAGGACGAGCTGTATCAGGTCTCGGCGGCCACCGGAGCGACCAAGACCGATTCCTGGATCGATATCGAAGGTGGCATCGCTACGTTCTTCACGTACGCGAGCCAGGGGCGCCGCGAGTTCCCCGACGAGACGTTCTACGTGGACGGTGCAGTCGAGCGGATCTCGAAGGGGGGCACATTCCTGGGCCGCCACGTTTGCGTGCCGCTCGAGGGCGTGGCCGTGCACATCAACGCCTTCAACTTCCCTTGCTGGGGAATGCTGGAAAAGCTCGCTCCTACGTTTCTCGCGGGCATGCCGGCGATCGTGAAGCCAGCCACGGTAACGTCGTTTCTCGCGGAGAGGCTGGCGCGGACAATGTTGAGTGCCGGCATCCTTCCCGAAGGCGCTCTGCAAATCATCTGCGGCGGCGTCGGTGATCTGCTGGACCACCTGACCTGCCAGGACGTGGTCACCTTCACCGGCTCGGCCGGAACCGGCCGCAAGCTCAAGAGCCATCCGCGCGTAGTCAGCGAATCAGTACGCTTCAATCTCGAAGCGGACTCGCTCAACTACTGCATCCTTGGTCCCGATGCGGCGCCGGGCTCGGAGGAATTCGATCTCTTCATCAAGGAAGTTGCCAAGGAAATGACGGTGAAGGCGGGGCAGAAGTGTACCGCGATCCGGCGAACCTTCGTTCCCGCGGCAATGACCGACGATGTCGTCCGGGCGCTCTCCAAGCGGCTGGCCGGAACCACACTGGGCAACCCGGCGATGGACGGCGTGCGCATGGGGCCACTCGCAGGCCGGGCACAGGTGGGTGAGGTGGGCGGGAGCGCGGACCGCATCGGCGCGGTGTGCGAGCGCGTGTATGGCGACCCAAAGCACTTCGACGTGCTCGGCGCGGACGCGTCCAAAGGCGCGTTCTTCCCTTCGGTGGTCTACTACTGCGACCAGCCATTCCGGACAGCGGAGCCGCACGACATCGAGGCGTTCGGTCCGGTGAACACGCTGATGCCATATGGCAAGCTCGACGAGGCGATCGCGCTGGCCCGACTCGGGCGGGGGAGTCTGTGCGGGTCGGTCGTGACCGCCAACGAGGACGTGGCCCGTGATGTCGTGCTGGGCACGGCTGCGTACCACGGCCGGCTCATGGTGCTCAATCGCCACAACGCGAAGGAATCGACCGGGCACGGCTCGCCCTTGCCGCACCTCATCCATGGCGGCCCCGGCCGCGCCGGCGGCGGCGAAGAAATGGGGGGCGTGCGTGGGGTGTTGCACTACATGCAACGCTCCGCGATCCAGGGGACGCCGAGCACGTTGACCGCGGTCGGACGGCAGTGGGTGAAAGGCGCAGCCGAGCTGAGCGACGGCATTCACCCGTTTCGCAAGCATTTCGAGGAGCTGCGGCTGGGCGAGACCTGGCTCACGCACGCACGCACCGTCACTGAAGCCGACATCGTCAACTTTGCGGGCATCAGCGGCGACTTTTTCTACGCCCATATGGACGACGGGGCCGCGAAGGCCTCGATCTTCGAGCGGCGCGTCGCCCACGGCTACTTCGTTCTCTCGGCTGCGGCCGGCCTCTTTGTCGATCCCGCCCCTGGGCCGGTGCTGGCCAACTACGGGCTCGACAACCTTCGCTTTGTGAAGCCGGTGTATCCCGGCGACACGATTCGCGCCCGGCTCACCTGCAAACAGAAAACGGCCAAGGATACCATCGACGGGCAGGTGCCTCAGGGCATCGTGGCCTGGGATGTCGAAGTGACCAACCAGGACGCGGAGCCGGTGGCGGTGTACACGATTCTCACACTCGTCAAGCGAAAGGTGGCGACGTGACATCAGTCGCGCGGCGGCTCGATGGCCTGGAGGGATCCCGGATTCTGGCCATCGCCGACGAAGTCCGGGCTCTGCAGGCCAAGGGCAGCAAGATCTGCAACCTCAGCATCGGTGATTTCGATCCGCGGGAGTTCCCCATCCCGCCTCTCCTGCTCGAGCGGATCGGAAGCGCGCTCAGCCGGGGCGAAACCAACTACCCACCGTCCGCTGGGATGGCGAGTCTACGCGAGCAGGTCTCCGCGCTCTATGCCCGGGAGTTCGGTCTCTCGATTCCCGCCTCGTCGGTCATCATCACCGGCGGCGCCCGGCCCGGACTTTACGCCGCATACCAGCTCATGATCGAACGCGGCGATCGGGTGGTGTTTCCGGTACCGTCCTGGAACAACGATCACTACTGCGCGCTCTCCAGCGCGACCCCCGTTCCGCTCGAGTGCACCAAGACATCGGCATTTCTGCCGACGGCGGCGATGGTGGCCCGAGCGATCCGCGGGGCGCGGATGCTGGTGCTCAATTCGCCAGTGAATCCCACCGGCACCGCGTTCGACGCCGCGACGCTCGAAGCCATTTGCGACGCCGTCCTGGAAGAGAATGAGCGACGCGCCGAGGATGAGCCTCCGCTTTACCTCTTGTATGACCAGGTGTACTGGATGCTCACCTTCGGCGGACTGGCCCACGTGGTCCCGTCCGTGCTTCGCCCCGAGATTGCTCCGTACACCATCCTGGTAGACGGCATCTCCAAAGTCTTCGCGGCGACTGGACTCAGAGCCGGTTGGGTCTGTCCTCCGGCGCCGTTCGTCCCCCAGTTCAATGCCTTTCTCGGTCACATCGGCGCGTGGGCTCCCCGCCCGGTTCAAGTGGCCACGGCGGAAATGCTGGCCGACGTGGAGGCGGTCGCTGCCGCGCGCCAAACAATGCGGACCGGACTGGAGCGACGCCTCACCCGGTTACATGCCGGCATAATGGCCATGCGCAAGGACGGCATGCCGGTTGACGCCGTCGCGCCGGCGGGTGCCATGTATCTGAGCGCGCGGTTCGGTACATCCCACGGGCACGCGGGTTCCAATGCCGATGCGACCGAGGCCGTGAGACGTCATCTGCTCGAGCGCGCCGGAATTGCCGCGGTCCCGTTCGAGGCCTTCGGCTACGAGGGCGAGGCGGGTTGGTTCCGCCTGTCGGTCGGTGCCGTTTCCGAAAAGATGATTGACGAAGTCCTGGTGCGATTGCGGGAAACGCTCCAACTCACGCCTCCGTAGGGGGACTTATCCCCATTGGAGGCGTTACGGTGGCAACAATCGAAGTGAGGATCGGCTCGCTGATCGTTGCGCTATCGTTCGGTGCACTGTCCGTCCCTGCATCGGCAGCTCCCAGCCCAAAGCAATCTCCCAGCCCCTGCAGCTCCGCCGAGTATCGCCAATTCGATTTCTGGGTGGGCGACTGGCAGGTCGCCACCCCGGACGGGAAACCCGCCGGAGCCAACACCATCGAGCTGACGCTGGACGGCTGCGTGCTGCGCGAGAGCTGGCGCGGCGCTAGTGGCAGCCGGGGCAACAGCTACAACATCTACGACGCGTCGCGGAAGCAGTGGCACCAGACCTGGGTGGACAATCAGGGGCAGCTGTTGCAGCTCGACGGCGGCTTGCGCGACGGCCGCATGGTGCTGAGCGGCGAGACCGTCGACTCGAGCGGCAAACGCACCGAGCAGCGGATCACCTGGGAACGGCTAGGCAAGGACCAGGTCCGCCAGCTCTGGGAATCCTCCTCCGACGGCGGACGCACCTGGGCCGTTGCCTTCGACGGGCTCTACAGCCGCACCCGTCCCTGACCCCCGGCGCCTCGCGCCGTTCACGTTCGTGACGCCGGCGTAACTCGACTATCTCCGCATTCGTTCCCGCCGGTCTGCGGCTCGTTCCCGCAGGCCGGCGCTTCGTTCCAAAGCTGTTCTTGCCTCCGCCCTCCGTCGTCTATCCTCGCGTGTGCTCGAGGGGTGCCTGGAGCCTGTGTCGGCGCCGCCACGGAGGCGATACGCGAATTCTCATCATCGACGACAAAGCACGCCCGGCGATGCCCGGTGCGCCCAGACCGTGG
>DATJGL010000009.1:0-2653 GCA_035495075.1 Gemmatimonadales bacterium
GAAGAAGCTGAACCCGAAGGCCGCACCGGTTCCAACCGCGATCAAGGTGTTCATGTCGGCGCCGCCATGGCGCAATGCTGCCCATGCCCGGCTGTAGAAGTGCCGCCCGCTCCAACCCACCACCGGCAGGGTGAGAGCCAAGGCAAGCCAACGTGCTCCGGCGGTGTGGGGGTGCCCCAGTAGCATGAGTATCCCCGCTGGAACCAGCGCCACCCACAGCTTCCACTTGAGGGTCCTGACTTCGGCAGCGCGCTCGCGCTCCAAGCTTTCGAGCGCATCTTCAGCATTGGTGGTTGGAGCGGAAAGTTCGGCGCCATACCCCGTGTCGCGAATGACCTGAACCAATTGGTCGGGGCCAGTCGCATGGGGATCGAACGCGACGGTCGCCTCTCCGGTCATCAAGTTCACGGTCGCGGAGCTCACGCCCGCGGCGCGTTCGAGGGAGCGTTGCACTCTTCCGCTGCAGGCGGCGCACGTCATCCCGGAGACCGGGATGGTGCAGGTGGCGCTAGCGCCGGACATTCCCCAGCCTTGCGGTGTAACCCGCGTCCGTCACCGCAGCGGTCAGCCGTTCGGCGCCCAGGGTGGCTTCATCGAAACGGACGTCGGCTCGCCCGATTTGGATGGATTCGACTTCAACGGTCGGCAGCGTAGCGAGGGCCTGGCGGACGGCGTTCACGCAGTGCTCGCAGCTCATGCCCTCGATCTCGATGGTAGCCTGTGTCATGGGAAAGATTCTAGATAGGGGGAGGGGGTATGTCAACGCGCTGGGCAACCTGAGGTTACAGGTCTCACTCATTGCCCGTCGCCAGGTGCAAAACGCCCCGCGAGCCCTGTCCACGCCAAGAGGTGGCTCTTGGGAGACCATCTCTCTCGCGCCTAAGTGGCCATCCCACTGTTGGTTAGGCGCTACAGGCCTAGGGGCATGTGTCCTGCTCTCACGGCCTCCCTATGACCGAGTCGCCTGATCCCAAACCGCTTCCTCTTATTCCGCTCCTCCGGGCGGAACAGGGGCCGCCTGACCAAGACGTGCTTGCCACCTGGCACGAAGCCCTAGCAGACTCGGTCGGTGTCGAGCTGGCTCACGATCTGTTTGGGTTGTGGCTCTATCCTGTCACTGGCGGAGCGGTTCTGATCGGACCGGACGCCTTGGCGCAGGATCGGCTTCCCGTGCCGCTTCCCCAACCGAGGGTGAGCCGCGAGCAGGCGGACGAGCTGGGAGAGGTCGTGCGTCGAGCCGGCTACCGCTCAGCGGCCTGTTTGCCGATCCGCTTCGGTCGAAGCGACGTTGGACTGTTGCTGATCGCCGCGCTCGAACCGGATCGATACGACGATGCTGCCCAAACCCTGCTCGAGCGGATCGCTGAGGCGATTGCTCCGACGCTGGCGCGAATCGCTCAGCAAAGATCTGCGGAGGCCGACGCGGTGGTCCCCGACCTCGGGGCCGAGCTGGCCAACGCGTGGATCGAGGCCCGCTCACCACGCGATTTCTTCGGCCTGGCATCGCAAGTGTTGGGGCGGCTCGTACCCCACGATCTGTTCGAGGTCCTGATTCCCGGCCCCGCGCCTGGCCAGCAGTACCGGCTGGGCGCGCATGCGGGCGGACCTCCATGGACAGAACCGGGCCTGGTCATCGGTAAGCACCAGCTCGATCTGTACGCACTGTTCGCGGGGGAGCCGACCCTGGATCTGGCCGATGTCGCGGCGGATTCTCGGTGGCCGGCGGACTTGCTGGCGGAAGACCTTCCTTCCGGGCAACGCCTCCGCTCGCTCATCGGTGTGCGGGTGACATCCAGCGGGCATCTGGCGGGGCACCTGCTCGTGGGCAGTACGCGTCCGGGGCTCTTCAGCACCGGCGATCTCGCGACGGTAGTTCGCTTGGGTCACATTCTCGGACCGAAGATCGATGGGTACGTGCTTTCCTCGCAGCTGCACGTGCTCCGCAAGCAGCTGGTCATGCTTCGAAGCGCGCCGGCCCATTTCGCGCGAGTCGCGGACATGCTGACCACGACGGCTCAATTCGCGGAGGCGACCAGGCGCCTGGCCGAAGAGACCCGCTCCATGGTGCCCTGCGAGCGGCTCACGCTCGCGGTGCGCTTGACCGAGGGGGATCGGGTGGTGCTGATCGAGCCGGGCGAGAATAAGCACTGGTCGGATCTGCCGTTGGTTCCCGTCGCGGGCACCCCCCTTGGGCAGGTGCTGGAGGGTCAGGTCCCCGACATGATCACCGAAACCCGAGGCGGCGCGGAGCTCATCGTGCCGCTGCGGGTGTCAGGTCGAACGATCGGCGCCCTGGTCCTTGCCGCCCGCGGCTTCGGCGCGATAGGCAAGAACGACGTGGGCCCCGTCCAGCAGCTGGCCGACCTGGTGGCGCCGTACGTCGAGCTAGTGCGCGGAGCGGTAATGCTGCCCGCGCCGGTCGTGCCTGGATGGAAGCGGGTGACCTAGCCGAGCGTCTTCGTCAGGGATTGGTGGGGCGGATGTCCAATTCGCTCAGCATGGCGCGGGCGGGCAGCTCGAGCGCCTGAACGATGGTGGCTGCGACATCTTCCGGTCGCAGGATCCGGGTGGGGTCCGTCTTGAGCAACGGTTGATCGTGGAGCAGGGCCGTGTCAACGGAGCCGGGACAGATCGCGATGACCCGGATGTCCTC
>DATJGL010000010.1:0-4445 GCA_035495075.1 Gemmatimonadales bacterium
GCGATGGCGAGCGACGCCGGATAATGGAACCAGCTTTCGATCAGCAGGTTGCCGCCGGGGTCCACGAAGTAGCACATCTGAATCCCGGGATCCGGGTTGCCATTGAAGGGCGTCGCGCCCACGGCGAAGAGCGGTGTCACCACGTTGGCGGCGATCCCGGTGCCGGGCGGACAGTCGGTTCCGGGAAGGCTGCGTGAGAGGATCTGGCTGCTCGCAATCGGTCCCGCCGCGACCACGAACACCTTCGCTCGGATGCTCACGTCGTTGCCGGCGGCTGCCAGATCGTGAGCGACCAACGAGCCCACACGATTGGACAGGAAGCCGGCTCGGCTGAATCGCACGGCCTCGATCTCGGACCGAAGCACCGCACCCGCGGCGAGCGCGCGCTCGAGATAGCTCCGTGGTGCGCCCGCGGGGCGAGCGCCATGAAGCCCGCCGGTCTTTCGCCCGAAGCGGCAGCCGACGTTGCAGCCTCCGCAGCCGAGGCAATTCCATACCGCGAGCGGCAGATCTGCCGCTGCCTGGCTGAGCTGGGCTGCACCCTGGCGGAAATACGCACTGCGCGGCCCAGCAGCGGTTCCGGGGGGCGTGCGTCCGAGATCGCGAGCCACCAGCGCCATCCGATCCGCGATCGGCTGCCAGGCGATGGGAAAGTCGTACTTGCTCTGCCAGAGCTGCCACGTGCTCTGCGCCATCTCGAGCAGGATCGCATTGTTGACGAACGGGCCGCCGCCCACGACGCGCGGTTGAAGCACGTTGATCGTGGCGAGCTCGTTCCGGCAGATGTCGATGATGGCCTGAACCTCGCCGGGCAGCGCGGGATTCACTCCCGCGTTCCGGTAGAGCTGCTGGAGCGCCCGATCGTCGCGGGTCGCTAGGTCGCGAGGGCTCACCCAACGACCCTGCTCGACGATCAGGACCCGCTTGCCCGCTTCAGCCAGTCGCGCCGCGACGACGGACCCTCCGGCTCCGGAGCCGACGATGCAGGCGTCGTACTCCACGTCGAGCGGCGGGGCCGGAGGCTTGGGTACGTCCACGGTAGGATCACCGGGAGCAAACTGGGCGGGATCCTTGAAGCCGACCACGTTGCGCGCGGCGGGCCGAGAATAGATGACCAGCCAGCCGAGCCGGCTGAACAGGGAGAGCCGGCCACGCCACTTGGAGTCGGCCAGCAGGTGGAGGAGCAGCTGCTCGCGATCGGCCGGGCTCAACCCCGCGAGGTTGCTCCGCTCCAGGTCGTCGAGCACTCCGAGCAGAACGTCGGCCAGCACCTTGGGAACCGCGGCGAGAAACTGGAAGATCTCGGCGGCGATCGCAGCGCTGTCGTCGATGGGAGGCTGGCCGGCAGGCGTGAGTCGAGCGAGCTGAAGCTCGACGAAAGCGGCGGCAGTCGTCACTCGGCTCATCTCATCTCACGTCTCAGAGGAGCACATCGACCATCGGGCTGGAAAGCGCCTGCGCGACAGCCGGGTCGGAAAGCAGCCGTGAGCGAGCTGCGCGCCAGCGGCGAACACGGTCACCGTACACGGCCGCGACGTGGTCGCGAGTGAGGCATCCATTCCACTTGCCCCAGTGCATCGTGAACGGCACGGCGGCCGCGTCGAGTCGGCTGCAGCATGCGGTAATGAGATCGGCCATCGCCGGCAGGTTGGCGCCGTCCATGTCGATCATGCAGGTGCGGTCGAAGATGTTCATTGCGAGGAGAGAGCCAGAGGCGGGTACGAATCGGGTCGCGACCACACAGGGCGCCTTCTGATTCTGCTGCACCGTTTCGAGGATCGTGCCGAGCGCTTTGCCGAGCTGAGCGCAATCGACCCCCATGGAAGCACCCAGCGCCCCGCCCGGCAAGTCCTGCTGCGCAAACCACCCGCCCCATACCCGCGGGCTGTCCGTCAATGACTTGGCGTACTCCGATTCGAGCCCGATCCGCGTCACCACCGCCGGCGCGCCCGGTATCCCGCCCAGCGTGCGGCTCACGAACTGGAGCAGGTCTGGGTTCCACTCGTCTCCCCGATGCTCGCCGGTGACCTCCGCCGGCGTCCCGCGCGGCGGCCGATCGGTCAGAACGTAGGCGCTCAGGTAGCTCTGCGAATCGGGCTTGAAGGGATTGAAGACGGCGTCGGCGTGCCAGATCCGATCGAGCGGCTGGCCTATCAGGTAATCGAACTGCCACTTGCCCAGGCGATCGATGAGATCGGCGGCCGTCAGCCTGCCGACGGGCAGCGTGCCCGCGGGCACGCTGTAGCGCTTCAAGTCGAGCCAGAAGTTCGGCACGCAGGCCAGCACCACGCCGACCTCGATCCCGAGCGACCCCAATGAGGTTTGGAGGGCGGCGAAGAGGTCGTCGTCGCGCACTAGGCGCGCGCCCAAGCGAGCCGCGAACTCGTCGGCCACGAGCGGTGCATGGGCAGGCTCGACCCACCAGTGCTGGGTGGGCGACACTACGACGTGGATTGCCTGCACCGTGTCGTGCAGCGCACCGATATGGAAAGAAGATCCGTGGCTTCCGGTGGCGATTGCGCCGGCGATTGCCTGACCGTTGCTGGCCCCGCTGGTTTGGATCGACCAACCGGCGTGATGCGCGGCCCAGTTGAGCCAACGAATCGAGGAGCCGGCGCCTAGCAGGACGTAGGCGACCTCGGTGCGGGCCGCCGCTGCGGCGCCAAGATCCTCCGGCGCGAGCCATTTTGCCGTGCTCACGTCGGACAGATCCAGCAGCCATCCGTCAGTGGCGACAATAGGCGAGATGGACCAGCGGCGGCCGAGGCAGCGAAGCCGCTTGCCGGCGGCGATCGCGTCACCCAGCACCTGACACACGTCGCGAACCGTGTGCTGATAGCGCTCGCTCCCGCCAGCCTCCGGTTGCAGCGACACGACCTCGGCCGGTGTAAACGTCACGGTCCCGTGCGCATTCTTGAAGACCGGCTGCCCAATCCGCTGCAGGTACTTGGGGAGCGGCAGGCGGCTGATCATGGCGGCGAGGCTCGCCCCGAGTCGGGCGGTGTCGGCGGCGAAGGAGGTGGCGGCGCGCCTTCGATCGTGCCGGCTTCAGCGGCGCAGACGTAGTCCACGTGCGCGGGGACTACGATGCCGAGCGTGATGAGGCCGAGCAGGAAGCCGGGGAAAGTGGTGCGGACGGTCGTCTTGTAGACGTGGGTGTCGCCGCACTCCGCAGTGACCTTGGGAGTGCTGCCGAGGCCCCAGGCGTAGTTCCACACGGTGAGCGAGCCCATGCGGGTGGGCGACGGCTCAGGAGCGCGTGATTCGACCGAGACTCTGACGCAGGCGATTGCCAGCAACACAGCGCCAACGCCCGCCGACCGCCACAGGAGCGAGCTGCCGAAGGGTTGCACGTTTTTCGCTGAGCCGCTTCGCAGGGAGGCCCACGATATTACACGCGGCTGGGGCTGTCAATCACAGGCGATTGCAGGCTTTAGCGCCTCGCTGGCATTGCAGACGGCTGTGGTCAATTCGGCTCCATGCGCTATGTTTGCGGAGCAACCTCATTGCCTTCCATGGTTCAACGCTGCTGGCTTCTCCTGGCGCTCGTCTTGGCCGGGTGCACTGCGCCCGAGCGGTATCCCATCATCCCGAATCCGGAATACCTCGAGCGCAGGTCAGGCGAGCTGGTACTCAACCAGGCGACTCGAATCACGTTGTCGAACCCCACGAATCCGGAACTCCGCGAACTGGCTGAGCTCTGGGTCGCTCCGCTGCGCGCGGCTTCCGGGCTCCCGCTTCCGGTCTCTCTCGAGCCGCACAAGGAAGACCCGCCCGGCTCGATCACGATTCGGCTGACACCGGACTCGGGTTCAGAGAGCCCTGAGAGTTACCGGCTGGTCGTGAGCAAGCGCGGCGCCATGCTTTCGGCATCGACCCCAGCCGGACTGTTCCACGGACTCCAGACGCTACGCCAGCTGCTTCCGCCGCAGTTGGAGGAAGAGGACCGCGCACCGACGACCGCATCCGCAGTCCGGTGGGCCATCCCCGCCCTGGAGATCCGAGACGCGCCACGCTTTCCCTATCGCGGGCTCCTGGTGGACGTCGCGCGCCACTACTACCCGCCGGAGTTCATCAAGACGGTCATCGACTTGCTCGCACTCTACAAGCTCAACACGCTCCATCTGCATTTGACCGACGATCAAGGATGGCGGCTCGAGATCAAGAAGTATCCCCGCCTGACAGAGATCGGCGCCTGGCGCAAGGAGACCATCGTCGGACAACACTTCGACCCGTACGTCGGCGACAGCACGCCACACGGGGGCTTCTACACCCAGGATCAGATCCGGGATCTCGTCGAATACGCGGCGGCGCGCCAGATCACGATCCTCCCCGAAATCGAGATGCCGGGCCACGCGCAGGCTGCCCTCGCGGCGTACCCGGAGCTCTCGTGCACCGGTGGGCCGTTCGAGGTCTCGACGAAGTGGGGCACTCACGAGAACATC
>DATJGL010000011.1:0-3844 GCA_035495075.1 Gemmatimonadales bacterium
TTCTATGCGGGGCAGGTGGGTCGCGGATTGGGGACGACGGCGCTGCGCGCGGCCGGGGCCGCGGTCGGGATCTCGTCGCTCGTGGGGTGTTTCAGCGATTGAGCGGCCCGCGGTGCAGGTTTACCTTTCGCGACTCCTTCCGCGCTGCGCTCGGGGCAGGCTCCGCGCCCTAAAGGACTAGCTCGGACGCCCTGCGGGCCGTCCTCGCGTCGCAGTCCGGTAGCTTTGGTCGGGTTAGCATCTATTGTTGGGTCATCGGGACGTAGCGCAGTCCGGTAGCGCACCTGAATGGGGTTCAGGGGGTCGCGGGTTCAAATCCCGCCGTCCCGACTCGGCCCCCGCCACGGCGGGGGCCTTGTCGCGACGGCGAGCTATTGGCGCCGTCGCTCAGACTTGCAGGCCCCGCAGGTACGGAACGCTGGCCCGCATCATGTCCAGGTTCATCTCCACGAAGTAATTCCGGATGCCGCCCATCCTGGCCGCCGTGAAGATCTTCCTCCAGTCCAGCGTGTCCTGTCCCACCGGCATGATCTTTCGAGTGTTCGCCGACCAGCCTTGTACGTGCATGGAGATAAAGCGCCCGGGGTACTTGGTGAAATACTCCGCGGCGTCGTAGCCCTGGCGGATGGTCGAGACCTGAAACTGGAACTTCACCAGTTCCGGTTGTAGCAGCTCGAAGAGCAGGTCGTAGGTGCGCTTGCCATCCACCGTGGTGAGCTCGAAGTCTTCGTTGTGCAGACCCTGCTGGATGCCGGCCCTGGCGGCCTGTTCGCCCATCTTGTTGTACTCCTCGGCCGCGCGGTTGACGTCCTCCATGCTGGGATGCTGCGGCCCCTCGAGGGTGGGGACAATCATCTGCGTCAGGCCCAGGTCGTTGGCCCAAGCAATCCGGGCTTGCTGATTCTGGCGCAGCTCTTCCATGGTGAAATGCGAGCTCACGCAGCTCAAGCCGGCATCGCTCAGCATGCGGCGCAGCTCCGCGGGCTTGTACTTGGCGAGACCTTCGAACCCCGAGTCGGCATATCCCACGGGCGAGCACAACTCGACGCTCTCAAAGCCCGCCGCCGCGAGCTGCTTGAGGGTACCGGGGAAGTCCCTGGCGATCAACTCTCTGACCGGCCAGGTCTGGCACCCAATGGGCAAATCGAGCGGGCTGGCAGAGCGCTCCACGGCTACCAGCGAGAATAGTCCGGCAAACGCGGCTTGCTGCGCAAGGGTCTCACAGAACTCTCTTCTTGAAAGTGCCGTCATGGCTCCTCCCACGTCGCTCGGCGGGCCGGCGGACGGTTACAGCTCCCATCCCGCACGGCGTTCCGGGCGGATGTACTTGTCGGCGGCTCCCGCATTGACCACCTGTAGATTGAGGCGGTCCCAGATGAGCCGTTGCCCGAGCATCGTGGCCACGTTACCGAGCAGCAGGGTCTCGGTGACCATGCTGGAGAACTCGAAATTGCCGCCCGGCTTGACGGTGCTTCCCTTGCAAGCGTCGAGCCATTCGCGTTCGTTACCAGGCGAACGGGGCAGGGTTTTCGGCGGCGGCTGGTAGGCATCCATCTTCGCCTGGGGGATTAGCTGGGGACGCTTGCCGTTGAATCCGCAGAGAATCTTCCCACTGTCCCCAACGAACAACAGCCCCTCGTCTTCTTCAACCTCTCCCTTGAAGGGGCGGCCTGCTTCCAGCTCGTCAGGACGGGGCGGCTTCAGTCCGCCATCATACCAGGTGAAGGTGAGCGGCGGCATGTCGCCGCGGGCGGCGAATTGGTAGCGGATGATGGAGGCCAGCGGGTAGGTTTCAGGATACCGTTCCGTGGAGCTGGCCTCCACGCTGACCGGCGCTTCCAGCTTGAGCACGCGGAAGATGGTATCGTAGCTATAGCTGCCCATGTCGCCCAGCGCGCCACAACCGAAATCGGCCCAGCCGCGCCAGACAAACGGCGCGTAGGCGTGATGGTACGGGCGCTCCGGCGCGGGTCCCAGCCACAAGTCCCAATCCAGGCCGCTGGGGACCGGTTCCGCGGCCTGCGGCCGATCCAGTCCCTGGGGCCAGAAGGGGCGGCTCGACCAGTTCACCACCTCGCGCACCGGCCCGATGGCGCCGGCCCAGATCCACTCGCAGAGCAGCCGCGTGTCTTCAGACGCCTGGTTGCCGACCGCGATCTGGGTCGCGACGCCCGTCTGGCGCGCGAGCTGGGCCAACTGCCGTGCCTCGTAGATGGTGTGCGTAAGGGGCTTCTGGCAAAAGACGTGCTTCTTCTTCTTCATGGCGGCGGCCGACACCGCCGCATGCAGGTTGTCGGTGGTGCACACCACGACGGCATCAATATCGCGTTCCTTGTCCAGCAGCTCGCGGAAATCGCTATACGCCGAGCAACCGCGAGAGTTGCCTGACCGCCGCTTGGCGCCGTTGTAGGCGTCCACGATTTTCTGGCAGGGCTCGCGGCCGGAGACGCCGCTGGTCACTTGCATGGCATGGGTCAGCTGAATCGGGTCGTCCGGGCTGAGCCAATCCCAACCCGAGGTGACGTTTAGCAGGTCGCGTACCGAGTGGCAGAATTCGTGGGTGTCCCACTGCGGGTACCCGGCGCCGGACCGGTTGGGGTCGCACACCGCCACACCCTGGACATCGGGCTCGCGCAGGAAGCTCAGCATGACGCGCTGGCCCTGTGCGCCGACTCCGATGAACGCGATGTTGACCTTGTCGCTGGGCGGAACATAGCCCTTGCCGCCGAGCACGTGGCACGGGACGATCGTGAACCCCAGGGCCGCGGTTCCGGCTTGCGCCAGGAACTCGCGCCGGGACACCGATGGTTCCGACCTGCGATCGTGGACCAGCCGATCCTTCACCGCTTCCCCCTTGCAACGGCGTGTAAGAGAATAGGAGTAGCTGAATATGAGCGCCAGTCGCGCTGGCGGAGGCCGCCCGTGCCGGAGTCAAGACGTCCGGTCGGCGCGACTCAGCTAGACTAGCTCGGCACACTCTTCTCGCAGCGCATTGACAACGGAGAATCAAGACGAGCTCGACGACAGTCGGTCCCAGGATCGGTGGCGCCGTCGGGCCTACGGACGAATGCCGATGATCGTTTTCCCCGGGCGTCGTCCGGTCGGGTTGAAGGCGGCGACGGCGTCGTCGAGGGTCGCGATGGTGCCGATGTTTGTCCGCAGCCGTCCGTCCCGCACCCGCTGCACGATCTCGCCCAGTTGGCCACGATCGGACTCGACCACGAAGTCGACCGCCAGGCCGTCGACGGGCCGCGCCTCGCTCGGCCCGACGATGGACACGAGCGTTCCTCCGGCTCGAACCAGACGCGTGGACCGCTTCCCGATGTCGCCGCCGATGAGATCGAACACCAGATCGACTCCGCCGACGTCTTCGAGGACATCGTGGTCGAGATCGACAAACTCCTGCGCGCCGAAGTCGAGCGCCTGCTGGCGGTCGGCAGCGCGTCCGGTGCCGATGACGTGGGCGCCGGCCTCTCGTGCCAGCTGCACCACCATCGATCCCACTGCGCCGGCTGCGCCGTGCGCGAGAACGCTCTGTCCCGCCTGCAGGCGGCCGTGCTGGAACAGTCCCTGCCATGCCGTGAGTCCCGAGATCGGCAGGCTCGCACCCACCGTGAAGTCGACGTCGCCCGGCAGCGGCGCGAGGTTGCGGGCTTCGACGGCCGCGTACTCGGCCAGGGTGCCGTCGCGATACCAGTCCGCTAGGCCGAACACCCGCTGTCCCACCGACAGCCCCGTCGTGCCGTAGCCCTGGGCGGTGACGACTCCGGCCAGCTCGTGCCCGGGGATCGACGGTGTTCGGTCACGCTGGAGGCGATCGGTCCAGGTCGACGGCCACGCCAAC
>DATJGL010000012.1:0-3720 GCA_035495075.1 Gemmatimonadales bacterium
ACGCATTCTCGAGTGGCAGGTTGAAGACGCTCCAGGCGTACACCGATCCGATCGAGATGTGAATGCCGACGGCCGAGAGCGCGATGAGCCAGCGATTCTTCACGGGGCCCCCCTCGAGGTGTGCTCAGGACAGGCCCCGGGTCTCGGGGCCATGTGGCAGCAACGGTAGCTACATGGGTAGAGGGGCTATGCCTGCGGGGCCCTAGCCCAGAAGTTCCGAATTGGGGAGCGTTAGCCCATCCATCCGCCGCGGTGAGGGCGTCATTGGAGGCGGACTGGTGCGGACCGGCGGCAACCGGGGTCACCTGCGCGGTCCGTTCTGAGGATGGCTGTGTGGCTAATATTGCGCGAAGATGGTGAGTTCGCTAGGTGCGGGATGCGCCTGGTTCAAAGGCCCCCAAACTCCGACGTTTGAGTGAGTAAAGGACGGCAAAGTTGGACACGAAAGCGGTCAACCCCGGGCATCGGGTGACGTAGCAGTGTGCCAACGCGTGTGGCCGCATACCCCGGTGTAGGGCACGTCAACGATCCACCATCCGCTCCGAGCTCTCCGAGTAGCGGGCGCCTTGTAGCGAGATGTCCTCTGCTGCATCGGTGATATTCCTTAAATCCTCAGGTCCGAGCTCGACAGTCACCGCGCCGAGGTTCTCCTCCAGTCGGTGCACCTTGGTCGTGCCTGGCATCGGGACGATCCACGGTTTCTGCGCAGGAGCCATGCTAGCGCGATCTGCGCAGGGTGGCTCCCTTCTTTTCGCCGATGCGGTTCAGCAGCTCCACCACAGCCTGGTTGGCCAGCCGGTTCTCGGGTGCAAAGCGCGGTACGCTGTTGCGGAAATCGCTCGGCTCGAACGTCGTCTTCTCGTCGATCTTCCCGGTCAGAAAGCCTTTGCCGAACGGGCTGAAGGGAACGAAGCCGATCCCTAGCTCTTCCAACGTCGGCATGGTCTTAGTCTCGGGCTCTCGCCACCACAAGGAGTATTCGCTCTGCAGTGCGGTGACAGGCTGGAAGGCGTGTGCGCGCCGGATCGTGCGCGCGCTGGCCTCCGAGAGGCCGAAATGCCGAACCTTGCCCTGGGCGATTAGCTCCTTTACCTCGCCGGCGACGTCCTCAATCGGTACGTTCGGGTCCACCTGGTGCTGCCCAGGAGGGGCAACGCCCACCGTGGCAACGGTGGGCATTTTCTTTGGGGCCCTCCGGATCACCGCGCCTCCAGTTGCGCCACCCAGATGTCGCTTTCTTGCGCTCCGATGGTGCAGTAGAACGTTCGGCCGTCGGTGCTGAACCCGTAGAGGGTATGCTGGCGGGTGGGGTCGTCGAATCGCGCCAGCAGGCGGGAGGTGCCACCCGTCACCGGTACCGACCGGATCGACGACCCGAGTGGACCCTTGGCTACATAGTAGACGGTCTTCCCGTCGGGCGACCACGCCGCGAAGAAGGCCTCCTCGCCCGTCGGGGAGTTGGGCACCAGGAGGCGCGACGCGCCGGCGGGTGACATTACCCGCAGGCCGTCGGAGCTGTGGAACGCGATAAGGTCCTCGGCCGGTGACCAATGAGCGAAATCTCCGGGCACCTGGATGGTCCGTACTGGGCTCCCATCAAGGGGGACGAGGACGAAGGTCGAGGCAGCGAGGAAAGTCGAGGCACCCCCGGACTCCTTCGCAGCCGGGATGACCTCTGCTAGCAGATCGTGCCCGTCACGCGACCAGGCCGGGTCGAGTTCGTGCGCGGGGCTGCTTGTGCGCTGGACCACGCCGGATCCGTCGGCCGCCATCGTGTAGAGATCTCGATTGCCCGAACGCATGGAGTGGAAGGCGATCTGGTGTCCGTCCGGCGACCAGGCGGGACTGTAAGCGCCGGCAGAATCGGTGGTGAGCTGAATCGCTTCTCCTCCGGCCGCCGGCATCTTGTAGACCTGCCAACCGCCGTTGCGGTCCGAGTTGAACACCAACCACCGCCCATCCCGGGAGACATCGACGGTCTCGATCGTCTGGTCTCCTGTCGTCACCGCTCGCGCCTCGGCGATCGACACGGTCCTCGCGGTCGGAACTGGTATGGACCAGATGTTGGAGAGGGTGCGAAAGCGAGCATAGGCGAGTCGTCGCCCATCAGCGGAGAGGGTGAGGGTGTGGGCGTCGGCCCCGGTGGTGAGGCGCTCCGGCTCGCCGTCAGGCGCGCCAGCTGCATTGAGCCGGATGCGGTAGACGTCTCGGCTCCCACCCCGATCCGAGACCCAGAACAGGTGTCGCCCGTCTGGGGCCCACTGAGGGCTATCGTTCAAATGCTGGTCGGCGGTCACCTGGATGGCGGGGTGGCCATTTACGGGCATCACCCAGATGGACGAAGCCACCTCGTTTCCTAGGTAGGCGCCGCCAAAGACAAAGGTGGGGTTATCCGCCACGCCCGCGAGCCTGGTGCCGTCGGGGGACCAGGCCAACGAATGCACGTCGCGCACACCGGCGAGGTGGGTGGGTGCACCTCCTCCCACCGGCACCACCGTGACGTCACGGCCGATGCCCGTGCTGTAGGCGATGCGCCGCCCGTCTGGCGACCACGCGAATCCGGCGAGCCGGGTGAACGCGCTGGTAATCGACTCCGCGGCTTGAGCCTCGAGCCGAACCACCGGCTGTGGTTGCCCGCCCAGTGCTGGCACCACCGCGATGCCGGCATCGCTCTGATAGGCGATCCGCGAGCCGTCTGGTGACCACCGAGGCCAGCGGTAGCCCTGGGACGAGTCGGAGGTGAGTGCGATGGTGCGTCCGCCACCCACCTGGCGCACGAAGATCTGCATCCGGGTGGGCGGACCCGCGGCGTACGCGACCAGACTGCCGTCCGGCGAGAGCGCGGGATCGACCTCCAGCCCCGGCTCCCGCGTGACCTGTACGGTCTGGCCGATGGCGAGCGATGAGTCGCGGTGGCCGAGGCGCAGGCTGAGGACCATAGCCGCCGCGAGGATGCCGAGGACAACGAGGCCGGTGATCATGGTTCGCTGCCGCGAAACCTTCGGAATGGCAGGAGACGGGGGTAGCTGTTGAGTCGACAGCGCCTCGGCGAACTGGCCGACCGGGTTGAAGCGATCGGCAGGGTTCTTGGCCAGCGCCCGCTCGAGGGCTGCTGCGACCATGCCCGGCACCGCCGGCCGGAGCTGGGTGATCGGAGGCGGGGTTGCGGTTAGGTGCTGATGAGCGATGCTCTGAACTGTGGGGCCGGAGAATGGCGGCTGACCCGCCAGCATCTCGTAGACGACGCAGCCGAGGGAGTAGAGATCCGTTCGCCCGTCTACGTCCCTGTCTCCCGCAGCCTGCTCCGGGCTCATGTACGCCGGCGTCCCCAGCGCAAGTCCCGTGTCGGTGAGTCGGTTGGCTCCAGCGGTGCTCACTGCTCGCGCGATGCCGAAGTCCGCCACCAGCGCGTGGCCGCTCTCGAGCAGGATGTTCTCCGGTTTGATATCGCGATGGACCACCCCGTGTCCGTGGGCGTAGCTCAGGGCGTCCGCTACCTCGCGCGCGATGCGCAGCGCGTCGTCGAGGGGGAGCTGCTTCTCGCGCTTCAGCCGGTCGCGCAGCGATTCCCCTTCTACGAAGGGCATGACGTAATACAGGAGAGCGCCGGACGGCTCCGCCGTACGCCCGGAGTCATACAACGGCAGGATATGAGGATGGTGCAGGTTGGCGGTGGTCGCGATCTCGCGCAGAAAGCGCTCGGGCCCGAGGGCGTGGACC
>DATJGL010000013.1:0-3347 GCA_035495075.1 Gemmatimonadales bacterium
GAATCGAGCGTGAAGCGAAGCTCGACCGTGTCGGCCGATGCGGCACCGGCTCGCCCGCGCACCGCGCGGGCCCGAACCGTGTCTCCGCCCCGTAGCGATCGGAACGCAGGCCAGAACGCATCCGCATCGAGCACGGGGGTCCCGTTGAGTGCGACGAGCCGGTCACCCTCGCGCAGACCGGCCCGCGCAGCGGGGGACGAGGACTCGATGCGGTGCACCAGCGCACCGGAATCGCCCCCGAGGGGCGCGATCATTCCGTGCCACACGGCTCGGCGCCGGAGGGTGGCGCCGGGATCGGCTTGTCCCCCGGGGGATGTGGCTCCCTGAGCCAGCAGACCGGTGCTGAGAGGCAGGCCGAGGACCAGAAGGAGTACAGTGCAACCGGCGGCGAGCGGGACTCGAGATCTGATCATGGCGCGAATCTCGTGAGAGCATGGCCCGAGTAAGCTCGTGCGCGCGCAGTGGGCCCGCTAAGGCAGCGGGGTGAACATCAGGTGAGCGGGGCGAACGAAACGAGAGAAGGGGTGGAGGGTGAAACGGGGAAAGCGGGAATGGGGGAAAGGGTGAGGCGGGGACGACGGGTCAGCGCAGCGCGTGCAATCGCTGCATCACGGCATCCCGATAGAGTCTCCCAGTCGGCAGCCTGGTGCCATCAGCCAGGACCAGCAGATATCCGTTGAACCAATCGTGCACCTGCCGGATCCGATTCAGGTTCACGATCGTCGAGCGGTGGATTCGCACGAATCGATCGACAGGCAGGCGCTCGACCACCTGCTCCATCGTGCGGCGGAAGCGGTGCGCCTCCTTCCCGGCATGCACGATGACGTGATTGTCCGCCGCCTCGATCCAGTCGATCTCGTCGATCGCCAGGACCTCCATGTGGTGTCCCCGGTCTATGAGCAGGCGGTCGGGACGCGGTGGTGTTTCGGGCGCCACCTCCCCAGACGTCGTCGCGACGCCCTGCAGGGCGAGCCGTTCCCGGGCGCGGGTGAGTGCGGTCCGGAGCCGGGGGCGGCGGACCGGCTTCACCAGGTAGTCGAGCGCCGCGGCGTCGAAGGCCCGGAGGGCGTATTCGTCGTACGCGGTCACGAACACCACCAATGGCAGCGCCGACGGCCCCAGCTCCTCGACCACTTCGAAGCCGTCGCCCCCGGGCATCTGAACGTCCAGCAGCACGACGTCGGGCGTCGAGGCTCGGATCTGGGCGACAGCTTCCGCACCGGTGCCGCACTCACCCACGACATCGACGTCTGGCTCTCCCGCGAGCATACGACGGAGTCGGCGGCGAGCCGGCGGCTCGTCGTCCACGATGAGCAGGCGGAGTGGATGCGTCACGCCACCGGTCCTCCGCGCGCGGCAGGCACGGGTCCGATCCGAAGCGGCAGTCGAACGCCGACGTATGCCCCGCCGCTGGGGCGGTTTCCCGACTCGAGAGTGGCGCGGCCGCCGTACAGTTGCTCCAGTCGAGCCCGGGTGTTGGCGAGCCCGACTCCGCGCGGCGCGCCGTCCGATGCCTGCGAAGAGAACCCTGGGCCATCGTCCTCCACTGTGAGCAGCAGGGTTCCATCGCCTCGCTCCGTCCGCACGGTGACCGTGCCGCCGCTCGGCCGGGACGCGACGCCGTACTTGATCGCGTTCTCGACCAGGGGCTGGAGCAGAAGCGGCGGGACCAGCGCGTCCTCCAGCTCGGGCCGGAAGGCGCGCTCGATGTGGAGCCGGTCCTGGAACCTGCGCTCCTGAATGCGGAGGTACTGTTCGAGCAGCTCGATCTCCTGCGCCAGCGTGATCTCGTCCCGGCCGCCATCCCGCAAGGCCGTACGAAGCAGCTCGCTCAGAGATTCGACCATCTCTTCCGCCGCGGCCGGGTCTTCCGGAATGAGGCTGGCAATGGTGTTGAGCGTGTTGAACAGGAAATGCGGTTGGAGCTGCGCCTGGAGCGCCCGCAGCTGGGCTCGCGCGAGCGCGCCTTCGAGCTTCGCGGCGCGGACCTCTCTGTCACGGTAGAGCCGGTAATAGTCCGCAGCGAACACCACCACCACGATGGCGCAGAAGGTGACGAAGCTGAACCCGATCTTTCGCGGCACCAGATACGCCAGATCGAGCGCGGCGCCGCGCACGCCGCCGGAAAGCCACACTCGCACGGTCACATCCGGATCTCCCGAGAGCGGCACGGCCAGCCGATCCGCCCCGTACTCGAGCGCCACTTGCAGCGCCGCAACTCCGAGCCCGAGCAAGGCCAAGACGGCGAAGGCTCGTACGTGCGACCTCTCTGCCGGACGCACTCGCCGGACGATCAGCACCACGAGCGGCGTCAACAACGCCCAGGTGTACCACTCCGCCACGCTCCACCAGGCCGCTTGCAGGAACGTGATCGGCCGCCCATTGGCGATCGCGGAGAGATAGTTGTGGCCGGCGAAGAGAGCAGCCACGAGCGTCCAGCCCGCGACGATGCCGAGCAGCTCCGAGCGGGATATCCGGAAGGGCGAGTTCACGATGGCACCCCCGTCACCGCAGCCGGCCGCACGGCAGCGAGCACCGTGGCTCGGCGGAGCAGCAGCGCCAGCACGCTGCCGGCCAGTGATACGCCTGAGAGCACCAGTAGTCCGCTTCGGTAACTGCCACTCGAGCCTCTGAGGAGCCCCATCAGGTATGGGCCGGCAAAGCCACCGACATTCGCCACCGAATTGACCAGGCCGAAACCTCCGGCCGCGGCGCTGCCGGTCAGAAAGGTGGACGGCAGGGTCCAGAACGGTCCATGACTGCTCATGAGGCCGGCGAAAGCCACGGACAGAGCCAGCAGGAGTGGTATCGGAGAGGTCAGGTAGGCGCTCGCGAGAAGGCCAAGCGCAGCCACGGCGGAGCAAGCGGCGATGTGCAGCAGCCGCTCACCCCTTCGATCCGAATGAATGCCCACCAGCACCATTGCAACCGCGGTGACAAGATTCGGCACGGCCGAGACGACGCCTACCCAGAAATCGCTCAAGCCGGTGAATTCCCTTACGATCTGGGGAAGCCAGAGACTCAGAACGTAGCCGCCGAAAGCAATGCTGAGCAAGATAAGTAAACCCAGCGCCCACACGGTGCCGTTCGACAGCGCCTGGAGCACGCTCAGCCCGTGACGCTGCCGGCACGCCTCCTCCTCAGCCTTAACGTGCGCGCTGAGCCACGCGCGTTCGGCCGGGTCGAGCCACTTGGCCTCCTCCGGCCGTTCGGTCAGATAGCCCAGCACGACGAAGCCGAGGATCACGGCAGGCAAGCCCTCGAGCAGAAACAACCACTGCCAGCCCGCGAGCCCGAGCCGACCGTCGAGCGTGAGCAATGCGCCCGACACCGGTCCGCCGATCGCG
>DATJGL010000014.1:0-9091 GCA_035495075.1 Gemmatimonadales bacterium
GCCGCAGCGCGTCGTACGTGGTGATTCCTGCGCAGAGCAGCGGTGCTGCTTCCGTGTCAGTTAGAGTCTCCGGTATCGGCACCAGCGCTTCGATTGGAGCGACCATGTATTGCTGATAACCACCGTCGTAGCTTATGCCCGGAACTTTTCGATTTCGGCAATTGCGAAAATCTCCCCGACGGCACTCCCGGCACGTGCCATCGTGGCCGCCGTGCCAGCCAACACCGACCCGCTGTCCTGTCTTCCACTCGGAAACACCGGCACCCACCTCATCGATGAGGCCCGTCACTTCATGTCCCGGAACGCGGGGATACTGAATGCCAGGCCAAGCGCCTTCCTTCGTAAACGCGTCACTGTGGCAAACACCACAGGCCTGTACCTTGATGCGGACCTGTCCTGCACTCGGCTCAGGAATCTCACGCTCAAAGATCTGGAAATCGGCTCCCGGCTTGGAAACCTGCGCCACTTTCATCGTTGCTACTGCGACTGTGGTCGATGGCATAAAATCCTCCGACGAATTGCCGGTATTTGCTTACGCCTCCACCTCGAAAACGACCTCCAGCTCAACCGGTGCGCCGAGAGGAAGGCTTGCGACGCCGTACACCAGGCGGCAGGGACTCTTGTCTTTCCCAAAGACGTCTTGCAGCAACTCCGAAGCAGCGTCGGCGACTTTCGGCTGATCGCGGACATCTCCCGACGTGGCCACCGCTACACCGAGGCGAATGACCCGCGTCACCTTGTCGAGCGACCCCAACTGCTGCCTCGCGACTGCGAGGACGTGGAGCGCCGCGAGACGAGCTGCCCGGCGCCCCGCCTCGACATCGAGCCCCGCACCGACGCGCCCGATGGCCTTCGCCTCATGACCTTCCGTGGGAAGCATCCCCCTCAGAAAGAGCAAGTTGCCTGTCTGCACGGCTTCTACATAGGTGCCGAACGGCACGGGCGGCGCGGGGAGATTCATGCCCAGTTCCTTCAACCGGTGCTCGGCGCTGGCCGGCCGGGAGCGTTCGCGGGGTGCCGTTTGCTTTCTCACACTGCATTCCTTAGCTCTGGGCTCGAGGCTGCGCTGAGCACTGACATGTCCGCGTCGGCGTTGCTCGGATCCGCCGCGGGAGAGGGGCAATAGCTTGCGGACGGCCAGTCGACCTGGCAAGGGCCGGCGAAAGGGGACGGTCGCGAAACGATTGATCATCTAGTAAGGAGAGGGATTGGCGCGGACTCGGGAATCGGTGGGACATCGTGTCGTGCCGACCGGAAGCCGGGCCAGCCACTGAACGAAATGGCGGCGGCCGACAAGACCCTTAAGCTCTGAGCGCCGCAAACAACCCCGCCACCGCGATGACGAGCCCGAGCGCCATCTTGGCGGCCGCGGAGATTGCCCGGCCGAGCACCGCACCCCACCCCGCCCTGGCGGCGCCCTCGGCATGGCGCTCGCGGGTGTATTCGAACAGCGCGGCGCCGGCAAACGCCCCGAGAAAGCCGCCGACCACCGACCCGATAACCGGCACCGGAACGCCGATCAGCGCGCCGATCAGTCCGCCCACCAGCGCACCCCAGCCCGCGCGCCGTGAGCCGCCGTAACGTTGCGCAAAGCGAAATCCCAGCCAGGCCTCGATGAGCTCGCCGGCGAGCGCCAGCCCGGTAATCAGGATAAGGAAGCCGGCGCTCATCGTGCGGAAGTCGGTCAGCCACCCGAAGCCCAGCACCGCGAGCACGATCACCCACAGCCCGGGAAGGCCGAGGGGAATCAGCGATAACCCGACGACGCTGGCGACGGCGAGGAGAACGACGCCGGCCGGGTCGCTCACTTCTTGACTTCGAAGTCCTTGCTTCCCGCCGGGCCGCCGTCCACGCTGATCTCGACTTTGTACTTCCCGACCGGCCAGGGGCTCTTCTTGCTGATGTGGAACTCCGTAGCCGCCGGGCCGGTCGGCGCGATGGTCTCGTTCTGCTCCTGCACGACCTGCCCCGTCTGGAAGGTCCACTTTGCGCTGATCGTCTTGCTCGGCGCCGCTCCGTCCGTCAGCACCGACGCGTAGATCGTATCGCGAACACCGAAGGTCGTGGTCGAATTCGCAACGTGCTTGTCGGCGGTAATGCCCTTGCCCACGTCGATCGTCTTGACGGCGAATGGTGGCGGAGCTGGCGGCTCCGGCGGCGTCGTGACCTCGCTCGGCGGCGGGGGCGGCGGTGCCTTCTTGCACGCGCCGAGCGCGGCCGTGCCAAGCCCGAGGACGAGTAGGGTCCAGCTATGGCGATGCATGCGATGATCTCCGGGTCTCTGGCTTACGGGATCTTGAGCACCTGTCCGGGATAGATCTGATCCGGGTTCTTGATGACGTCCTTGTTCGCTTCGTAGATCTGCTTCCACTGCTGCGCGTCGCCGTAGAGCTGCTTGGCGATCTTCGAGAGACTGTCTCCCTTCACCACCGTATAGGTGCTCGCGCCGGCCGGCTTCGGGGCCGTTGACGAGCTGCCGCCCTCCACATCGGAGAAGTCGGGTTCGTTGTCCAACATGAAAGCCTCCAGTGAGGATGCGAAACGACTTCTAAGGTACGCTCCGAGGTCCGAACCGGCCATCAGCCGAGACCCGCTGGTGTCCCGGGAAATTCGAGTGATTCAGGCCCCGGCGCGCCGTGACGGTTAACCCCGCGGCGTGCGACCTGAACGGCTAGAGTGTTTCGGGATCACTCGTCACTCCGGAGACCTGGATGTCCGACGCCGTAGGCGCCGCCAAGGCGAAAGTCGCTCTGCAGCCGGACGACGCTCCTCCGATCGAGACGAGACAGGCCGCGCTGTCGTGGTTCCTGCTTCTGGCCGTGTTCTACACTCTGTACCTGGCCCGCGACCTGGTCGTTCCCATCGTGCTGGCCGTCCTTCTCGACTTCCTGCTCAAGCCTTTGGTTCGGGCGCTGCGAAGTGTCGGCCTACCCGAGGCTGCCGGCGGCGCCATCGTCGTCCTCGGTCTGTTGGGATCGCTCGGCTTCGCCGCCGTCCAATTGGCCGACCCGGCGCGCGCGCTGGTGGCCGACGCCCCGGCGAGCATCAAGAAGGCCACCGACCGGCTGCGCCCCGTGCAGGGCCCCCTGGAGAAACTGGACCGGACGGCTCACCAGGTCGAGCGGGCCGCGCACGAGGCGACCGACACGACGACGCGGGAAGTGGCGGTGAAGGGTCCGACCCTCAGCTCCAAGCTGTTGGGCGGCGTCCGGGTATTCGGGGCGGCCGCCTTGGAGGTGGTGATCCTTCTCTACTTCCTGCTCGCCTCGGGCGATCTGTTCCTGCAAAAGCTGATCAAGCTTCTGCCGCAGCTGCAGGACAAGAAGACCGCGGTTGCGATCGCACGGGCAACCGAGGGGGCGATCTCCACCTACCTCGTCACGCTGACTCTCGTCAATGCCGGCCTCGCCCTCGCCGTGGCGGGCGCCCTCGCGCTGGTCGGATTGCCCAATCCGCTCCTGTGGGGGGCCCTGGCCGGCTTGGCGGAGTTCATCCCCTACGTGGGCGCGACGATGATGTTCGTGCTCCTCTCCATGGCGGGGCTCGCGACCTTCGACCATCTGGGCCATGCATTGTTGGTTCCCGGCGTCTACCTCACCATCAACATCCTGCAGGCCAATCTTGTAAGCCCACTGTTACATGGCCGGCGCCTCGCCTTGAATCCGGTAGC
Source organism: Gemmatimonadales bacterium (assembly GCA_035495075.1). Lineage (GTDB taxonomy): Bacteria > Gemmatimonadota > Gemmatimonadetes > Gemmatimonadales > GWC2-71-9 > DASQPE01. Next base: position 3,671 of record DATJGL010000014.1, read on the forward strand.
CATCTTTCTGGGGCTCTTACTCTGCTGGTGGATGTGGGGCGTGGTCGGCGCCTTCATTGCCGTGCCTCTCTTGGCCACGGTCAAGATCTTCTGCGACCACCTTGAGCACCTGGCCCCCGTAGGAGAGTTTCTCGGCAAATAATTACCTTACGTGCTGGTCGCCCGCCGACGTACCGTTGCAGGAGATGTCCCAATTACTTCCCTAACGTCACCGCCCCTTCTCGCCCGCTTCCGCTCTCGCCGCACCGGCGTTCCCGACGAGCTGCTCACCGGGCCGATTCGCGGTGAACTGCTGGGCGCCGAGCACCTCGCCGAGCGAGCCCAGGCGGTTGCGGCGGCGCAGCAGGTGGTGCAGCGGCGGCGGGCGCAGCGCCGGCCCCGGCTCCTGGCCCGGCTCGTCGAGACCCGTCGCATCCTCGATGACGCGCACACCCGACTGGCGGAAGCCGCGGATCGCGATGTGGATGTCGGTCCCGCGGGCGAATGGTTGCTGGACAACTTTCACATCGTCCAGGAACACATCCGCGAAGTGCGCGAAAGCCTTCCCCGCGGCTACTACCGCGAGCTCCCCGAGCTCGCCGGCGGCACCCTGCCCGGCTACCCCAGGGTTTATGAGCTGGCGATCACGCTCATCTCGCACACCGAGGGTCGTATCGACCTCGGCAACGTCGAGTTGTTCGTCGGCGCCTTCCAGGAAGTAGCTCCGCTCTCGGTTGGCGAGCTGTGGTCCATCCCGGCGATGCTGCGGTTGGGCCTGCTCGAGAACGTGCGGCGAATGGCGCTCCGCACGGTCCATCGGCTGGACGAGCTGCAGCTGGCCGACCAGTCCGCGGAGCGGTTGATCGCCGCCAGCAAGGATTCGGCCCCGGCCCTCTCGGCGGCCATCAACGATTTCGTCGCGCAGGCGCCGCCGCTCACGCCCACGTTCGTCTCCCGCTTCCTGAACCAGCTTCGCTCAGTCGGCGTCTCGGTGCCTTCGCTGATGTGGCTCGAGCGCTGGGTGAGCGACGAGGCGATGAGCGCCGAGGATGCCGCGGCGAGAGCGACGCAGCGGGTCGCGCTCACCCAGATCATGATGGCGAACAGTATCACCAGCCTCCGGGCCATTGCCCGGATGGACTGGGATTCGTTCGTCGAGCACCAAAGCGTGATGGACGCGGTGCTGCGGAGAGACCCGGTCTACGCGCGCATGACGTTCGCGACCCGCGATCGCTATCGCCATGTCGTCGAGAGAATCGCCAAACGCACCGGGCGGGACGAGGCCGCGGTTGCGCACCAAGCCCTGGACCTCGCCGGCCAGGCCCCCAGTGATGGCGCTGAAGCCCAGCGCCAGGCGCATGTCGGCTACTACCTGGTCGACCAGGGACGCACGGCCCTGGAACAGGCCACCGGCTACAGCCCCACGCTTCGGGAGTGGTTGCACCGCTGGATTCTCCGCCATCCCAACACGGTCTTTGTGGGCGGGATGTTGCTCGGCACCGTCCTGGCGCTCGCAGCGCTGCTCTGGCTCGCCGGCATGGAGCTGCAGACCGCAAACGTGATCCTGGTCATCGTGCTGGCCTTCATCCCGGCGAACGACATCGCCGTCAACGTCCTGAGCCAGCTGGTTACCGCCTTCCTGCCGCCGCAGGTGTTGCCCAAGCTGGACCTGAGCGAGGACGGGGGCATTCCGCCGGAGCTCCGAACGGCGGTGGTCATTCCCATGCTGTTCGACAGCGTGGACTCCGTGCGGGACGGACTCGAGCATCTCGAGGTGCAGTTCCTCGCCAACCGCGAAGCTCACCTCCATTTCGCAGTCCTGAGCGACTTCACCGATGCGGGGGCGGAGTCCCAGCCTGGCGACGCCCTGATTGTCGAGGCGGCATCGGCGGGCATTCGTGAGCTGAACGCCCGCTACGCGCCGGACACGCAGGACGCGTTCTACCTCTTTCACCGGCCGAGGCGCTGGAATCCCCGGCAGGGCGTGTGGATGGGATGGGAGCGCAAGCGCGGGAAGCTCGCCGAGTTCAATCGGTTCCTCCGGGGCGGCGCGCGCAAAGCGTTCTCCGCCATCGTGGGCAACACGGCGCCGCTCAGCGACGTGCGCTACGTCATCACGCTCGACGCCGACACCGTTCTGCCGCCGGAGACCGCCCCCCTCCTGGTGGGGGGCCTGGCCCATCCGCTCAATCGCGCCGTCTACGATCCGCAGCGCGGCCGAGTGGTGCGGGGCTACGGAATTCTTCAGCCGCGGGTGAGCGTCTCGCTGCCCAGTGCCAACCGGTCGCGCTTTGCCTCGATTCAGTCGGGCCACCCGGGCGTGGACCCGTACACGACCGCGGTCTCGGACGTGTACCAGGACCTGTACGGCGAAGGCAGCTTCACCGGCAAGGGCATCTACGACGTAGACGCGTTCGAGCAGGCAACCCACGGCCGGTTTCCCGAGAACACCCTGCTCTCACATGACCTGATCGAGGGGAACTACGCCCGCGCCGGTCTCGCGACCGACATCCTCCTCTACGACGACTACCCGACCCGCTATCTCACCTTCACCCGGCGCAAGCACCGCTGGATCCGGGGCGACTGGCAACTGCTCCAATGGCTCGCGCCGACGGTGCCGGGCCCCGATGGCCCCGAGCCCAATCGGTTGTCGGTGCTGTCCCGCTGGAAAATCCTCGACAATCTCCGCCGCAGCGTCGTGGAGATCGCCCAGCTCACGTTTCTGGTCGCGGGCTGGACCGTGTTGCCGGGATCTCCGCTCCGCTGGACCCTGCTTGGCCTCGGCGCGATCGTGGCGCCGTGGGTCGTTTCGCTGCTTCTCGCCGCGTTGCGGCCTCCTTTCGACAAGTCCTGGCGGGCGTACTACGGAGAGGTGGGGCGCGATGCCGTGACCAGCATGGGCCAGGTGGCGCTGGCCATCACCTTCCTCCCTCATCAGGCTTGGGTCTCGGCCGACGCGATCGTCCGGACGCTGTGGCGACTCTTCGTGACTCACCGAAAACCGCTGGAGTGGCAGACCGCGTCGCAGACCGAGCGCCTCATGAGCCCCGGGCCGGCCACCTGCTGGCGAACCATGTGGCCCTCCGTCGCCCTGGTTGTCGCGCTGGTGCTGTTGGCCGCCGCAGCCGCGGTCTTGCGGCCCCATTGGCCACCGTCGCCCTGGTCCCTCGGCCTCGCCGTGCTGCCGCTCGCGGCTCTCTGGTCGGCGTCGCCCATGATCGCCTACGCCCTGAGCGCTCCGGCCGTACGTCACGAGCGACGCCTTTCCTCGTCACGCCGGATCGCCGCAATGCGATATGCGCTGTTGCACTGGCGCTTTTTCGACCGGTTCGTGACCAAGGCCTCCAACTGGCTCGCCCCGGACAACTACCAGGACGATCCCACCCCGGTCGTCGCGCTCCGGACCTCGCCCACCAACATCGGCCTACAACTCGTGGGCACGATGAGCGCCTACGATCTGGGCTTCATCTCGGCGGATGAGCTGGTGCGAAGGCTCGAGCTGGCCATGCAGTCGCTGGAGCAGATGGAGCGATTCCGGGGTCACTTCTACAACTGGTACGACCTCGAGACCCTGCGGATCCTCGAGCCTGCGTACATCAGTACCGTGGACAGCGGCAACCTGGCGGGGCACCTGATCGCGCTCCGACACGCCTGTCTTGCGATCGTGGACGACCCCGTCTTCGATGGACGCACCTGGCGTGCGTTGGAGACCGCCCTGACGCTGGCGGGCGAGCGGCTGCGCGAGATCACGGCTCCGACTCCCGACTCGCCCACACCCAAGCCCGGCGCCGACGCCGAGGACAGGCTCCGCGCCGCTCGGTCGGCGCTCGCCGACGCCGCCGACCCCGCTGCCCTGCTCGAGATCGTCGGGCCCGCTCTCACGCAAGCGCGCGAGGCGCTGGCCGCGGTTGCGCTGGACTCCCCCGGCTCCGAGGCATACGCGACCGAGTGGGTCGATTGGAGCCTTCGACTGATCGAGCAACACAAACCCCGTTTCGCCGGCCTGGCCGTTACCCGGGTGATGGCCCGGGGCGACCGGAGCCTGATCCGGTCCGAGACCTGGCGCATCGTGGCGGAGCGATCGGCGGAGGCGAGAGACCTGATCGCCCGGCTTCAGTCCCTCGCCAACCGGGTGTACCAGTACGCCCTCGACATGGATTTCCGCTTCCTCTATGACGAGGGCCGTGCCCTGTTCTCGATCGGGTTCCAGCCCCGCGCCCACGTGCTGGACGAGTCGTACTACGACCTGCTGGCTTCCGAGGCGCGACTCGCCAGCTTCATCGCCGTCGCCAAAGGCGACGTGCCGGTGGAGCATTGGTTCCGGCTGGGCCGTACGCTGACCCATGCCGCCGGGGAGACCGCTCTCGTCTCCTGGAGCGGCAGCATGTTCGAGTATCTGATGCCGGCGCTCGTCATGCGATCGTTCCCCTTCACCGTGCTCGATCGCACCCAGCATGCAGCGGTCCGCCGGCATATCGCATACGGCGCCGAGCGTGGCGTGCCTTGGGGCGTGAGCGAGAGCGCGTACAATCTCCGGGACATCTATCAGACCTATCAATACCGGGCCTTCGGCGTGCCCGACCTGGCCCTCAAGCGCGGGCTCGGCCGAGACCTCGTCATCGCGCCTTACGCCTCGGCGCTGGCGGCGATGGTGGACCCCTCCAAGGCGTTGGGAAACCTCGCCACGCTCGAGAAGACTGGCGCCCTGGGGCCGTATGGCTTCTGCGACGCCATCGATTACACGCGCCCGAATCCGGGCAAGCGCTACGCCGTGGTGCGGACCTACATGGCGCACCACATCGGCATGGGCCTCGCGGCGTTGGCCAACTCGCTGACCGCTCAGGCGTGGCAGCGTCGCTTCCATGCCGACGCCCTGGTTCGCTCGGCGGAGCTTCTGCTGCACGAGCGGGTGCCTCGCCGCCTGGTCCTCCAGGAGCCGCAGGCGGCCCGGGCCGACGAGGCGCTACCGGATCCGGAGCTCGAGCGCCCAGTGGTTCGGGAGGTGGATCCACCCCATACGCAACAACCGCAGATCGCGCTGCTCGGCCATCTGCCCTACACGATCATGGTGAGCCACTGCGGCGGCGGCTACAGCCGGTATGAAGACCTCGCAGTGACCCGCTGGCGCGCCGACGGCACGCTCGATCGAACCGGGCAGTTCTGCTACCTGCGCGATCTCACCACCCAGCGGGTGTGGTCCGCCGCCTATCAGCCGGTCTGCACGCCGCCTGATCTGTATCGGGCCTACCTCGCCACCGACCGGGTGACCTTTCACCGGGTGGACGGCGACATCGAGACTCGCACCGAGATCGCCGCCGTGCCGGCGGATGCCGCCGAGGTGCGGCGCATCACGATCACCAACAACAGCGATGAGACGCGCGACATCGAGCTGACCAGCTACGGCGAGATCGTGCTGGCGCACCCCGATGCGGACCGGGCTCA
>DATJGL010000015.1:0-7021 GCA_035495075.1 Gemmatimonadales bacterium
GCCGTGTGCCGCCGGGGCCAATCCCACGATCAGGAGCGACGCTCTCGGGTCGCCGAAGCCGGGCACGGGCCGGCCCCAATAGGTCCAGTCGCGAAACTCGCGCTTCTTGATGCGGGCCACTTCACGGCAATAGTTGCGGAGCCGCGGGCAGCGGGTGCAACGAATCACTTCGGCGTTCAAGGCCCTCAGCCGGCTGGTCACTGGCTCCCTTCCGGACCTTCAGGACGCAAGCTGAAACCGCTCGAACCGGTGCAACGCTTCTTCGATCTGTCGTTTGCGCTCCCGGCGCGACCCGTTCCCCATCCAAGTCCATTGCTGCACCAGCAACTTCCGTCGCTCCCGGTCGGTCTTGAGATCGATGGCGGCCACGATCTCGTCTCCCAGGAGCACCGGCAGGGCAAAGTAGCCGAACATCCGCTTTGCCCTTGGGACGTAGGCCTCGAACCGGTGCTCGTAGTCGAAAAAGAGACGTAGGCGCTTGCGTTGATGGACGAGCGGGTCGAAAGGCGAGAGGATGTAGACCAGTTCACCGGCCGGATTGGTGGGCGTGTCGAGGGTTTCGGGCCGGGTCCAGTGCGCCTGCTTCTCAGCCCCGGGAAACACGACCGGAACCAGCTCGTCGCGCCGCACTTTGCTGTCGATTAACCGCCGCATCGCGGGTTTGCGCGCGGGGTCGAGGTAACAAACCGATTCCAGGCTCACGATCCCCTGTGCGCGCAGGGCGCGATCGAGCAGATAGTTCAGGGTCTGCCGTTCGGTCGCCGCTCTCGGAAGCCTGCCCCACCCGAAGTGCCGGCTCATCAGCTCGTACGTCTTGAGCATCCCGGTGCGCTGGCTGATGGTCACGACACCCTGGTAGAACGCCAGCTGGAGAGCTCGCTTCGACGGCTTGCGGCTGGCCCAGGCGTGATCCTTATCCACCAACACATCGTCGTCGATGTCGCGAATCGTGAGCGCGCCGTCCTTCCTGATGCGGGCCACTACTCTGCGGACGTCCTCCTGTTTCACCGCAGAAAACCACGCGCTCCGGTGTTCCCCCGCCTGCCTCATCGCCCGGGTATAGAAACGGATGGCCTTGGTGGGGAGGTACGCCAGTGCATGGGTCCAGTACTCGAACACCGTCTTGTCCACCGTCTGCGCCTGGTGCAGATGATCGCGCTGGTATTCCGGAATGCGGGTATAGAGGATGTGATGGTGACAACGCTCGATCACGTTGATCGGGTCGATCTGCACGTAGCCCAGATGTTCTACCGCGGCAGGGATCGCTTCAGGCCCGGCGCCGAACGGCGCGCGCTCGTCGAGCCTCTGGGCATGCAGCCAGATGCGTTTAGCCTGGGACTTGGTGAGGGTGGCAGGTTGTGGAGTGATGCCGGGCATGAACGGGTGTAGGCTCTAGCTCACCCGCCGTGTTTTCCGCTTCATGAAATCCATCAGGATGAACTGACCCAGCGTCATCGTGTTGGTGAAGTAAGCCTTCCCCTTGCAGATCGCCGCGACCTGCTTGACGAATTCGACCAGGCTGCGGTCGCGGGCGAGCATAAAGGTATTGATCATGATCCCGCTGCGGCGGCAGTTCGCGACCTCCCGATAGGTAGCCGCAAGGATCTGGGGGTCGAGCCCCATCGAGTTCACGTAGATCCGACCGTCCGGCATCGTGAGTGCCGACGGCTTGCCGTCGGTGATCATGATGACCTGTCGCATGTCCTTCTTCTGTCCCAGCAGGATCCGTCGAGCCAGCTTGAGTCCTTCGGCCGTATTGGTGTGATAGGGGCCGACCTGTGCCGCCGCGAGCGCGCTCAGCGGAATCTCCTCCGCGGAGTCATGGAACAGGACGACGCGCAGACTGTCGCCGGGGAACTGGGTGCGAATCAGGTGGGTGAGCGCCAGGGCCACCTTCTTGGCCGGGGTAAAGCGGTCCTCGCCGTAGAGAATCATCGAGTGCGAGCAGTCGAGCATCAGAACGGTGGCCGAGGACGAGCGATATTCGGACTGGCTCACCATCAGATCTTCGTACTCCAGGTTTAGCGGCACGCCAAGCCCCTCCCGCGCGATGGCGCTGCCAAGCGTCGCGGGGACGTCGAGGTTGAGGACGTCGCCGAACTCGTAGGGCTTGCTGGTGCCTTCAGTCTCGACGCCAGTTGCGAGATAAGGCGTGTCGTGAGCGCCGAAGCTCGACTTTCCGACGCTGCCGAGGAGGTTCTTGAGGGTCTTATAGCCGAGGAAGTCGATCCCCTTCTCGGTGAGGTTGAAATGCACCTGCTGTGCAGCCGACTGGGCCATGCCCCCGGGTCCAAACATGGACTGGTAGCCGCCGGGCACTTGAGGAGCCTGGGTGACGTTGAGGTACCCCTCGTCAATGAGGCGCTGCACGATCCGGTCGAGTAGCTCACCCAACTGGCGTTCGATGTCCCGGTCCCGGGCCGGGTCACCCGATCCTTCACCACGCAGCACCTTGAGCATTTCGGGCGTGAGCTGACCCGACTCCATCAGGGCGCGCAGGATCGCCTGCTTGAGGGCGTCCAACGACCGGTCGCCGTCCCCCATCTCATCCTGCCAGAACGACTGGCCCTGGCCGGCAAAGCCGGATTGCAGGAGGAAATCGCTCAGCTGGTCGAGCAGGCCCTGGAGATTTACGGCGTCGGCCAGCTCAGGTAGGTATTTGGAGTAGGTGGTGAAGCGCATTCTGTCCCGGAACTGCGTGAACAGGGAACGGTGAACGGTGAACTGGGGGTCCTGTACCCCTACCTCTGTAATCCTACCCGGTAGCTCGGGAGGGTTCAATGAGCCCTCCGACACGCCCCCGTTCACTGTTCACTGTTCACTGTTTACGTTTTTGCCGTGTCCACCTCCATCCCGTCCGTCGCCGCCGCCCTCCCCCGGGCCGCCGCGCTACGCCTTCGCTCCACGTTCGCTGCCCTCCGTCATCGCAATTTCCGGCTGTTCCTGTTTGGACAGTTTGTCTCGCTCTGCGGGACGCTGATGCAACAGGTTGCGCTCGGGTGGCTAGTGCTCGAGCTCACCGACTCTCCCTTTGCCGTGGGACTGGTAACGACGCTCGGCTCGCTACCCATCCTGCTCCTTACGCTCTACGGGGGGGTTGTCGCCGACCGGGTGGATAAGCGGCGGTTTGTCGTGGTTCTCCAGGCCCTGATGCTGGTCGAAGCACTGATCCTCGCCGTGCTCACCGCCGGCCACTGGGTGACGGTTCATTGGATCATGGGGTTGGCCGCCTTCGCCGGTCTCCTCTCGGCCTTTGAGGTGCCCACGCGGCAGGCGCTGGTGATCGACCTGGTCGAGCGCGAGGACCTCATGAATGCCATCGCGCTCAACTCCTCCGCGTTCAACGTGGCCCGGGTAATCGGGCCGGCCTTGGCGGGCGCACTCATCGCCGCGATCGGCCTTGCCGCCTGTTTCTTTGCCAATGCGGCGAGCTACGTCGCGGTGCTGATGGGGCTCCTCGCCATGCAGCTCAAGGCGCCAGTGGGTAGCGCCCGCACCGACACGCTTGCTGCGATGAAGGAGGGGTTCCGCTACGTGCTGGACAATCGGTGGCCGCGGGCTCTGGTCGTCCTTATCGCCGGTTTCGCGATCTTCGGGTTCCCCTTCATGATCATGGCCCCGGTGTTCGCGCGTGACGTTCTGCGGGTCGGCGCGTCCGGATACGCCGCTCTCGTGTCCGCGATCGGCATCGGTGCTGCGACCGGGGCGTTGGGTCTGGCCGGATTCGGGAAGCGATTTCGGAAGGAGCGGCTGCTGATGGTCGCCTCCTCCCTGTTCGGCGTCACCCTCGCATGCATTGCGGTCGTGAGCAGCTTCGCTGCCTCGCTGGCCCTGTTCACGCTCGCGGGTTGGACGATGGCCGCAAACGGAATCCTGGGTAACACCCTCCTACAGATCCAGGCGCCGGATCATCTCCGGGGCCGCGTGATGGGCGTCTACTCTTTCCTGGTCCTGGGGCTCGCGCCTATCGGCTCACTCCAGGCGGGCTTCGTCTCCGAGCACATCGGCGTACGCTATTCGATCGGCTTGGGCGGAGCGGCCTGCTGTCTGACCGCGGCATGGGTCGCGTGGTATCTGGGTAAGAGCCGTCCGAAGGGAGCAGCAGACCGGTGGACCGGACGGGAGCTGACCGAAGCCACCGGAGGCCGGGAGCAGACAGGTGCAGGCGCAGGCGGGAGCGGAGCCGAGCAGGCGGGAGCCGCATAGCCATGCTCGTCACCATTTCCCGGCAATACGGGGCCGGCGGGTCCGAGGTGGCGCGACGCGTGGCCGATGCTCTCGGGTGGCGGTTGGTGGACAACGAACTGGTGGAGCGGGTCGGCGCCCGGGCGGGCCTCTCCGCCGAAGAGGTTGCCGGGATGGAGGAGCGGAGTCCTAGCTTCATCGAGCGGCTGGCGCAGGTGTTGGCCACCGCGACGCCGGAGCTTTTCCCGCCGGCCACCGGAACCGTGCCCGAGCTGTCGGAAGCCACCCTGGTACGGATCACCGAGGCAGTCGTGGCGGAGGCGGCGGCGGAGGGTCGAGCTGTGTTAGTGGGCAGGGCGGCACCGGCCGTGCTCGCGCGCGAACGTGAGGCCCTACACGTGAAGCTGGTCGCCTCGCGGCCATTCCGGATCCGGGTCGCCGCGACGCGCCTGGGACTTGACCTCAAGGACGCCGAACGCGTAGTGCAGCAGACGGACGCGCAGCGAGAGCGCTATCATCGCGAGCATTATGCCCGGGACTGGAATGACCCGGTGGGCTATCACATGGTCCTGAACACGGAGCGGCTGGGCTACGAGGGGACCGTCGCGATCATTGTCGCGGAGGTGGGGAGAAGGGGTTGGAAATAGAACAGCGTTCACTGTTCACGCTCTCAACCAAATGAGATCCCGCCCTTCCCATATCCCGGCTCCCGCCTCTCCGGTTTCGCGCGGGTGTACCCCAGCTCCTCGCTACGGCTGATCCGCTTTTGGGCTGCCAGTCCCTCCAGCACCAGCTCGCACGCCGCGACGGCGTAGGGCAAGTCGCCGCGCTGGGCAAGTCCCACGTCGCTGACGATGTCGAGCATTCCGGGCACCACACCGAACCCTTTGATGCAGACCTCCGCCCTCTCGTCGCCCGAGACCTTGAGCGCCCCACCCTGATCGAACCAGGCGACGATCCGGCTCAGGTCTGCTCCGCCGGCCCGCTCCTCGAGGACTCGTCCGGCGGCCCGGCGAATGAGTTCCTTCGCGATAGTGTCGCCGCCCTGCAGCTCACCCTCGTACTCCAGCTCGAGCTTGCCCGTGATGGCCGGCGTTGCGGCGTAGACATCGCTCACGCGCGGAACGACCCGCTTTTCTCCCTGGCCGATGGCACGGCGTTCAGCATTCGAGATGACATTTTCCAGAACACTGATGGGAAGGCGTTGACTCACACCCGAGCGCCGGTCCACTCGCTTGTCCTCCCGGGCCTCGAACGCGACCCGCTCGACCAGCTCCAGAATGAAATCGGGGACATCGGTCTCCACGCCGCTGCGCCGAGTCCAGGCCTCCTGCGCGGTGATCTCCATGCCGAGCTCGACCGTACGCGGATAGTGTGTGATGATCTCGGATCCGATCCGGTCCTTGAGCGGGGTGATGATCTTGCCGCGCGCGGTGTAGTCCTCCGGATTGGCCGTAAAGGCCAGCAGTACATCGAGCGGCAGCCGCACCGGGTAGCCTTTGATCTGAACGTCGCCTTCCTGCATGATGTTGAACAGGCCGACCTGGACCTTGCCGCTCAGGTCGGGCAGCTCGTTGATCGCAAAGATTCCGCGGTTGGCCCGCGGCAGCAGGCCGAAGTGCATCGTGAGCTCGTCGGACAGGAGATGGCCGCCCCGAGCTGCCTTGATGGGATCGACGTCGCCGATGATGTCGGCGATCGTGACGTCCGGCGTCGCCAGCTTCTCGACGTAACGCTGCGAGCGATGCAGCCACGTGATGGCCGTCGCGTCACCGCATTCAGCCAGCCGGTCTCGCGCGTACTTGGAGATGGGGTTGAACGGATCGTCGTTGACTTCACTCCCGGCCACGATCGGAATCCGCTCGTCTAGTAGCTCGATCAGCTGTCGCAGGATCCGGCTCTTCGCCTGGCCCCGCAGACCCAGCAGAATGAAGTGGTGTCGGGCGAGGAGCGCGTTGACCAGCTGGGGCAGGATGGTGTCCTCGTAGCCGACAATGCCGGGGAACAGCTCTTCCCCGGATTCCAATTTGACCAGCAGATTAGACCGGATTTCGTCCCGAACGTTCCGCCCGCGGAGGGACATATCGGCCCACGGGCTGTTGCGGAGCTCCCCCAGGGTTCGGGGGTCGATGCCGTGCGATTTCACGAAGTTACCTCGAATTGCGGGCCCCGTTGAAAGACCTGGAGCCAGTTGGTTGCCGAACGTGCCTCTTCGGGCTGACAGGGGCAAGGCCGCGCTCTAGCGTCGCGGGAATCGTGCCCGTAACTCCGCCCCCCGTGATGGCTTGACAAACGGAGATTGTCCTTTACCTTCGCCGCGGTATGCCCGACGACAGTGGCGGCATACGCGCGGACATCTTTCGAATTTCCAAACCCCTGAAGGAGTATGAGATGAAGAAGATTCTCTTCCTGGGCGCGGTGCTGGCCCTCGCGGGCTGTGCTGGCGAGAAGAAGGCCGAAGCCCCCGCTTCGTCCGAGGCTCCGGCGGCAGGAGCGCCCGCCACGCCGGGCGACACCGGCATGGGCACGATGCAGCACGACAGCACCATGGCGCGGGATACCAGCAAGAAGATGTAAGCGCGATCGCCGCACTGTCGTCGCCGGCCCCGGGCAGCGTTGCTCCCCGGGGCCCGGCCATTTTTGTCGGCTAGCCATCGAGGTCCTCCGACCCGAACGGCAGCGCGACCACGCGAGCCCGCCGTCCGCCCGCTTCCACCTCATCACCCACGGATATCTCCCGTCGCAGTGGGGCAAGGCCGAGCAAGCGATCGTCCAGCGCGAGCGTAGAACGGACGGTGCCCACCTGCCGGTCCGACGCGGTAATCTCGGCGCCGGA
>DATJGL010000016.1:0-2806 GCA_035495075.1 Gemmatimonadales bacterium
AGGGCGTCGCTCCCAGCGGCGAACAACTTGGGTGGGTGCTCCATGTCCGCGATCTGGACCAGCGCCTCGCCCAGCGCCGCCGGGTCATCGGGCTGCTGACCGTGGTAGGCCGCCCACCCGGCCGCGACGTTGCCCGCGGGCCCGTAGTCGTCGATGTGCACGCTGCTCCACTCGACCGACCGCGGGTCAAGGAGGCCGGTGCGGAAGAACCCCGGCTCGACCACCGTGACCTTAATGCCGAACGGCTCGACCTCCTGCGCGACGGCGAGCGAGAGCCCCTCGACGGCGAACTTGCTCGCGCCATAGGCCGCCACGGCCCGTTGGCCCACGACGCCGGCGACGGAGGAGATGTTGATGAGGTGCCCCGAGCGCTGGCGGCGCATGATCGGGAGCACGGCGCGCATCATGTGCACGACGCCCCAGAAGTTCGGCGCGAACTGCCGCTCAATCTGTTCCGTGGTGAACTCCTCGAAGTTGCCGAGCAGGCTGTAGCCGGCGTTGTTCACCAGGACGTCGATGCGACCGAACCGCGCGACAGCGGCATCGGCGGCCCGCTTCGCCTCGGCCTCACTAGTGACATCCAGCCGCTCGAGCAGCAGGTCGTCGCCTGCTACGTCTCGATAGGCATTGCGCACCTTGTCGAGGGTTCTTCCGGTCGCGACGACGCGGTCACCGGCCCGCAATGCCGCCCTGGCAGTCCCTGCGCCGATACCGCTGCCGACTCCTGTGATAAACCAGACCTTGCTCATGTTGCTTCCTCTTATTGGGCCGTTGCTCGGGGCTGTACTGTTCGTCCCTGACTCTTTCCATCCAGTCAACTTAGGCGGCCGCCCTATCACCCACCCTCGGAGTCAGCAGGAATGGCGCACGGCTAGTAGAACCGGTACAGCCTCTCGGCCACTCCGATACTCGGTACACGGATACGTCCAAACTCCAACATTTGAGTGAGTAGAGTACGGCAACGTACGGCACGACCAGTCTGACGGGCAGCCACTTGGCTAGACGGCCGACGCGGCCTGCGCTACGCCTTTACTCAGTGACTTCCTAAGCAGGCTGGCCCGCCATCACACCGACCTATTCTAAGCTATGTTCGGAGTCATGCAGGGGTGAATACGAAGTGGACCGGGCAATGCTCGACGTGCTGATCGTAGGGGCCGGCCCGACTGGCCTGACGCTCGCGGCCGGACTCGCCCGCTTTGATGTTCAGTTCCGCGTGATCGACCGCGCACTGGACCGCGCCCACGAATCGCGTGCGCTCGTGGTACAGGCCCGCAGCCTGGAAATATTCCAATGCCTCGGGCTCGGAGAGGTGCTGATCCGCCGCGGCAATGCCAGCGCTCGTCTCTTCATTCATCGCGACATCGGGCACGCCGCCGAGGCACGGCTAGGCGACTTCGGCAAGACGGACACTCGCTTCCCATTCATTCTGTTCGTCTCTCAAGCCGAAACCGAAGCCGTGCTTGGCGCTCACCTCGCGTCGATTGGGGTGGTGATCGAACGCGGCGTCGTGTTGCTCGATCATGTGCCGGAGCCGGACTGCGTGCGTTGTCTCCTTCGCCATCCCGATGGGAAGGAGGAAGTGGTTCGAGTGCGCTACCTCGCTGGGTGCGACGGAGCGCACAGTACGGTGCGGAAGCAGGCAGGCATCCCATTCGAGGGCGACGCGTATCTCCAGGACTTCATGCTCGGCGATGTTGAGGTTGATGGCCTCCTCGAACGAGACGCACTTCACTCGTTCGCCCTTCGACGTGGTGTCGCAATGTTCTTTCCGCTGGGACGCCCGACAACGTGGCGGGTCATCGGCGCCTCCGGTATCAGCGGGAGAGGCCGAACGTCCGGAAGAGGTCGCGAGCGGGCCGCTCCACAGGACGCGGAAGAGGCGCCCGACTCGAGCGATCTTTCTCTGGAGGAGTTGCAGACGGTCGTCGACGGTGCGACGGGGGCAGGACTCGTCCTGCGCGATCCGGCGTGGCTCAGTCACTTCCGGCTGCATCATCGCCAGGCCGCGCACTACCGTGCTGGCCGCATTTTCCTCGTCGGCGATGCGGCGCACATTCACAGCCCGGTCGGCGGACAGGGAATGAATACGGGCATTCAGGACGCCTGGAATCTCGCCTGGAAGCTGGCGCTCGTCGTCCGGGGCAACGCGGTCGATGCACTGCTCGATTCCTATGAGACGGAGCGCTGGCCAGTCGGGCGCCGGCTGCTCCGGTACACCGATCGCGCATTCACCCTGCTCACGCGGGCCATCTCGGCAGGTCGGCTCGCCACATGCTTCCGGCGCGTCGTGGTCGCACGCGTAATGCCTCGCGTCTTCGCATCGAGCCGGCTACGTGCGTACGCCTTTCATTTGGTATCGCAGCTTGGGATTCGCTACCGGAACAGTCCCGCGGTCGCCGAGGGTGAGCCACGGCTTCAGGTTGGCCCGAGGGCTGGAGATCGGTTCCCGGACGCGAAGATCGAGCACAACGGGCGCCAAACGTATCTTCAGCAGGAACTCGCCGGCGCGAGCCTCCATCTTCTTCTTTGTGGTGCGCTCGATGGTTGGGACCAGTCCCAGGCCGCTGCAATCACTGCTCGTCACTCGGGGTGGGTTGTGATCCATTACCTAACGGCGCGCTCGTCCCCCGACGTACTGGTCGATACCAGCGGTAAAGTGCTATTGCGACTAGGTGTCAGGGGCGCCCAGGACAGCGCCCAATACCTGGTGCGGCCCGACGGTCACGTTGGCTTCCGGTGCGCTGGACGCGACCTCGGCGCGCTGACGCTGTACCTCGACCGGTGGCTCCCGAGCAGCACGCCTCCC
>DATJGL010000017.1:0-22663 GCA_035495075.1 Gemmatimonadales bacterium
AGCTGCGCAGCCGCGTTGAGGGGATCGTCCTGCCTGGTGCGCGGCAGGCCCACGGACAGCATCATCACAGCTACGATTGAGCCTTGCGTCCAGAACAATCGCTGATCCCCTCTCTTACTTGTCACCCTCACTCGCCCAATCGCGCGGCTCCAGCATCGCCATCAGCTCGGCTTCAAATGAGCCCGGCTGAAACACCGGTGAGTACTCCCAGCTCGCCAACGGTGGAAGACTCATGAGCACGCTTTCGGCCCGGGCATTGGTCTGCAATCCGAATACCGTGCCGCGGTCGTGAACCAGATTGAATTCCACATAGCGGCCCCGCCGGAAGAGCTGAAATCGCCGCTCGCGGTCTCCCGCAGGAAGCGTTCGCCGGCGCTTCACGATGGAACCGTACGCATCGGGAAGCACTCGGCCGAGGTCCGTGGCGAAATCGAACAGATCGTTCAGGCGCAGGCCGAAGTCACCATCACGGAGATTGTCGAAAAAAATCCCGCCTACCCCGCGCCGTTCCTTCTGCCGATGCGCATTCACGAAGTAGTCGTCGCACCACTGCTTGAAACGAGGATAGAACATCGGGTGATGCCGGTTGCACAGTGCGCGGAGCGTTCGATGAAAGTGGATCGCGTCGTCCGGGAACGGATAAGTCGGCGTGAGATCGGTCCCGCCCCCCACCCAGGCATCGCAGACCGTGCCGTCGTAACCAATCAGCTCGAGATAACGCACGTTGAGGTGAACCGTAGGAACCATCGGACTTCGCGGATGGATCACCAGGCTCACGCCGGCGGCGAAGAACCGGGGTTCTCCACTTGCCGCTACCGAGCCTAGCCTCTGGGCCATGCCGGCCGGGAGTCGGCCATCGACCACCGATCGATTGATGCCGGCCTTTTCGAAGGTGCTTCCCTCCGCAAGCACCCGCGCCACTCCTCCGCCGCCACCCGGGCGCTCCCACACGTCCTCCCGGAACCGACCACCGCCATCGAGCTCAGTGAAGAACGTCGTAATCTCGTCGTGCAGCGTCTCCACCCAGGCCACGGCTTGGCCCCGGCGGCTCTCCATCACGCCCGCCACGACTTGACCGTCTCGACGAACATGCGCGCATGCGCCACCGGCACATCTGGAGGAATCCCGTGCCCCAGATTCGCGATGTGCCCCCGTCCGCCGAAAGCGTGCAGCATGGCAGTGGTGCGTTGCCGGATCAGCGGCGGAGGCGCGTAGAGCCAGCAAGGATCCAGGTTGCCCTGCAGCGCAACCGGGAACGGTGCCGCGCGCCGGTTCGCCGCCGCCGCCTCGGTCTGCCAGTCGACACCAAGCACGTCGGCACCGGTCACCCTGGCGATCTCCTCGAGCGCCCACCCGGCGCCGGGCGCGAACGCGATCACGGGCGCTCCCGCGGACTTGGCGATGCGTACGGCCTCGGCCAGGTAGGGTAAGGCAAAGACGCGGAAATCTTCCGGCCCGAGGGCGCCGGCCCACGAGTCGAACAGCTGCACCGCCTGCGCCCCCGCCGCTACCTGTGCTTTGAGGAATGTGCCGACCGCCTTCGCCAGTCGACTCAGAAGGCCATGCGCCCGGTCTGGATCTTCGACCAGCAAGCGCTTGGCCAGGGCGAAGTTCTTGGATCCTCCGCCTTCGATCATGTAGCTCGCCAGAGTCCACGGCGCTCCGGCAAATCCGATCAGCGGCACCCTGTCTTCCAGCTCGCGCCGCGCCAGCCGGATCGCCTCGAGCACGTAGCCGAGTCCTTCCTCCGGCACCAAGGGGCGAAGGCCGGCAAACTCAGCCGGGGTGCGCAGGGGCTGATGGAACCGGGGCCCGGTACTTTCGTCCACCGAGAGGCGCATCCCCATGGCCTGGGGCACCACCAGGATGTCGCTGAAGATGATTGCGGCATCGACGCCGAGGATGTCCACCGGCTGCAGCGTGACCTCCACCGCGAGCTCGGGCGTCCCGACCATGGTGAGAAAATCGGCCCGCTCGCGGACCTTCCGATACTCCGGGAGGTAGCGGCCCGCCTGTCGCATCATCCACACCGGCGGGCGCTCGACCGCCTCCCGGCGACAGGCTCGCAGGAGGAGATCGTTCATGGGTATGCCGAGCTAGCGAGCCTTGACCAGACCACGGATCCGCTCGATCACAGACTCGACCGTTGGCCTTCGGGCGACGCCTGCAGGTGCCCATCCGGCGGCTCGGGCTGCGGCGGCGGTGGTCGGACCGATAGCGACCAGAGCCGGCCGCTCGTCCCTGGGACACGCGCGGGCGAGCATGGTCACTACCTTGGGACTCGCGACGAGCAGCACGTCGGCTCCAATTGCGGCCCGTCGCACCTCGTCAGGATCGGCAAGGAGCGAGCGATAGCAAACGACCTCCTCCACACTGATGCCCGCAGCACGGAGCACCGCAGGAACATCGTCTCTGCGGGTATCACCGCAGACGTACAGGACCGGAGAGCCGACCTGTGCCGCGATCATCGCGGTGGCGAGCAATGCACCTGCCCCCGCATCGATCGTGACCAGGCTCGACGGCGTCCGCACCGGATCGAACCGGTCGTGCAGGGACGCCGCAGTGGTGGCTCCGGTGGCCCAAGCGTCCTGGCCTTGCGGCGGGTTCACCCGGTGGAGCGACAGGCGCGACACGAACGCTTCAGCCGCCCGGGGAGAGGTGAACGCGACGGCGCGAAACTCTGGGAGTCGGAAAATGGCTCGGTCAACCGGACCCCAGTCTGCCGGCGGTCCAAAAGAAAGCAGGGGGGTTTCTCGGACAGTGGCGCCTTCCGCCCGCAGCCTGTCGGCGAGGCCCGCCAATGTTCCCGGCGCGGTGGTCAGGACGACGGTCGGAGCTTGACGCGGCATCAGGGCTCGGGGATCGGCTGGGCCGCGACCTCGCGGATCGAACGCAGAATATTCTCCGCTCCCTCGATCAGGAGGTCCTCGGCCAAGGCCGCTCCTAGCGCGTCGGCCTCTTCTACCGTCGTCGCGGGCCCGCTGCGCCGCCCCTCGACGCTCGCCTTGCCGTCCAAGGCTACCACCCGACCCCATAGCTGCACGATCGTCCGGCCCGCCTGACGTTCGATTGTTGCATGGGCCCCGACCGGCACCTGGCAGCCCCCCTCGAGCCGCCGGAGCAGAGCTCGTTCGGCCGAAACGGCGAGCGCGGTAGCCTCGTCGTGTAGGGCGCGATGGACCGCCTCCCCCGAAACCCGGTCATCGACACGAACAGTAGCTGCGAGTGCGCCCTGGCCCGGGGCCGGCAGCATTACCTCGAACGGGAGACTTTCGCTGATTCGGGCGCCCAGGCCAAGCCGGATCAGCCCCGCGGCGGCGAGTACAATCGCCGACCAGTCCGCACGGCGCTCAAGCTTCGCCAGACGCGTATCGACGTTCCCTCTGATGTCCGAGAGGCGCAGATCCGGGCTTGCGCGCAGCAGCTGGGCGCGCCGCCGTTGGCTGCTGGTGGCGATCACTGCTGTTTTTGGAAGCGTGCTCCACTGCAGACCCTCCCGGGCGACCAGAGCGTCATGCGCATCTTCTCGGAGGCCCACCGCACCGAGAGTGATGCCGGCAGGTAGCTCCGTCGGGAGATCTTTCAGCGAGTGGACCGCGATGTCGATCCGACCTTCAAGCATGGCGTCGTCAAGCTGCTTGGTGAAGAACGCTCGACCGCCAAGGCGGGAAAGCGGCAGCTCCTGAACGACGTCACCGGTGGTCCGAATCTCGACTCGCTCCGTGGCATAGCCAAGCTCGGCCAGTTGCGACCGCACCCGCTCGGTTTGCCAAACGGCGAGCGCGCTCGCGCGAGTGCCGATCCGGAGTGGGCGAAGAGGGGTCACGTTCTCTCCGTTGGCGAGTCGACAAATCTATCATGGCAGAGAGACCCGGGCGGTTGGGGCTAGCGGCGTTTTCTAGGGACAACAGCACCGCAGCGGTTTTTCCCGCATCCGAATTCGGTCAGGGTGTCGGGGAAGTGCGCAGAATAGCCGGTCATTTTCACGACAGTGCAAGGGGCAATAGCGGCAACCGCCACCTGCAGGCTTGCGATATGCCGCGTCAGGGTATTACCCTACCCCGGCAGGATTGACCGGACGATCGAACTATCGCGCCCACTCCGATTACTCAGCCCCGCTCCGGGACCTAGCAATTCGAGTGCTCCCCTCGCGCAGGAAGGTGCCTCGTAGTGCTCACGCGCCCTGGCACGACCGCCGCTCCCCGCGGCCCCCGACGCACGATTGGTATCCTTGATCTCGTTACCAAGAGCCCCCGGAACAGCATGTACGGGAGGCTGATGAACGCCAACTTCGCCAGCATCATGCCGCAGGTCTTGGGCGTGTGGTGCGAAGAGGCGGGGCATCGCGTCCATTATCTCTGTTACACCGGCGTCGAAAACCTGCTCGAGGATCTGCCCCGCGAGCTCGACGTGCTGTTCATCGGCGCGTTTACCCAGGCCGCGCACCTCGCGTACGCTTTGAGTAATCTCTTCCGGCAGCGCGGGGCAATCACGGCGCTCGGGGGTCCCCACGCCCGGTGCTATCCAGAGGACGCCCAACGTTACTTCGACTACGTCCTGGGATTCACCGACCGGAGCGTGGTGCAAGAGCTCTTGGCCGAGTGTGAGCCCCATCGGCCGGTCGGGCGCTCGATGTCGGCGGCTCGCCAGCCGGCCGATTTGCCCAGCCTCGCCGCACGTTGGAAGTTCGTCGAGGCAACGCTCGCCAAGGCCCCCACGATCAAGATTGTGCCGATGATCGGCAGCCTCGGCTGCCCCTATACCTGCTCCTTCTGCATCGATTCGACGGTGGACTATCAGCCCCTTGCCTTCAGCCAGCTGACCGAGGATCTCCGGTTCTTGCTCGCGAAAGTCCGCCGGCCGATCGTGGCTTGGCACGATCCTAACTTCGGCGTTCGATTTGACGACTACATGGAGGCGATCGAGGCGGCCGATCCGGCCGCAACCATTCGGCACATTGCGGAAAGCAGCCTGTCCCTTCTCTCCGAGCCTCACCTTGTGCGCCTGCGCAAGAACGGATTTCAGGCGTTGCTGCCCGGGATCGAGTCGTGGTACGACCTCGGCAACAAGTCGAAGACCCGACTGCGCGGAATGGAGAAGGTGCGCCAGGTGTCCGATCACGTGAACATGATTCTCCGCTACGTGCCCTACATCCAGACCAATTTCGTTCTGGGCCTGGATTCCGACGAGGGACCGGAGCCGTTCGAGCTCACCAAGCGGTTTATCGATCTCGCCCCCGGTGCGTTCCCGGCCTACTCCCTTCTCTCGGCATTTGGTCGGGCTGCGCCGCTTAACCTGGAATACCAGCGCGCTGGTCGGGTGCTCCCCTTCCCGTTCACGTTCCTGAACAACAACCATGCAATGAACGTCCGCCCGGCGAACTACCGGTGGGAGGAGTTTTACGACCATCTGATCGACGTGACCGCGCATTCGTTTTCCGGACGCGCCATCCGGCGGCGGATCGCCGCCACCGGCGGCGCCACTCCGCGTTGGCTAAACCTGCTGCGCTCGGTATCATCCGAAGGCTGGGGGCGGATCAGGTACCATCGCACGATCAGGCGCCTGCTCGATGCCGACGCCGACGTGAAGACGTTTCTGGAAACCGGGACCGAACCCCTGCCCGCGTTCTACTCCGACCGGATTCGGCACGACCTCGGCGACCTGCACGCGTTTCTCCCGCCGGGCAGTGTCATGCACGACCCCAATGCCTACCTGAAAAGTGTGGAGAACGGCGCAGCCGTCGCCCAGATCCAGCGGGGGCGGCACCGGGTACAGGCATCCGCCGCAGAGACGACCGCGATCGCCCCGACGCCTACCTGAGCCGCGTCGCACGGCGGCTCAGCGTATCTCCATCAGCTCGAGCGCGAAGATGAGATCCTCCCCCGCAAGCGGGTGGTTTGCGTCCAGCACCACAGCATCGTCAGCCACCTCCTGCACTGTGACGCGATAGGTCTGCCCGGCTCGATTCATCTGCAGCTGCTGACCTACCGTAGGCTCGATGTGGTCGGGGAATCGGTCCCGGCTGATTGTCACCGTCAAGTCGCTCCGGTGCGGGCCGTAGGCATCCTCGGCAGCGACCGTGACGGTCCTCTGCTCCCCGATCTGCATGCCCGTGACCGCATCGTTCACCCCCGAAATCACCTGCCCCTTTCCCAGCACGAACTCCAAGGGCTCACCGTTGCGGGAGGAATCGAAGACGGAGCCATCGCGCAGGGTGCCCGTGTAATGCACGCGGACGGTGTTGCCTGGTTTCGCGTTTTGCATGCGTAGTCTCCTGGCGTCGTGTTAAATCAGACCCGGCCGCTTGGTGCGGGCCTTCGGTCAAGCAACGCCACTCATGGTCCAGACGCCAGTGCAAAAGTCACAACGAGACAGCCGATCGCAGAATTGTTTCCGCGGACGGCCTGTCGGGTGGCGCAGGTCACTCGGAACCGGTGGCTCGCGGCGCATGTATTCCTTATCGGCTAAGGTGGAGGCTGGCCTCCGGATGCTTGCGACGAGGGTCGTCAAAATGGTACTGTGACGACGTCGAACCGATCGCTACCAATGTCGTCGAGAGAGGTGCTCGATGTCCGACAATCCCGAATTGACTGCGTTGCAGATTTGGATCTTGCGAGCGCAGCGCGAGATTCTGCTCAAGGGCAGCGTCACCCGCAGTGAGGCTCCTCCGAGCCCCGACTCTCAAGCCGCCTGACGACTCAAACGAAACCGGCCCCTGTTCAGGGGCCGAGTTTTTGTTGTCTAGCGCAGGGACGGTCCGGCGCCGCCCAAGTAGAGACCCAGCCGGTCACCGGCGGCGAGGCCAGACGCCAGGGCATCCCCCAAGCTCACACCGAAACGGTAGGTCCCGACGAGTGCCAACCCGGAATTGGCTCCCTCGATCTCGTCGAGTAGATCCAGCCACCGTTGGTGGCCGACCTCGTACTGCGGGATCGCTTTGGGCCAGACGCTCACCCGCTGAAATGCAGGATCCCCGAACGCGCCCAGCAGGTCGGTCAACTCGTCCCGGACCAGGCCGACGAGCGCATCCCGCTCGAGCCCAACCAGGTCCGGCCGGCCCATCCCACCCACGAAGGTCGTGAGTGTGACGGATCCCTCCGGAGCGCGGCCCGGAAATAACGTGGAGGAGAAAAGGGTGCCGAGCATGCGGCGACGCTCGGCCGCGGGCACCAGGACCCCGAAGCCGTCCAGCGGGTGCGCGACAGCGCCGCGGGGAAACCCCAATACTACGACGGCCACTGGAGCGTAAGCGATGGACGCGGCCTCGCGCAGCTTTTCGCTTTCCTCGCAGGCGAATTCGATATCGCCGAACGCATGGGCGGGAGCCGCGAAGATGACCCCGGCGAACCGCGCGTCACCTTGGTCCGTGGCCACGATCCATTGAAAAGCACGCCGACTGAGCCGCCGCACCGGAGAGGCGGTGCACACACGACCGGCCAGCCGCTGGACCAGCACCTCCGTCAGCTCTCCAAGGCCATGGGGAAAGGAAAACACACTCCCGCTTGACCCTGGGGAGCCACTTCGGCGCGACGCACGTGCCCGAGCCAGCATTGCGGCGAGCATCGACCCGTGCTCCTGCTCCATCGCGTACAACTTCGGCAGCGCATGCCGCATGGAGAGCGCGTCCGGGTTGCCGGCGTAGACTCCACCGACGAACGGGCCCACCACATAGGCAAGCACCTCATCGCCCAAGCGTCGGCGGACGAAATCCCCGACGCTCTCCTCGACCGCTGGATCTGCCTTGGCAACGAATGGCTCCTTCAGAAGCCGGAGCTTCGCAGTGGGCGATAGGAGCGGTGTGGTGAGCAGTTGAAGAGGCGACGACGGAAGGGGCTCGAGCCGCCCGTCCCGCACGATGTACCGGCATCTAGCAGCCGGGTTTGCCTCGATCAGGCGCTCCGACAACCCCAGCTCGCCAAGTAATCTGCCGACCATGGGGTTCGGGTTGCTCAGCGAGTTGGGGCCCGTCTCGGCGAGAAAACCGGCCTCACGCTCACTCCAGACGACCCCACCCACCCGCGCTGCTGACTCGTAGACGGTAGGCTCGAAGCCCAGCGTCTGCAGCCGATACGCCGCGGCAAGCCCGGTCAGGCCCCCGCCGACGACCGCGACCTTCATGGGTTATCGGAAGGCGTGGGAGAGCGCCTCTTCGAGGACCGCGAGCTCGGCGTCTCCATGAGCCGCCGACGTGAACGCTGCCTCGAATGCCGAAGGAGGGAGGTACACTCCGGCATCGAGCATCGCGTGGAAGAATCGGCTGAATGCGGCTCGGTCGGTCTGCTTAGCCGCAGCAAAGTCGTCCACGGGACGATCGGTGAAGAACGGCGTGAACATCGTGCCGACCCGCTGCACCGTGAGCGGCACTCCCGCGGCCGCGGCCGCGCGGCCCATTGCGTCAGCGGCGCGGTCGGCCCATCGCTCAGCGCGGTCCCAGAGGCCCGGTTTGCCAAGGATATCGAGCGTGGCAATGCCCGCCGCCATCGCCAACGGATTTCCCGACAACGTGCCGGCCTGGTACACGGGACCCGAAGGCGCCACTTGCTCCATCAAGTCCCGCCTGCCCCCGTAGGCCGCAGCAGGCAACCCGCCACCGAGGACCTTGCCGAGACAAGTGAGGTCCGGCTCGATCCCGAACAGGCCCTGAGCGCCTCGCGGATGCACCCGCCACCCTGTCATGACCTCATCGAAGATCAGGAGAGCACCCGCGCGTCTACTGATCTCCCGGAGCCCCTCGAGAAAGCCGGGCTTTGGCGGAACCAGTCCCATGTTCCCCGCCACCGGTTCGACCAGCACGGCCGCGACACCGCCCGGCCGGCCCGCGAAGAGCCGCTCGACCGCGTCGAGATCGTTGTATGGTGCTATGAGCGTGTCCGCCACCGCAGTGGGCGGGACTCCCGGCGAATCCGGCAACCCCAGCGTCGCGACACCGGACCCTGCGGCAGCAAGCAGCGCGTCCGCATGCCCGTGATAGCATCCGTCGAACTTGAGCACCGCACGACGTCCGGTAGCGGCACGAGCAAGACGTACTGCGCTCATGACCGCCTCCGTACCCGAGTTCACGAACCGGAGCATCTCTATAGATGGAAAGACGCCGATGACCCGCTCCGCCAGGCGCAGCTCGAGCTCGGTGGGAGCGCCGAACGTGGTGCCTAGAGCTGCGGCGTCAGCGATCGTCGCGACGACCCCAGGATGGGCGTGGCCCAGGATCAGCGGCCCCCAGGAGAGTACCAGGTCCACATAGCGGTTGTCGTCGACGTCCACCACCAGGGCGCCCTCGCCCCGCACGATGAAGCGCGGTGTGCCGCCTACGCTCTTGAACGCCCGCACCGGACTGCTGACGCCGCCCGGCATGATGCGTTGGGCCTCTGCGAAGAGCGACGCCGAACGCGCTGCCTCAGGAAAAGCCACCGGGGCGCGCTTCATGATGCCGACTCCGATTCCTTGAGCCATCCGGCGACGTCTGCCGCATGGTACGTGATGATCGCGTCGGCGCCGGCCCTCCGCATGCCGGTGAGCGCCTCGAGCACCGCGCGCCGCTCGTCGATCCAACCCCGCTGGGCCGCGGCCTTGAGCATGGCGTACTCCCCGCTCACGTTGTACGCCACCAGCGGAAGCCGGGTCCGCTCACGCACGGCGCGGATCACGTCGAGGTACGCCAGCGCTGGCTTCACCATGAGGAAGTCGGCCCCTTCAGCTTCGTCCAGTCCGGCTTCCAGCACGGCTTCCCGCACATTCGCGGGATCCATCTGATACTGCCGCCGGTCGCCGAATGCCGGCGCACTGTCAGCCGCTTCTCGAAACGGGCCGTAGAACGCGCTCGCGTACTTGACCGCGTAGCTCAACACCGAGCAGTTCTGAAAGCCCGCCGCATCCAGCGCGGTCCGAATGGCCGTCACCATTCCATCCATCATGCCGCTGGGCGCGACGATGTCGGCACCCGCGTCTGCGTGGCTGACCGCTACCCGACCGAGGATTTCGAGCGTGGCATCGTTGTCCACTGCACCGTTCCGAACGACGCCGCAGTGGCCGTGGCTGGTGTACTCACAGCAGCACACATCCGTGATCAGTAGCAAATCGGGATGCCGGCCACGGAGTCGGCGGAGGGCCTGCTGCACGATACCGTCCGGCGCGAAGTTCTCGCTCCCGATCTCGTCCTTAGCCGCCGGCAGACCGAAGAGGATGATCGCCGGGATACCGAGCTGTTCCAGGCGGCCTACCTCCCCATCCAGCCGCTCGTCGACGGAAAGCTGAAATACCCCAGGCATCGAGGAGATCTCGCGGGCCTGGCCGGATCCATGGATCACGAACGCGGGCGCGATGAGATGCTGGGGGCTCAGCGTCGTCTCGCGGGACAGGCGGCGAAGCGCCGGAGTACGGCGCCGGCGTCGGGGCCGGACCTGGGGAAAGGAGCTCAAAGGCTTGCAGGCTCGGGGCGCAGGGGAGACGGTCGGCTAGCGGCTGGGCGAAAGGTACGGGCCCCGGCGGCTGCGTACAAGCGAATGACTCGCTGTGACTTGGGGGGTGGGCGACCAGCGCCCGACGGCAACGCGTAGATCGCGGTCGGCACGCCCTTCCCTGTCATAGACTCCCGCCCCCTCTCAGGCACGTATAGTCTTTGCATGTTGCTCCTAACGAACCCGGGTGACGCCAGGATTGTTGAGCAGCATACCTGTCTGACTCGCGTATTGCGGCGAGCGACAGCCGTTCGCCTAGGGCAGGGGTCCGTCATGGGTCGTTCGTCAACCCTCCTTCTCGTTGTCGCCACCGTTGCGGCGGGAGCCTGCGCCGCGCCCGCTTCCCGCCCGGTCGTGCGCCCTCGGCCTCTCGACCCGGCTACCGCGATAGTAGACGCTACGCTCTGGGACGGCACCGGACGAGCTCCGGTTGCGCACGCGGTTACCCTTGTCCGCGGCGATCGCATCCTATGCGCGGGCGGCGTTGGTGAATGCTCGATTCCACGCGATGCCCGCGTCATCGATGCGCATGGGGCCTGGCTCATGCCCGGCCTGATCGACACCCATGTCCACCTCCTGTTCCTCCGCCGTGGCAGTGCGAGCGAGGACCTCGGGAACGACCTCAAGGATCTCCTGGCGCAGGGCGTCACCACGGTACGAGACATGGGGACGAACCCCAAAGAGCTCTTGAGCCGAACCCGCGCGCTGGGCGCGTCGCCGCGGGTGTACGCGATGCAGCTCGTCGCGGGCTTCCGGTTCTTCTATGGAAGGGAAGCCGTCCCAACCAGCGACGGCAGTGTCGCGTATCGGCTGCCCCAGGCGCAGATCATGGAAATGCGGGGGTGGACGCCCATGTTGTTCACCCACGACGACGATCCCGATTCCATCGCGGCCGCCGCACAGGCCGCCGGCGCGATCGGGCTCAAGCTCTACGGTTACCTCGACTCCACCTCGGTCCGCATGCTGACCGACGCGGCGCACCGGGCGGGGATGAGCGCGTGGGGCCACGCCTGGGTGCAACCGGCCAATGCGCGCGATCAGGTCCTCGCAGGCGTAGACGGCGTGGTCCACGCGTCGCTGTTCGTGGGTGATCTGCTGGCGCCGCAGACCCGCGACAGCCTGCTGGCGAGCACGGCGATTCTCGAGGAAGGGGCTCGCAGCGCTTCCCCCGAGGCCGCGCTCGACCCGCGGATCGGCGAGACCCTCGACAGCATGGCCCGGCGCGGCACGTTCCTCGAGCCCACGCTCGATGTCACCCTGCGCAGCGTGTCTCACTTCGACGCCGAGCATGCCGAGCGGCCCTCGCTGCCGGAGCAATACGCCCGCGCGGTGGTGGGGTTCAGCATGGGTGTTGCCCGGGAGGCGGTGAAGCGGAAGGTACGAATTACCGCCGGCACCGATCATGTCGCCTACGGCCCGGTTCGCGATCGAGCGTCGCTCGTGAACGAGCTGCGGCTCCTGGTCGACTCGGTGGGGCTCGGTCCGGAACAGGCGCTGATCGCGGCGACGCGGGATGCCGCCATCGCGATCGGCGGCGAGGCCGCCCGGTCGGTCGGGACCATCGAAGCCGGTCGATATGCGGACCTGCTGCTACTCGACAAGAGCCCGCTCGAGGACGTCCGTAACCTCGATCAGGTGCAGTGGGTGATGCAGGGAGGGCGCTTGTGGCGACCCTGGCAGTTGAGGAGCGGCATGGCCAGCCGGTCGGCGCATGACTCAAACGCCGACGGGGCCACTGGCGCGACCGTGGAACTCACGCACCCCTAGCGCTAAGGCTTGCCTGCGGCCTGTGCGGCCGGCTTGCCACCTTCGATCGGCAATTCCTCTCGCTCGGCCCATTCAGTCCACGCGCCAGTATAGATCCTGACGTGGGGATATCCGAGCAGATAGCTGAGCGCGAAAAACACGTGAGTCGCTTCAGTCGTGCTGTTGCAGTAGAGGATGAGATGTTTGTCCGGCGCGATACCCTGCGCTAGGTACCTGGCCTTGAGTGAATCCGCCGGCTTCCAGACCCGCCCGAAGCCTTCCTGCTCCAGATCGTCCTGCCAATAATGGTTGATGGCACCGGGAATGTGCCCGCGGCGCATCTGCGCACCTGCCTCACCTGAGAACTGATCCGGAGGGCGAGCGTCCACCAATACCGCGTCATGGGACTGGACGGCACGACGCACATCGTCAAGCGAGGCGGTGGGAGGCCTGAATGTTCCCGGCGGCACCGGTGCTGACGTCAGTTTCGGATAGTGCTTCGCCAGTGGCTTCTGTTCCAACTGCCACTTGAAGTAGCCGCCGTCGAGCAAGTACACCCGTGGATGGCCGTAGCTCGCGAGCAGCCACACCAGGAAGGTCGCATCGATGTTGTGAGTTTCCCCTGCGCTATAGACCACGACCGGCTGGTCCCAGCGGATGCCCAGCCGGGCGATCACGTCGGCGTACCATTGCCCCGGCAGGAGCTGCATCGGTGTCCCCCCGGACGCGGCGCGGAGCGTCTCGGTGTTCAGGTAGACGGCATCCGAGAGATGGTCCTTGAGGTAGATGAAAGGGTCGGTCCGAACGTCGATCAGCCGAAATGCGTCGCCGCGCCGCTGCCACTCCGCAAGCTGATCGGTGGAGATGAGGGCAGCCTTGGTCGAGACCGGCGATCCCGGCACTGGTGCTAGTGAAGGCTGTGAGGCGCAGGCCATGAGCAGGAGGGCCGCGATACTCGCTCTCGTCATGGCAAGGAATCCCCGCTCAGACCCATTACGTCCTTCTCTTCCTCCACATAGACCCGGGCAGCGTTTCGTCGCTTGCGGGAATTGAGCGACACCGGCCGGTTTTCATCGGCCGGTGGCAGGGCATCGAGGGCTCGCTTCATTGGCACCCCCTCCTGCACCGCCGCCCGCATTTCACCCCGGAGCTGGGTCATGTACGCGCGGGTGCGCTCCACTAGCACAGCAGGCTCAGCAGGCAATGCCCCGTGGCCGGGCACGGCGATCTTAGGGTGCAGTGAGTCGATTTCGTTCAAGGCCTTGAGCAGCGCCGGTGCGCTTCCGTCCACCACCATGGTAACTCCGTCCTCCACGAGGATATCACCAGCGAACAGGACCCCGGCAGCAGGTATCCAGACCATGAGGTCGCCGGGCGTGTGCGCAGGTCCGGGTGCAATCACGACCAATCGCTCCCCACCGAGGCGGAGCGTATCGACCTTCGTGACCGGCCGGTCGGGACTATTGGCGTACTCGAATCCCCGCATTGCGTCGAGCCCTACCACCCGAATCCAGTCGATCATCTGATTGTCGAGCCCGCCTTCCGACGCCAACGTGCGTGTGTCGGGGTGCGCCACCACCTTGGCGCCGGCCTTTCGAAAGACGATGGCTCCGAAGTGATGGTCCGGATGATGGTGCGTCAGCACCAGCCATCGGATGGGACGCTTGGAGACAGAACGGATGGTTCGAAGGAGGGTTTCGCCGTCCCGCGGACTTCCCTCGGCGTCAATGACCACGATGCCGTCACGCGTGACCACGAATCCTGCGTTCGCACGCCCCTCGGACCCGCGTCCCGTATCCCCCATGACCGCGTACACATCGTGCGCAAGCCGCCGGAGCGGGAACAGGGGTGGGCTTGGCGGTGCGAACCAAGCGCTCCATCCGGTCAGAGCCGTATGGAGCGCGAGCAGGGCCATCGGGAACAGGAGGCTGGCGCTGGGAATCAGGCGGCCGCGAACGCGATGTTGACCGTCTGACCGTAGACTCCGCCCTTGTTGTCTTTCCAGGTCATGACGAGCGGCGCTTCGCGGTCAGCTTTGAGGTTGAAGCTCACGACCGGATCGCGGCTGATACCGGAGGTCCATTCGAATCGCGCGACCTCTTCACCGCCATAGGTGACCACGACGTCGCTGATGAAATACGCCGGAATGGGAGCGCCGTCCTTGGTTCTGAAGAAGCCCGTATCCATTGGGTGCGACACGATCGAATTCACGGTGATGATGTCACCCTTCGCAATCTTCTCGGGAACTCGAATTCGGGCGTCGCCCACGTTGTTGTGCATGATCAGCCGCATCCGTTCAGCGTCACAAGGACTTTGGTGTAATCAGCCCAAAGCTCGCCGGTATTGGTTTCCGCGATTGCACGGACCCAAGTGGTCCGCTTCATCTTGATCCGGGTGTTGATGGAGACCTGCCCGATGGTGGGGGTGAGGTAGAACCCCGCGAGGTGGGCATCCGGGTTGTGATCGACGATGAGGTGAATGCCCTTTACGTATCGCTTGGGCGTCATCGGCAGGTCGCTCTCGATGATGACCGGCACGATCCGGCCGTCCTCGGCAACCGCCGGCATGTCGAGCTCAACATGGCCGCGCGTGATGGTCCGTCCCCCGAATCGCTCACGGTAGATCTTCGCCACTGCTTCATTCGGAATCTCGGGATCATCGGGACCGGCGCCAGCCAGCGCGAACAGTCGTTGCGATTTGAGTATGGCTCCTGATCCAGCTACAGCTGCCGCCGCAAGCGCGACGCGCTGCAGAAAGGATCGCCGTGGCAACTGAGTGTTTTCGGACAATCTCGCCTCCGGAGCGACTGCGGGTTCCGCTATCGATCACTAACATATTCCGATGGCCAGCGATTCGGAATTTGAGTCCACGCCTCAAGAGGAGACCAAAGCGGCCGTTCCGGTGTGGCCGGCAAGGCATACTCCGAGGCCGACACCTCCAGAATCACCGCCGTTGCGGCCGCCCATGGTCACGTCGTGAGCCTTGGGAGAGCTTGCGGCGCCCCGCTCGAACTTGGCCCCGAGACAGGCTTTGCGCTCGGCCTTTCGAGTGTCACGAAGTTGCCTGGCTGATCCGGCCCGGTGCTTGCTATCCCCTTGCCCGATTTGGCATTCCGGACACTGCCGGTTACCCGAAGTCAGTCTTGTGTGGCGAGTCAGGGCGTCATACTTTAAGCCGTTCTGGACAAATAGTTTCGGGGCCGTTTTACCTTTTGCCGAGCCGAGGCACCGTGGATATCCAGACCCTGCAACAGGCCGCGCTGTTGGATAAGTGCCGTCAGTTTACGAGGGCGCGCGAAGTTCAGGCAGCGGGATTGTACCCCTACTTCAAGCCGATTTCCGAGTCCGAGGACACGGTTGTCGTCATAGAAGGTCAGAAGCGGCTCATGCTGGGGTCCAACAACTATCTGGGCCTCACTCATCATCCCAAGGTGCTGGAAGCGGCGTCCCGCGCCCTGTCCCGGTATGGCTCGGGCTGCACGGGGAGCCGGTTCCTGAACGGCACGTTGGACCTTCACGAGCAGTTGGAACACGCCCTCGCAGAGTTCACCGGCAAGGAGTCATGCCTGGTCTTTTCGACCGGCTATCAGGCCAACCTCGGCCTCATCTCGGGGCTGGTCGGGCGTGGCGAGGTCGTCTACCTCGACAAGCTGGATCACGCCTCGATCGTTGACGGCGCAAAGATGTCGTATGGCGACACCGAGCGCTTCAACCACGGCGACCTGGCTGCCCTCGAGCGGAAGATGGAGCGAGGCTTGTCCGGCCGCGGCGCGATGATCGTGGTCGATGGTGTCTACTCGATGGAAGGCGACATCGCGGATGTGCCCGGACTGGTGCGGGTGGCCCGGAAGTTCGGCGCCGTCCTGGCCGTCGACGATGCGCACTCCGTCGGCGTGCTCGGTCCGAACGGCGATGGAACCGCCGCGCACTTCGGCCTCACCGAGGAAGTCGACGTCATCGCCGGCACGTTCTCCAAGTCGCTGGCCTCCATCGGTGGCTTCGTCGCCGCGCCTGAGAGCGTGATTCACTATCTGCGGCACCACTGCCGTCCGCTCATGTTTACCGCGTCGCTTCCGCCGGCCAATACCGCCGGCGTGCTGGCCGCGCTCGAGGTGCTCCAGCGGGAGCCCGAGCGCCGTGAGCAGCTCTGGGCGAACACCCGGAGGCTCCAGGAGGGCTTCCGGAGTCTCGGCTTCGATATCGGTCCGACCGAGACCCCAATTGTGCCCGTGTTGGTCGGCCCGATGGAGAAGACCTTCCTCATGTGGCGCATGCTGTTCGATGCGGGCCTGTTCACCAACCCGGTGGCGCCGCCTGCGGTCGCACCGACTCAGTGCCGGCTGCGCACCAGCGTGATGGCGACGCACACGTTCGACCAGATCGACTACGCCCTGGATACCTTTGCCCGCATCGGGCGCGAATTGGGGGTCATCTGACGGCTTCGGTGCGCGTCAAACCGGCGCGCGAGGCAAAAGACGTCAGGCGCTTTATCGATCTGCCGTACCGACTCCACGCGCGGGACCCTCTCTGGGTCCCGCCGTTGCGTCGGGACGTGACGACCTTGCTCTCCCGCACCAAGAATCCGTTCTTTGAGCACGCCAGCGCCGAATACTTCCTCGCTGAGCGGAACGGCGAGGTGGTCGGTCGCATCGCGGCAATTCAAAACCGACTCCACAACGAAACCCACGGGGATCGCGTGGGTTTTTTCGGCTTCTTCGACTGCATGAACGACCAGGTCGTGGCCGATGCCTTGTTTTCTGCTGCTGCCGAATGGCTCCGGCCCATGGGATTCAACACCATGCGGGGACCGGCCTCGTTCTCGGTCAACGACGAGTGCGGGTTGCTGATCCAGGGGTTCGACACCCCGCCGACGCTCATGATGCCCCACAACCCGCCGTACTACGTGGAGCTGCTCGAGCGAGCGGCATTCCAGAAGGCCAAGGACCTCTGGTGCTTCGAGGGCTGGAAGCCCGAAGGAGATGCGGCCGAGCGCGTGACCAGGGCGGTCGACCTGATCCAGAGGCGGTACGGGATCACGCTGCGGAGCCTCAACCTGAAGAACTTCGACGGCGAGATAGCGCTGATCAAGCAGCTGTACAACGCCGGGTGGGAGCGGAATTGGGGCTTCGTACCGCTGACCGAGCACGAGATCGATCATCTCGCTGAGCAGTTCAAGCCTGTCGTGCTGCCCGACCTGGTACCCTTCGCCGAGAAGGACGGCCAGGTGATCGGATTCGCGATTTGCCTCCCCGATCTGAACGTCGCGTTCCGTCCTAATCGGTCCGGTGCCTTTCTGCCGGGCCTGCTGCGAGTTCTCTATGGGCTCAAGGCCAAGCGCATCGGTCGCCTGCGAGTCCTCCTGCTGGGCACGCTCCCCGAATATCGCGGCAAAGGCGTGGATGCAGCGTTGTATCATCGCATCTGGCACATGGCAATCGCCAACAAGATCTATTGGGGCGAAGCGGGCTGGATCCTCGAGGACAATCCGGCAATGATCGCCGGAATGGTCAAACTTGGCTGGAACCACTACAAGACTTACCGGCTCTACGATCGCCCTCTATGAAAGCGTTGGTGACGGGCGCGACTGGGTTCGTCGGTAGTCACCTGGTTGAGGCCCTCCAACGTGCCGGTCACGATGTCACCGCACTGGTGCGCTCTCCCGCGAAGGCGGCTCCCCTCGAGAAGCTGGATGTCCGCGTGGCGCAGGGAGACCTTGGCGATGACGCGGGGCTCGCACGCGCGGCCGCCGGCCAGGACGTCATCTTTCATGTCGCCGGGCTGACGGCCGCCCTGAGCGAGAACGAGTTCTATCAGGTCAATCGGGACGGCACGGCGGCTGTCGTCGCCGCCGCTGCTCTGGGAGGTGTTCGACGGGTCGTGTTTTTTTCATCAATGGCAGCGGCCGGCCCCTCGGTGCCGGGTCGGCCTCTGATGGGCGACGAGCCCGCGCAGCCGGTCACCCAGTACGGGCGCAGTAAGCTCGCAGGCGAAGCTGCGGTACAGAACGGATCAGTTCCCTGGACGATCTTACGGCCGCCGATGGTCTACGGCCCTCGCGATCGGGAAGTCCTCAAGGTGTTTCAGACCGCCAAACTCGGCATAGCACCGGTGTTCGGAGACGGTAGTCAGGAGCTTTCCGCCGTACACGGTGCCGATCTGGCCGATGCCGCGCTCGCCTGCGCCACCGCTGAGCGTGCGATTGGACGGATCTACTACCCGTGCCATCCCCAGACATTCACCAGCGCCGGCTTCGTGCATGCGGTAGGCACCGCGCTCGGCCGCCGCGTGCTGGTGCTACGCGTGCCGCTCCCATTGGGCCGTCTCGCACTGACGGCGACCGGCGCTGTGGC
Source organism: Gemmatimonadales bacterium (assembly GCA_035495075.1). Classification (GTDB taxonomy): domain Bacteria; phylum Gemmatimonadota; class Gemmatimonadetes; order Gemmatimonadales; family GWC2-71-9; genus DASQPE01. Next base: position 18,550 of record DATJGL010000017.1, read on the forward strand.
TCGAGTGTTGGGTCGCGCCACCATCCTCACCCGCGATAAGGCGAATGAGTTCTTCCAGCCCGCCTGGACCGGCGATCCGACTCGCTGTATCGGCGAAACCGGGTGGGCGCCGCGCATCGCGATCGAGCCTGGCCTCAAGGAAACCTGCACATGGTATCGTTCCGCGGGCTGGATCTAGCGGAGCCCCAGCAAGCGCAGGTGCGGCACCGCGCCGTCTCGAGGCACTTCTTTCCGGTTGATCGCCTGCTGCTCGGCTACGTCGGCGTGGTCTCTGCCGTCGCGCTCTCGCGGCTCTCCTCATTTCCCGACTGCGGCTGGCTCCTTCTCGCCAATGCCTTAGTCGTCGCACTCGTGCTCATGGTGACGCGCTCCGACCTCGGGCCTTTCGGGCGCCTGGTTCACGACACCTACCCCATCCTGCTCCTGATCGCCTTGTATGCGTCGCTCGATATCCTGAACGGCGGCGGGCGGGTGGCTGTCCACGACGCCACAGTGCAGCGGTGGGAGCAGGCCCTGTTCAGCGGGGAACCGAGCCGGGACTGGTGGCAGGCAGCTCCAAGCGCGTTTTGGTCCGCCGTACTCCACGCGGCCTACTTTTCCTATTACCTCATCATCGCCGTGCCGACCGTGGTCTTGCTTCGTCGGCCCGATCGAGCGCCGGTGCGGCGCTTCGTGTTCGCAGTGATGCTGACCTTCGTGGTCTGCTATCTGGTCTTCATCTTCTTTCCGGTGGCAGGGCCGTACTACGCCTTTCCCCGCCCTGCCGGTCCGTTTGTCGACAACGCTGCCGCCCGGCTGGTGTACGCGCTCCTGGCAGAAGGCAGCTCCTTCGGGGCCGCCTTTCCTTCATCACACGTCGCAGCCAGCGTCGCCGCCACCGTCGTAGCCTGGACCGCCTCACGCTCGTTGGGGCTTGTCCTGGGCGTAGCGACGGCATTGCTGACTGTGGGGGTGGTGTACTGCCAGATGCACTACGGCGTAGACGCGATAGCAGGAATGGTGCTGGGCCTGGCGGTGGGGGTGGGCGTTAACTGCGTAAACGGTGAACGGTAAACGGGGGTTCCCACCGTAGGAGCCCCCGTTCACCGTTGACGCTTCTTCTTACTGAACCGTCACTTCTCCCACCATCCCCAGCGCATGGTGCGGGGCGCAGAAGAACTTGTAGGTACCCGCCGGTGCCCCCGCGAACGAGACGTCTAGGCTCTCGTTATCCATCTTCATCGACTCGCTGACGATATTGCCCCCCTTCTCCGGGGGAGCAACCGCCAGCGCCTTGATCGGGGCCGGAACGTTCGCCGGAATGCTGTCGGGATAGAACTGCACGTTGTGCGGCCCACCGCTCACACCGGTGAACTTGATGGTGTCGCCCGCCTTGATAGTCAGCTTATTGGGCACGTACTTGTAGGTCGTGCCCTCGAGGACCATCTTGACCTCATGGGTCGTGCCCCCGGCAGTTGGAGCGGCGGCACCCGGCGCTGCTGGCTGCGCCGCAGGAGGAGCGGCGGTTTGCTCCGCGGGTGGAGTGGTAGTGGGCTGCTGTTCAGCTTTCTTCTCGCCGCCACAGGCCACCAGGCCGATGGCCAGCCCCGCTGCCAAGGAAGTGATGCGCATTGCTGATCTGCCTCCGAAAACGTGGAAGTTGTCTTTCAGCCTGCTGCCGCTGATCCCAGGCAGGTGCTTGTGAACCGTTTCACAAAGGTCACTTCGAGGCGTCAATCTGGCACCACGGACCAAACGAAGCAACCCCCGAAAACAGAAGGCGCCGGCCTGCACCAAGCTAGGTCCACAGTGCCGTAGTCTCCGTGTTCTGCTTCGCGTCGGGAGTCTCGACGAGGGTGTGACTTCGCTCGACCACGAGGCCACCTGGCTCCTGGGTCACACCGAGCGCATTGCGTTCGGCGCTCTCTGGGACGCCGAGGGCGACTTGTACTGCGATGCCGTACTTCATGTTCCCTGCCGCTATCTGGTTGCTGAAAACGGGCGTGCCCACTGTATGGCGCATGGCTTCGAAGGACGGACGCCGCGGGACCGGGCCCGACTAGGTCAGCCGCGTCTGCTCGGCAACAACCGCTTCCGGCTGGTGGAAGGGATGCGTGTGGTAGATCGAGAGCTGATGCTCCCTAGGCGCCAACTCCCGGTTGTCGGGCAGAACAACCCCTGCGCCGGGGCCCCTTGCCAGACCGCCGACCACGCCCGGGGAGCCGCCTGCTGCCGCGACCTCCAGCTCGAGATCATGTGCACCAAGCGGGAGCGGCGGCTTGAGGCACTGGTGCGGACCCGGAAATCACCTTATCTCTGCAAGGTGACCCGTCCGGGGGCTTTTTCCCTGGAGGCCGAAGTGATCTCGGCCTGCGGGTACCTTGGGGAAGACAAGATCAGTTGTATGCTGCATGGACGCGACCGGAAGGATGGCCGCCCTGCCAAACCGGACCTCTGCAGCGACTGGCCGCCCAAGGGTCAGGGACTTCACCCGGGTTGCGTTTTCGCACGCCGGCGTGGACGTGCCCGAAAATGAGTGCGGCATTGGATGTGCAAATGCGGCTGCCGGCTGGCGTCCTCTTGGCGACACCGGTGAGCGAACCAGAGACGCAGCGACCGGCCTGCGAGGGCCTGAGGCCGTAGTGAGCGACGAGTTCGAAGCCCTTTACCAGTCCACATATACGGCCGTCGTGCGTTTCCTGTACCGAAAGGTATGGGATGCTGAGCGAGCAGAGGACCTCGCCCAGGAGGTCTTTGTCCGGGCACTTGCCCATCGGCCGGAAAAGCCCAGAGCTTGGTTGTTCGCCGTGGCTGCCAATCTGGCCCGCGACGAGGCTCGGGCGGCGGTACGCCGCAAGAGGCACCTCACATTGCTCAAGGGCGATCCAGTAGCCCAGCCTGCCTTCGAGCCCTCCGCAGAGGATCAGGTTGAGCGGGACGAGCAGATCGCCGCCGTGCAGGATGCTCTGAGTGCGCTCACACCGCGAGATCGCGAGATTCTGTTACTGTGGGACGCTGGACTCAGCTATCCGGAGATCGCCGCTCAGACCGGGCTGGCTGTTGGGGCTGTGGGAACGACACTGGCACGGGCCCGAAAGCGACTCGTTGCCGCCCATGAGCGGCAGCAAATGGGGGATCATGCCGCACATTCCTGAAGCGGAGTTGCACGCTTATCTCGATCAGGCGCTAGGCCGTTTGCGCTGCGTCGAGATCGAGAGCCATCTCGCCGACTGTACGCGCTGCCGGACAGCGCGGGACGAGATTGCGGCGCTCCGCGACCGGACGACGGCAATGCTGGCCCGGTTGGCCCCACACAGCAGCGTAGTTCCCCCGATTGCTGACATCCGCCGCCGCGCAGCCGCCCGGGTCTTCCAACGCCAGCGCGTCAGACAGCGGGCGGCGTGGGCGGCCAGTCTTATCGTAGCCCTTGGGCTCGGGTGGGGTGCGAGCGTCCTGGTCCCACCCCCGGCAGGCCGGTCTGTCCGTGCGGTGGCATCCGCGGTGAATCCCTCGACGACGGTCGCCGTGCAACCCGCGGCACCCCCGACCGAGACGGTTGCAAGCACGACTCCACCCGTTGCGATCGAGCCCGCCACGGAAGATCGGCCCGACCGCGTGACGCATCGTCCGGTGCGGCACCGCCCGGCGCCGGTGCGGAACAAGACGCAGGGCACGGGGTCGGCTGAGTTCGCGACCGTTGGCCCGATTCAGAAGGACGGACAGCTCGAGTGGGGTGGGATGTGGCGCAACCTCTCGTGGGACCGGGCCAAGGAGCAGGTCGGAGATACTCCGGCCCGCATCGACGGCCTGCCGGTTACCGAGGTGCAGGTGCAGGCCGGCGACAGCGGACACAAGTCGCTCATGGTGGTAGCACAGCAGCTCTCCACCGGCGAGGTGATCCGCACCATCGAGGGCCCCATCAGCGACGTGTCTGCGCTGCTCGGCAACGGGTCCCTGCAATCGTCGGAACCGTCCGGCAATGCGTCGGCTCCCCCCCTTCCCGCCGGCGCGCCGGTTGGCAGCGCCCTGACGTTCCGCCACGGGGATCGGATGTTTGCGGTGACCGGCAGCCTGCCGAGCGACTCGCTGCGAGCCATGATGCGGCGGCTGAATCTGATGTCGCGGGTGCGATAGA
>DATJGL010000018.1:0-5312 GCA_035495075.1 Gemmatimonadales bacterium
AGGATGAACGCCACTCCTGGCCGTAGGTAGGCGAACTTGCCGAGCATGCCGGCCACCACGAAGAACAGTGCTCTGAGGCCGAGGATCGCAAAGACGTTCGAGCTGAACACCAGAAACGGATCCCGGGTAACGGCAAACACCGCCGGGATACTGTCGATCGCAAATACGAGGTCGGACCACTCGACCACGAGCAATACCAGAAACAATGGCGTCGCCAGTCGCCTGCCGTCGCGGCTCAACGTGAAGAAGTCCGTTTTCTGATAGCTGGATGAGAACGGCAACAAGCGACGGGCCGCTCGCACGACGGGGTTCCGCTCGGGCTCGATTCGCGCCTCTTTTTGCAGCCACATGCGGATGCCGGTGAACACGAGGATGGCGCCGAACACCCAGGTTATCCACTCGAACTTCTCCAGCAGCAGCCCGCCGACCGCGATCATCACGAACCGCATGACGATGGCGCCCAGGATTCCCCATTTGAGGACCTTGGGCTGGGCTTCCGGCGGAACCTGGAAGTACGAGAAGATCAGAATGAAGACGAACAGGTTGTCGATGCTGAGTGAGAGCTCGACCAGGTATCCCGTGTAGTACTCCAGCGCCGCCTGTCCACCCTCCTGCGTGAGGACGAACAAGCCGAAGGCGAGCGCGAACCCCACCAGGCCAAGGCTCCACGTCACCGCCTCTCTCAATGGCAGTATGTGGGCTCGGCGGTTGAGCACACCCAGGTCTACGGCGAGCAGCACTACCACCAGGGCCGAAAAGCCCAGCCAGACCGTCAGGTCGTGGTTGCCCAAGTCAGCGATCCGGCGTCATTGCTTCGAGGCGGGCCACCCGCTCTTCGATTGGCGGGTGTGTGCTGAACCACTTGAGCACGCCGCCACCATGGGCGGCGAGCGGGTTCACCTGGGCCAGCGGTGCGGCTGCCGGCGCCACATCCATCGGGATGCGGTGGGCCAGCTCGTCGAGCCGGCGGAGTGCCTTCGCCAGCGGCTGGGGGCGCCCCAGGATTTGCGCGCCGACCCGGTCAGCCTCGAACTCCCGCTGGCGTGAGATGGCGAACTGAATCAGCATGGCGCCGATCGGCCCGAGCAGAGCCAGGGCGAGCTGGGCCGCGGGATGTCCATGCTCGTCGTCCCGCCCCCCGCCGAACATCAGGAGGTACGGCAAATTGGAGATGGCGCCGGCGATGGTGGCCGCGATGGTCGAGGTCAGCATGTCGCGGTTCTTCACGTGCGCCAGCTCGTGTGCCAGCACGCCCTCGAGCTCGTCCTGGGGGACGTACTTGAGGATGCCGGTGGTGACCGCAACGACCGCGTGCTCGGGGTTCCGACCCGTCGCGAACGCGTTAGGCTGCTCGTGGGGCGCCACCGCCACGACCGGCATCGGCAGGCCGGCGCGCTGGCGCAGCCGGTCAATCATGGCGTAGAGCTCGGGGGCCTGCTCCGGCCCCACGACCTTTGCGCCGTACATGCGCAGCACCATTTTGTCCGAGAAGAAGTACATCCCGAAGTTGATGGCTATCCCGAAGACCAGAGCCATCATCAGGCCCTGCGACCCGCCGAGCAGCTGACCGGCCAGAAGAAACAGGCCCATCAGGCCCGCCATTAGAACGAAGGTTTTCACGTTGTTCATCGTTCGACTCCCTGGATCGACTGCCACAAAAACGAGCGAGACCTTCGTCCGCTCCCCGTGAGGCAGCGTGAACGAAGGTCTCGCTCTGAGCGCGGGGGCCGATCGCCCCCCACTTCCCGCCGGACCGTGCCCGCGTTGCGGACAGTCTTGACGATCGCGGCGTCCGCCCCTAGGCGGATGAGCTACTCCCCTTCTACTGAGGCGTAAGCGTAGTTGGATCGGCTGCGGCCGTCAACCGGCGGCGCTCCCGGGAATCAAGGCCGGGCATTGGCGATCTGGCGTTGCCAGATCGCGATCCAAAGCCGCAACGGCGAATCGAACCGGGCTTCGTCTCGAACGGCGTTGTCATCGCGCATCGTATCCTCCTTGGCCTGTGTAAATGCCGGTTGCCGCCAAACCGTTCCCATCATCTCTTCTACGCCGCTCACCGTCCGTCCTGCTCAGGGAGGCGCCCGGAACGGCGGTCCTGCTGCCGTCCGGGCGGTCGCTGAGGGGGCACGTCGGGGCGAGTGGTGCGGGGACTGCCGATCGCCAGCTACTTCTTCTGCATGTCGATCGAGAACGAGGCGCCGTAGAACTTGCTCGTCGCCGTCACTTTGCCCCCGCTCATTGACGCGCTGGGGGAGAGCCGCGGCGTTGCCTTATCCGAATTGAAGGCGATCGAGGAGCCGGACGCGGTGTAGCTGCCGTGGTCCGTCAGGGTCAAGGCGCTGCCGTTGAAGCTGGTCTGCACCTTCAGGTCGAACTTGCCGTCGGCCCCGAGGGACAGCGAGCCGCCCGAGATGATGAGCTGAGAGCCCTTTCCATCGACGAAGGTGACGGGAATTCCATTGCCGCCGCCGCCCAGGTTGCCGAGTGCACGGACCTGGCTCAGGGCGTAGGTGCCGCTGACGTTGGACGAGGGCTTCGGGCTTGGATTCGGGCTCGGCCCGGTAGCGTCGTCGCCACCACCGCAAGCAGCAGCCGCCAGCGCCAGCGTGACCAGAGCCGAGTTGATGAAGCGACGAGCCTGCATTGTTGCCTCCTTGTGGGTCGTTGCACACCGTCTTCGAGAGCACCGGGTTCGAACACGGCGGCAACGATACGAGGCGGTGTCACCACGAACTCACCGGATTACCACTCGATCGGCGGCTGGCGCAGGTGATAGTTCAACGCGAAGCAGGTGACAGGCTTGTGGGTCGGAGGTCTGCGAAGTGAGGGGCGACGCCGGCAGCAGGGTGATCGCAGCGATCTACCGGTGGGTACCGATTTCGCCTGAGGCTCGTGAGAGCGCCGGATACTCGCCGCTGGCCTTGAGAGCCGCCCGGCGCATCACCCAGGAGAACAAGAGGAACGCTTCGGTCCAGGCGGCCCTCAGCTCCGGCGTCCACTCGGACCCGAAGGCCTGCTCCAGCGTCCACAGCAAGGCGGCGCCCGCGCTCGGGTAATCGGAGTCGCGGACACCGTAGACCTGGTGTCGTTGCCCCAACCGGGCGACCTCCGACACCAGGCGCTCGGGATTCCCGAGAGACTGCACCATCCAGCCGAGCATATGCCCGAACTTCTGCTGCAGGGGCGCCATGCCGGAACCGGCGAAGAGCGCCCGGCTGGCTGGGTGCAGCTCGAAGAGACGCCCGTAAAAAACCGGGGCCCAGTCGCTGGCGAACGGCTCGAACCGCTGCCAGCTGGCCCTCACCAGACCCTCATGCTCCGGGGTCATTGACCGGTCTTTCAGCGCGAGGGCGTGGCGGTGAATGCGCCCCGCACCGAGAGTCGGCGGTCTTCCTGCTCCGGCTCCGCGGCGGTGAATCCGACCGCAGCCATTTGGAAGCGGGCCGAGATCCCCTGCCCACCCGAGCGGGTGATGACCAACGAACCGCGTTCAGCCCGAAATACGCCGGTGGGTCGGGTCGCTGGACCGGTTACGACCAGGGCTTGGATTCCATCAGGGCTGGGTTCGGCTGTGATGGCGTAGGTTCCTACCCGGGGCTGCCGTCCGTCCCAGCAGGTGAACACGATCGCCCCTCTCTCACCGGTGGCACCCAGCGTGATCACGAAAGGCTCGGGCGATCCGGGCGCGGCTCCGAACTCGGCAGTGGTGCCCCGAAGCTCCAATGCCATCGCTCCCGTCAAGGTGGCCTCGTAGGCAGGCGCAGGGCGCAAACCCGGATTGATCACCAGCGCGCTCGACATCATGAGTGCCGCCCCGAAACCGAACTTCCGTGTCGCGTAGGACATTCAGCACCTCCCTGATTGCGGTTGTCTTGCCCGCCCTGTAGACGGCGCCTACAATACCGGCGGGGTTTCACCCCGCGGTCACCCCCTTATCACCAGGCGCAGATTGTTATACATCAACACGTTCGGGAGGCTGTCGGTCACTGACGACGGCCGTCCGGTAGCAGGGGCTGCCTCCCAGCCTCGCCGGCTTGCCCTGCTGGCCATGCTCGCCTGCGCCGGCGAGCGGGGCCTCACCCGCGACAAGCTCATTGCTTTCTTCTGGCCCGATGCCGACGAAGAACGGGCCCGCCGTGGACTCAGCCAGGCCGTCTACGCTCTCCGTCAGGATCTGGGGAGTGAAGAGGCGCTGATCGGTACCAAAGACCTGCGAATCAACGACGAGGTGATCACGAGCGACGTGGCCCAGTTCGAGGCCGCGATCGCCGCCGGCGCATGGGACAAAGCTGCCGAGTGCTATGGCGGGCCTTTCCTCGATGGGTTCCACCTGCCGAACTCGCCGGAGTTCGAGCGCTGGTCGGATGAACAGCGAACCGGCTTCGCGCGACAGTACACCGACGTGCTCGAGCGGCTTGCGCGCGACGCGACCGGGAAGGCAGAACACCCAGCTGCGGTCGGATGGTGGCGGAAGCTCGCAGCGCAGGATCCGCTCAACGCTCGGGTGGCGTTGGGGTTGATGAGGAGCCTGGTCGCGGCCGGCGATCGCAACGGAGCGCTGCAGCACGCCCGCGTGTACGAGGCGCTGATTCAGCAGGAGCTGGATTTGCCGCCGGACCGGGAAGTCGTGTCCCTGGCCGAGCAGATACGGCGCGAGCAGCCGTCACCGGTTGTGCCGGCGCCGCCGCCGCCGTCTGGCCAGTCAACCTCATCGCTGCCAGCCTCGGCGCCGGTCGCCAGCCCCGCGATGGCGGAGCCGGCTCCCTCGGCGGCGCCGGCCCCGCCTGAGACCACTTCGCCGGCGCCACTTCCCGGGTCGTTGGTCAAGGCGATGTCGCGCTTCCTGGAGAACCAGGACGTCACCGAGGCTCAATCGACGGCCGATTGGCTGGAGGTCATCAAGAGCCGGGCTGCCAAGGAGGCGCCCCCGCCCCCCCCACCGCCATCGCGGTTCTGGCTCATTGCCGGCGCCGGAGCGGCCCTCGTGGTGGCCGCTAGCGCGCTCGTCCTCGCTCTCCACAAGCCTCCACGAGAGCTGGCGTTCGGTCCGACTCATCGACTCGCGTTCGATTCCGGCCTGGAGATGGACCCGGCGATCTCTCCGGACGGCAAGGTCGTCGCTTACGCAGCCGACCCCGATGGCCGCATGCGGATCTTCGTCCGACAAGTGCGCGGCGGCGGCAGGGCGGTTCCCATCACCGAGGCTCTGGCCGGCTACCATCGGGCGCCACGCTGGTCCCCGGACGGCACTCAGATCGCTTTTCAGTCCGGCGGCACGATCTATCTCGTCCCCGCGCTCGGCGGGGTCCCGC
>DATJGL010000019.1:0-11802 GCA_035495075.1 Gemmatimonadales bacterium
GTTGCTGCTCCAGCGTGGCTTCTCAGGTCAGGCCGGGATAGCCGCCCGATTGGTCCTTTCGAACTCCTTCATGAAATTGACCAGCGCCGCCACACCCTGCCGGGGGAAGGCGTTGTAGATGCTCGCCCGCATCCCGCCGACTGAGCGGTGGCCTTTCAGCCCATCGAGGCCCCGCTTGGTCGCCTCGGCGACAAACTTGGTTTCGAGGTCCTCAGTGGGCGCGCGGAAGCACACGTTCATGAGCGAGCGGCTTTCCGGCTCGGCGGTGCCGCGGAAGAAGTCGCTCTGATCCAGGAAATCGTAGAGGACCTTAGCCTTCTCCGCGTTTTGCTCGGCCATCGAGCGCAGGCCGCCGAGCTCGCGGATCCATTTGAAGACCCGCCCGATCATGTAGATCCCCAGCGTCGGGGGCGTGTTGTAAAGCGAATGCTCGCCGACGTGGGTCCGGTACTGCAGCATGGTCGGAAGGTCCTTGGGGCCCAGTTCCACCAGGTCGTCCCGGATGATGACCAGCACAATACCAGACGGCCCCAGGTTCTTCTGGGCCCCGGCGTAGATCAAGCCGTACTTGCTGACGTCGATCGGTCGGCTAAACATGTCGCTCGACGTGTCCGCAATAAGTGGAATGCCCGCCGGCACCGTCGGCTCGGTCTGGAATTGAGTTCCCTCGATCGTGTTGTTGGTCGTAACGTGCACGTACGCGGGGCGCTCCGAGTAACGGATCTGCTGCGCCGAAGGGATGTAGTTGAACTTGCGGTCGGCGCTGGAGGCCGCCTCATGTGGCTTGCCGACCAGCTTGGCTTCCTTGATCGCCTTTTCCGACCAGGTCCCGGTATTGATGTAGTCGGCGGTCCCGCCCTTCGGCAGCAGGTTCAGCGGCACCATGGCGAACTGGAGCGACGCGCCGCCCTGTAGGAACAGGATCTTGTAGCGATCCGACATGCCGGCCAGCTCGCGGCAGTCCTGCTCCGCCTCCGCCACGATCTTCTCGAACAGCTTGCCGCGGTGGCTGTGCTCCATGATGCCGATCCCGCTGCCGCCGATGCTCCAGAGATCCTGTTGGGCCTGCTTGAGGACTGGCTCGGGCAGGACGGCCGGGCCGGCGCTGAAGTTGTAGATGCGGTCCGACATGATCAGCCTCTCCCGTCGATCGCGGTGAGCTCCACGCTGATAACGTGCTCGTTGCCCTTGCGAATGGCCTCGAGCGCCGCGACATCCGGCTTGCCGTCCAGGTGGATGCGCGCGAGCGTCGCGTGCGCGCCGTGGTAGATGATGTTCTCGACCTCCTCCACATTGATCGCCCGATCGGCGAGCACGCGGAAGACGTCTGCCAGAACGCCGGGCCGGTTGCGATGGCGCACAGCGAGAATGTGGCTGGCCGAGCTGCGTGCCAGCCGGTTGACGCAGTTGGGGACCATCCCCGAATGCTGGTACTCCTGGACGATATGAATCACTTCGTGCGCGATGGCCACCTGCGCCTGCTCGGTTGAGGCGCCCACGTGATGCGTGCCGTAGACGCCGGGCTCCTTCGCGATGGCGCTGTCGAAGGTTCCGGTTGGGCCGGTGGGCTCGTTCTGGAAGACGTCGAGGCCCACCCGCACGCCTTTGTTGCGGATGGCCTGGACCAGCGCCGGCTCGTCGATCACGCTCCCGCGCGAGGTGTTGATCAAGTATGCCCCCGGCTTCATTGCCGCCAGGAACTCCTCGCTCACCAGGTTCCGCGTGTCTGGGTTGGCCGCCACGTTGATCGACACCACGTCGCTCACCCGCGCGACCTCGAGCGGCGTCTGGCAATAGCGCAGTCCCAGCCGTTCTGCCTCTGCGAGAGTGAGGTTCCGCGACCACGCAGCGACGTGCATGCCGAATCCGGCCGCTCGCGTTGCGATCTCTCGCCCGATCTGCCCCAACCCCACGATGCCGAACGTCCGGCCGTGCAGTCCGCGTGCCCTCGAGTACTCGCCCTTGTGCCATCTACCCGCGCGGAGATCAGCTACTTGGTCGGGGATCCGTCGGTCGCACGCCAGCACCAGCCCCATCACCAGTTCTGCCACCGCGATCGAATTCCTGCCCGGGCAGTTGGAGACAAAGACGCCCAGATCGGACGCGGCATTGACATTGATGGTATCGATCCCAGCGCCCGCACGGATCACCAGGCTCAGGCTGGTGCCGCTGCGAAGGGCGTCTCCGGTGACCTTAGTGCTCCGGACGATGAGCACGTTGGGGTCGTGCTCCTTGAGCGCCACCGGCAGCGCCTCAGTGGTGAGGTCGGGGAGCGACACGACGGTGCAGCCGAGCTCCTTGAGCCCGTCGACGCCCACTTTCTCGAATTTGTCCGCGATGAGGATTTTCATAGACGCCATCCGCTATCCGCTATCCACTATCCGCGGCTATCCACGCGGCCTGCGTCGGATAGCGGGTAGCGGATAGCGGATAGCTAATCGAGCTCATGCACAAAAAGCCCGCTCCTCAACTTGGGCTCGAACCAGGTGCTCTTGGGGGGCATGATGGCCCCGATGTCGGCTACGGCGAGCAGCTGGTCGACTGTAGTAGGAAACAGCGACACCGCGAGAGCCATTTCGCCGGACTTCACCCGTCGCTCCAGTTCGGCCGTGCCCCGAATGCCGCCGACAAAGTCCACGCGCTTGTCGGTTCGCGGATCGGCGATCCCGAGCAGCGGGCCAAGAACGAGCTCCTGCAGCAAGCTGACGTCGAGCGACCGAATCGGGTCCTTATGGTCGATCCGTTGGGGATTGATCGTCAAGCGCTCCCACCGTCGGTCGAAAAAAAAGCTGAAAATCCCCGCTCCGGGAGGGACCGGATCGCTCACCGGCTCCAACCGCCCGAGTGTTCCGAGTCGCTCGCGAAACGCGGCAGGGGTCAGGCCGTTCAGGTCTTTCACCAGACGATTATACGGCAGAATCCGGAGTTGGTCGCGGGGGAAGAGGACCGCCAAGAACCAGTTGTACTCCTCGTCGCCCGTGTGGCCCGGGTTCCTGGCCCGGCGCTCCCGCCCCGCCCGCCACGCGCTGGCTGAGCGATGGTGCCCGTCGGCCACATAGGCCAGCGGAACAGCCCCAAACGCGTGCATCCACGGCTTCGGGTCGGCAATCTTCCATACGGTATGGCGCACGCCATCCGGTGCGGTGAAGTCATAAAGGCTGGACTCGCGGACCACAGCTTCCGCCAGCCGGTCCACTGCCGGGGCCGTGCGGTACGTGAGGAACACCGGCTCCGCATTGGCATTCAACGTCAGCACGTGCCGGGTGCGGTCGTCTTCCTTGTCCTTCCTGGTCTTCTCGTGCTTCCGGATCAGATTGTGCTCGTAGTCGTTCACGTGCACACATCCCACCACGCCGGTCTGCGACCGCCCATCCATGGTCAGGCGATACAGGAATAGCGCCGGTGTGCGGTCCCGCACCAACGTTCCTTCCGTAACCAGCCGGTCGAGCGCAGCCTTCGCACCGGCGTAAATCCGCGAATCGTAAGGATCGGTATCTGCGGGCAGGTCGATGTCGGATCGCCCTACGTGGAGAAAGCTGTGGGGATTGCCCTCGGCCAGCGCTGCTGCTTCCGCACGGTTCACCACGTCATAGGGAACGCTGGCGACGGAGGCGGCCAGCTCCGGTTGCGGGCGGAGTGCGCGGAATGGCTTGATTCGCATTTACTCAACGTTAACGGCGTAAACAGTAAACAGTGAACAGGAGGTTCGGTTGCGCACCGCAAGTGCCTGTTCACCGTTCACTGTTCACGCAGTTATAAGCAACACTTTCCCCGTCGTCTCCCTGCCCTCCAACGCCCGCTGAGCAGATGCGGCATCGGCCAGAGGATACTCGCGGTGGATGCGGACGGATAGTGAGCCATCCGCCACCCAACCCAGCACATCACCGGCTCGCGCCAACAGCTCCTCGCGGGTGGCGGTGTAGTTGAAGAGAGTCGGTCGGGTAAGGAAGAGCGACCCCTTTTTGTTCAGGATTTGAGGATCAACCGGCGGAACCGGCCCACTGGACTGGCCACAAAGCACCATCATGCCGCGTGGGTGGAGGCAGTCGAGCCCTTTGTCGAACGTGGTCTTTCCCACCGAGTCGTAGATCACATGCACGCCAGTTCCCGTCAGGCGCTTGACTTCGGCCGCGAAATCCTGCCGCGTGTAGAGGATGACCTCGTCGGCGCCGGCGCCGCGCGCCAATTCAGCCTTCGCCTCGGTGGAAACCGTCGCGATCACGCGGGCGCCACGTCGCTTTGCAATCTGGCAAAGCAGCAGGCCCACACCCCCTGCGGCGGCATGGACCAGACACACGTCGCCCGGCTCGAGGGGATAGGTCGCCAATGCGAGGTAGTGAGCCGTGAGTCCTTGCAGAATGACCGCGGCTGCCTGGCGGTTGCTTACCTTGGGCGGGATGGGGATGAGCCGATCCGCCGGAGCCACCGCATACTGTGCGTACGCTCCCGGGACATCAGTGAACGCCACTCGATCGCCGATTGCCACATCCGTCACTCCAGGGCCGACCGCGTCCACAGTGCCCGCGCCTTCCTGGCCGAGTGTGTGCGGCAGCTCCACTTTGTAGAGCCCAGTGCGCCGGTAGACGTCGATGAAATTGACCCCCGCAGCCTCGACCCGGACCAATGCCTCCCCTTGGCCGGCAGTGGGGACGGGGACGTCCTCGTATTGGAGAACTTCCGGACCCCCCAGGCGGTGTATTCGAATGGCCTTCACGAATCCTCGTTCTTCAGCGTGTGCCTCAACTCAGCGAGGCGCTGGACAACTGCCACCCGTGGACCTCTTCCGACCATAGCACGGGCCAGGTGAACCGCTTCCCTCCGGCGCCTCCCGGGGTGGCGAGGCGGCGGCACACATACATAATCCCGTCCCACTCCCGATGCTTGATCACGATGGCCGCGGCTCGTGCCCACCGCCCGAAGACATCAGCCGTGAAATCGTGACGGCGCAGCAGCCCGGTCTCCCGATCGAAGCGGAAGATCTGTTCGGTGCAATGCGTCGGAAACCCGCTTGGGAACGTGGCGCGAAGCGACACATCGTCCAGTTGGGTCCACTCGACATCCGGCCGGAGAAACAGGCGAGGGAAGGTCAGCTCATTCCAGAGCAGGTAGCCGACGAAATACGTGGCGTCCAGACGATCCCACCAGAGGCGGCGACGGAGCGCTCGAAGGCCGGCCCTCGCGTCACCCCGAGCGGTCCATGTCTCGCCACTCAAGGAAGCCAGCCGTGCGGAGCCGCCTTCGAGCCACGCCACCGAACGGTTTCCGGCGAGCCCGTCGATCCGAATCCGCGGGAAGTCCAGCTCCGCTCCGACCGACACGTGGCGCAACGGCCGGCGCCCCTTCACCAGGAGCGCCAATCCACCAATCGACAGCGTCGCACGAATCGACCTGGCGGAAGCCCATCGCTCAACGCCGCCGTAGGCCGCGAGCACGCGCGCGGCGAGGGGCGGCAGTTCCCGCCGGCTCACGCTCCGGGGCGCTCGGTCACAGGCTTGTCGCCGGTTCCCGGAAGCGTCGCTTTGGGACCTCCGCCGGCTTCGCCTTGCAACAACCCAGCCTCGTCCGGATAGGCATAAACGGTGGGGGCCCGGTTCTGCATTAACCCTCCGGTGTCGGCCGTGGGACCATACGTGCTGTACACACTCCGGCCGAGCATGCGCAGTAGCTCGACCTGCTGACCACGGTGATGTGCTGTGTGCGCGATCCGGCGAACGACGATCCAGGCTCGGGTCCTGGGCACGTCAAAAAAGCGCGCCTCCGATTCCCACCAGGCATCCCCTTCCCCGCGCAACCGGTCCAGCCGTTGACTCGAATCAATGGCGTACCGACGGATGAATTCGAGCCGGGTCTCGGGCTGAGGCAGCGGCGGCGCTCCGACGTCGATCCCCAGCATGTCGCGAAACCAGAGATTTTCGCTGACGCACTGGTGGACCATGTGCTCCAGGACGCTTCGCCCGCGTGAGTCGGTAGGGTGCGGCCGAACCGGGAGATCCTGGTCACGGAACGTTGCCCAGGTACTCAGCACTTTCAATCGCTCGGTCGCATAGGTTTCCACTAGAAAGGCATACCGCACGGCGGCCTCCGTGGGTTTCCTGCGAGGTCGATTCCATTTGCTCCGGAACGGCGTTGCGCTGGAAAGAATCGAGCGCGACGACCGCTGTCAAACGCCGGCATCCCGGCCCAGCACGGACCTCGTCTCGAGCCCATGGCTTCATCTCCCACAGTGGTATCACCGACCGGCGCGAAGCGCCGCCTGCCCGTGGGCGCTGAGGTACAACCTGGCGGGGGGGTTCACTTTCGGGTCTGGGCTCCGGCTCGCCGAAGAGTCGAAGTGGTGCCGGACGGAGCTGGGGTGGATTCGATTCCATTGGACGCCGAGTCCGGCGGCTATTTCGCGGGGCTGGCCCCCAACCTCGCGACCGGCGCCCTGTATCGGTATCGACTCGACGGGGGAGACGCCTTCCCCGACCCGGCGTCGCGCTTTCAGCCGGAAGGTCCCCACGGGCCATCAGAGGTCATCGATCCGGCTCCGTTCCCATGGAGCGATACGACCTGGCCAGGGCTTCGGCTCGAGGGTCAGGTGATCTACGAGCTTCACGTGGGATGTTTTACACCCACGGGTTCCTGGGCCGCTGCCGCGCGAGAGCTCCCCCGCCTCGCCGACCTCGGGATCACTGCCGTGGAGGTCATGCCGGTCGCGGACTTTCCCGGCCGATTCGGATGGGGCTATGACGGGGTGAACCTCTTCGCACCAACCCGCCTGTACGGCCGGCCGGACGACTTTCGCGCCTTCGTGAATCAAGCCCACCGACTCGGCCTGGGCGTGCTGCTCGATGTGGTGTACAACCACCTGGGTCCGGACGGCAACTATCTGGGGCAGTTTTCCCGCGGCTACGTCACCGAGCGGCACCACACGCCGTGGGGACCCGCGCCCAATTATGACGGCGACGATGCCGGCCCGGTCCGTGAGCTGGTCCTCGCAAACGCCAGCTACTGGGTGAGCGAGTTTCACCTGGACGGCCTGCGGCTCGATGCCACTCACTCGATCTACGACGATTCTCCGCACCACATTCTGTCGGAGATTGGTAAGACCGTGCGGGAGCGAGCGGACGGACGGGGAACCCTGGTGTTCGCGGAAGACGAGCCCGAGCGAGTTGCTCTCGCACTGCCGGCAACCCGCGGTGGCATGGGCCTCGACGGCATCTGGCAGGAAGACTTTCACCACTCGGCGATCGTGGCCGCGGGCGGCAAGCGGGAGGGATACTATCGCCCTTTCGAGGGATCAGCGGCGGAGCTGGTGGCGGTCACTCGAGGCACTCTCGGCGATCCCGGTGCGATCTATCCGCCTCGGCTGGTCACTTTCCTTCAGAATCACGACCAGATCGCTCACTCGGCCCACGGCCTTCGACTTCATGCCGTCATCAGCCCCGGACGTTGGCGGGCACTGACGGCTTACCTTCTGCTCTCGCCGGGAACGCCGCTCTTGTTCATGGGCCAGGAGTTCGCGGCGTCGAGGCCCTTCCTCTTCTTTGCCGACCACGAGCCGCAACTCGCCGCCCTCGTCCGACGGGGTAGAGCGGAATATCTCGCCCAGTTCGAGAGCATCGCCGACCCTGCGATGCAGGCCCTGCTCGACGACCCCGGCTCGTCCGACACGTTCGCTCGCTGCGTTCTCGATCCGTCCGAGGCGGCGCGACACCCGGAGGCGGTTGCGCTCCATCGTGACCTGCTGGCCCTCCGGCGTAACGACTCGGCTTTCTCCCGCCAGCAGCCTCCTCGCGGCGGCGCGTTCGGGCCGCTGGCGCTGGCGCTCCGCTTTGCAGGGGAGAGAGACCTCGACCGGCTGCTCCTCCTCAACCTGGGACACGACCTGCCGCTCGCCGGCGAAACGGACGAGGTGATGGCCCCCGCAGCCGCCACGGCCTGGAGCCTCGTCTGGTCATCGGAAGACCCCCGCTATGGGGGGGGCGGTACCTCCGTCTCGGCGCGGGAGCATCGGCTCATCCCGGCGGAGTCGGCGCTCGTATTGGCGCTGGAGCGGCGCTCCTGAGAAGGGGCAGCTCCAGGCTATCCCACAGGGCGAGCCAGCTGGCTTCGATGATGTTCTCCGAGCAACCCATTGTGCTCCACCGCTCGGTGCCGCGGGCCGATTCGACAATGACGCGCGGTCGCGCAGCCGTGCCGAGGTGCTCGTCGACGATGCGCACCTTGTAGTCCACCAGCCGGACCTCGTTCAACTCGGGATAATGCGGCACCAGGGCCTTCCGGAGAGCGCGATCCAGCGCATTGACCGGTCCGTCGCCCTCGGCGGCAGTGTGCATCACCTGCTCACCGACCCGCAGTTTGACCGTGGCTTGCGCGGCGACTTTCTGCCCTCCCCGTTTCTCGCTGATGACGGTGAAGTCGAGCAGCTCGAAGGGCGCACGGTAGTCCGCTGAGGCTCGGCGGAGCAGCATCTCGAAGGAGCCGTCGGCCGCCTCGAACTGGAAGCCGCGGTGCTCGAGATCCTTGATCCGCTGGAGGACCTCCGCCTCGCGCTTCCCCGGGTCGAGGCCGAGCGCTTCGGCCCGAAGCCGGACATTGCGGCGCCCGGCCACTTCGCTGACTACGACCCGAAGCTCATTGCCGACCTGGGCGGGATCGATGTGCTGGTAGCTCGCGGACAGCTTGGCGATCGCGGCCACGTGGATTCCGCCCTTGTGGGCGAAGGCGCTGCGCCCGACATACGGCGCGTGGGCATCCGGGTTGAGGTTTGCGACCGCTGCGACGTAGTGGGAAACCTCGGTCAACCGTCGAAGCTGTCCCGGCGGCAGTACGGGCCGCGCCAACTTGAGCTCCAGGTTGGCGACGACGGGCACCAAATCTACGTTGCCGCACCGCTCGCCATAGCCGTTGATCGTGCCTTGGACCTGGGTGCAGCCCGCTTGCAGTGCCGCCAGTGCATTGGCCACAGCGACCCCGGCGTCGTTGTGGGGGTGGACACCAAGCGGCGCTGCGATCCGCTCATGAACGCAGCGGACGACGTCCCGGATCGTATCGGGTAGGGTGCCGCCATTGGTGTCGCACAGCACAATCCAGTCGGCCCCTGCGTCCGCGGCCGCGCGAAGTGTGGCGAGCGCGTACTCCCAATCGAGGGACCACCCGTCGAAGAGGTGCTCCGCGTCGAAAATCACCTCGCGCCCGAGCCGCCGAAACAACCTCACGCTGTCGGCGATCATGCGCAGGTTCTCGTCGCGGGTCGTTTCCAGGACGCGCTCCACATGGAGCACGGAGCTTTTTCCGACCAGCGTCACCACTGGAGTCTCTGCGGCCACCAGCGCCTGCAGGCTTGGGTCCGATTCACAAGCCGCACCTGGCCGGCGCGTGCTTCCGAAGGCGGCGATTCTGGCCTGGCTCAGCTGCTCCCCGCGGATTCGGGTGAAGAACTCCGCATCCTTGGGGTTCGACCCCGGCCAACCGCCTTCGATGTAGTGGACGCCGAGCGAGTCGAGTGCCCGGGCGATCTTGAGCTTGTCCTCGAGCGACAGGGCAAGGCCCTCCCGCTGGGTCCCATCCCTCAGAGTCGTGTCGTACAGCTTGATCTGCATCGCCGGCCCGTTACGTGAAGGGTCCGAAAACGAGGCGGCCTCCCAGATTCGGGAGGCCGCGTGAGCTTGGTGGCACCGATGATCAGATTAGTGCAGCCGCCCACCGCCTCCCGGGAGGAGTCGAATCGGGCGAATGTCGCCGAGGTGCTGACGGTTCATGCACATGGATGGAAGTCTATGCGCCACCGGATCCCCGTCAATGCCGAGCCCTGAACAGGAGGGTGGAACGGGCGCCGAAGCGCCCGTCCCTGGCAGGATATTGAAACGAGAGGATGTGTTGTGATGAAGATGGCGGTGTCTTTGTGAGGCCCGGTGCCGGCCGAACCTCGACAACCACCATTGGCTAACTTATGTGATTCCAAAAGGCTCGCAGTGCGCCATGTCACAGGGCGCAAGCCGCAAGTTGAGCGAGCATTACCTCCAAGTGCTCCGGCCTCAGGTCACCCATGTGGCCGATCCGAATGACCTGTTCGGCGAGCTCACCGAGGCCACTTGCCAGGGTGAATCCCTTAGCCCGCATGGCCCGAATGAGCGCCGGAGCCACTCGGTCGGGAGGAGGGGTCACCGTAGCGACAGCCCAGGACCGGCGATCGGGCGGCGCGAGCAGTCGAAACTCAGGGTGCTGCGCCGCCCAGCCTTCCATGACTTCGAGCATCGCCCGGTGCCGGCTCCAGCGGGCTTCAATGCCACCTTCAGCATCTATCCGGGACAGCTGCCGCTCCAGCGCATAGACCAGTGAAAGCGCCGGTGTCTGGGTCGGGCGATCGGTCCGGGCCGCCCGATCGTATTTGAGGAGATCGAAGTACCAGCCGCGGTCGCGCAACCGACTCGCCCGCTGGAGCAGCCTTTCGGAAGCCACGCCAAGCCCCAGCCCCGGTGGCAGCGCCAGGGCTTTTTGTGACCCGGTGAACACGAAATCAAGGCCCCAGGCATCGGTCTCCACCGGGGATGCCCCGATCGAGGTCACGGCATCTACCAGCACGAGCGCATCGGATCGCGACCGGATTACCCGGGACAGGTCCGCCAGCGGAGCGAGTGCGCCGGTGGACGTGTCCGAGTGGACCAGGGCGACCGCGTCGACTGGAGGGCCGTCCAGCAGGCGCTCGAGCTGGTCGGGCTCGAGCGTGCAGCCCGCGGGAACCGAAAGCCGGACCACGTCCCGACCGCACGCTTCGGCAATTCCTGCCAGCCATTCCCCGAAAAAGCCTCCGACGACCACGAGGACTCGGTGCTCCACGGCGGACCGGATCGCGGCTTCTACCAGGCCGCTGGCGGAGCTTGCCGTAATGAGGACGGGTCGAGTGGTACGAAAGAGCCGGCGGAGCGGAGGCTGAAGCGACGCGAACAGGGCGCGCCCTTCGTCGCTCCATGGTGGGATCATTGGTCGGGAAAGCGCCGCGAGCACCTCGGGATGGACCTCCGTAGGGCCCGGCAGAAAGAACCGGCCGAAGTCGCTCAGAACCGCGTCTCCGGCGCCCGCAACCTCGGCAAGGTACCTATTTGCGAAATGATCACGGGGGGCATGCCTTGGATGGTAACTCTTGCCTGCCCTCCCGTGAACGGATCGTGATCAGGGCTACCAGCGGTACCGGAAACCCCAGTACGGGTACGCGAAACCAAAGCCGAATCTCGGACCCCACCATGCCGGGTACGGATACGGATACGGCCCACTCACCCATTGAGGCCGACTCGTCACGTAGGTAGCGAAGTCGAAGTCGAAATGAGCATCGGCAGGCAGCATGCGCTGCACCGTGGCGAGTAGCCCGGCCTCCGGGTCTTTGCCCGCGACTCCATCCGACAGGGCATCGAGATCCCACCGACCGCTCTGCACGAACTCGTCGAACCTGAACGGTGTACTCGCGACAGCGGCGAGCAACGTGCCATGTCCGGTCGTGTCGTTGGCCATGAAGGCTGGCTCGCCCCCCCGGCCCTTCAGTTCGTACTTCTTCCCGGCTTCCACTCGGTTGTCGTCGCGCGGATCGATCGGGAATACGATCCGCACCTGGCCGTCGGGATCGGCTCGCAACACGACCAGGTATCCGGTCTCGGCAGCACGGGCATACACCTTTGCCTGGTCGCCCAAGTCGTACTTGCCGTTCGAGTTCAGCCAGACGTGTACCGGCGGATCGTGCTCGGCAGTTGGGTTCGAACGGAGGGTGACAACCGGCTGGTACGACAGCAGCATGAAAAGCGGTAGTAACATAGTGCTTCCTTC
>DATJGL010000020.1:0-5148 GCA_035495075.1 Gemmatimonadales bacterium
GGGAGCATGCGGCCGATCCCGGTCGTCGTGATGTACATCCGGTCGGTCTTGCCGTGCTCCACGACCTTGGTGTCGCCGCCGAGGATCGGGACGCCGGCCGCGCGCGCGGCTTTGGCCATTGCGCGCACCTCCGCCTCGAGCACCTCGGTCGGCAGGCCGGCCTCGAGCACAAAGCTCACCACGATTCCGACCGCCCGCGCGCCCGAGACGGCGAGGTCGTTCACGGTCCCGTTCACCGCCAGCTCGCCGATGGATCCGCCGGGGAAACTCACCGGCGTCACAACGAACCCATCGGTGGTCACGGCTAGACGAGCGCCGTCAACCTCGAGCTGGGCGGCGTCCGACAGCCGGACACCGGCCCCATCGAGCAGAAGCGGCGCGAACAGGCCGTCCACCAGGCGCCGAGTGGCCTTGCCGCCGGCCCCGTGCGCCATCTCGATCTGGGACTCGCGAAACCGGATGGCCGGCGACGCCGCAACCGCCTCTTCGCCGTTCAGACTGGAGCGAGGTCGCGCTTCGATGCGGCTGCCTTGCGATGCTCGTAGTTGTAGTACGCTGCGCATGAGCCTTCCGACGATACCATCAGCGCGCCAACCGGGCGCTCGGGTGTGCATTCGCGGCCAAACAGCTTGCACTGAACCGGCTTGAGAACGCCTTTGAGCACCTCCCCGCACTGGGCGGCTTTGGGATCTGTCACCCGGACCCCTGCGACGTCGAACACTTTCTCCGCGTCCCACGCGGCGTAACTGTCGCGGATGCGGAGCGCCGATTGGGAGATGAAGCCGAGCCCGCGCCACTCGAAGTACGGCCGGAGCTGAAAGACCTCGGCCATCGCCGCGAGAGCGGCGCGGTTGCCTTCCCACGGGACCACGCGAGCGTACTGGTTCTCGACGACCGCTCTTCCTTCCTTGAGCTGGCGCAGCAGCATCACCACCGACTGGAGCAGATCGAGCGGCTCGAATCCGGAGACCACGATCGGCTTCTTCTCGTCCCGCGCGATCCACTCGTAAGGACGGCAGCCGATCACCGTGGACACATGGCCCGGCCCAATGAATGCATCGAGCCGCATGTCGGGCGAATCGAGAATGGCGCGGATGGCCGGGATGATAGTGACGTGGTTGCAGAAGACCGAAAAGTTCCTGATCCCCTCGGCCTTGGCGCGCATCAGCGTGAGGGCGGTGGACGGGGCCGTGGTCTCGAACCCGATCGCGAAGAACATCACGTGCTTGTCGGGGTTGTTGCGGGCCAGCTTGAGCGCGTCGGACGGCGAGTACACGATGCGGACGTCCATCCCCGCGGCCTTGTGCTCGAGCGGACTCCCGTGAGCGCCGGGCACCCGCATCATGTCGCCGAAGGCGGTGAAGACGACGTTCGGTTGCTTTCCCAGCGCGAGGCCGTCGTCAATGCGCCCCATGGGAAGAACGCACACAGGGCAGCCGGGGCCGTGGATCAGCTCGAGATTGTCTGGGAGGACATCCTTGAGCCCGAAGCGATAGATCGCGTGCGTGTGTCCCCCGCAGACCTCCATGATTCGATAGTGGCGGCCGGGGTCCGCCAGGCGGCGAATCTCCTCGCAGGTGCGGGTAATGATTTCCGGATCGCGAAACTCGTCCACGTATCGCATGTCACTCTCCGGCGCTCAGGCCATAGCCTCGGACTTCTTCCATCGCGGCCTGATCCTCGCCGAGCATGCGGAGCATCCGCATCTGCTCTTCCGCGCCCTGCTCGCTGATCTTGCTCATCGCAAAGCCGACGTGGATGAGCACCCAGTCGCCGGGACCGGGCATGTCGTCCTGGAGCAGGCCGAGGTCCACTCGACGCCGCACCCCGGTGACCTCCACGATGGCCTGGTTGGGGAGGTCCGCGATCAGCTCGACGACCTTACCGGGAATGGCCAGACACATGGGTTACCATCCTGCGCTACGCGCCGCTGTCAGCCCGGGCGACGATGTCGAACGTGCCCCTGAGCTCGTCTTTTACTCTCAACATACCCCCGCCGACTGTGACCGGCTTGATGTCGTAGTCCGGCTGCTGCAGCGAGAACTCCCCGAATGCGCGGAGCATCGTTCCCATGAGAGAGATTCGCGCGGAGACCAGCTGGCGCAAGGTGACGCCATGGAGGCTCAGCGAGCCGGGCAAGGTGACCTCGAACTGTCCCTCACCGATCTTCCGCACCGACGTCTCCGGACACGCGTAGACGATGTCGGGGTGCTTGGAGGCCTCGAGCACCTCGTCCTTCGTCATCCGCTCGATCTCGCGCCGATCTTTGTCGCTCATCTCACCCTGGACGGCAAGCGAGTCCGCCGCCATTCGAAGCGTGAGGGACCCCGCCGGCTTCTCGGGATTGAAACGGACGGCGCCCTCGAAACGGCGGACCGCAAAGGTGGGATTGTGGCCCACGGCCGAGAGCATTCCCCCGGCGAACGCCCGGAGGGTAAGGCGACTCGCTCCCGGATCGATCACGAAGGCGCGGGCGCCGTTCGCGCCTGGCGCGCCACCTGCGCCGGTTGAAGCAGACGACGTCACGGCGCCTACATCGCCCGGAGCTTCATGTAGCGCTCCACATCGGGGACGGCCGCCTGCAAGAGGCCCCCTGGGCCGACCTGGCCGACGTATTTCCGGACGCTCCGGTTCGACAGAATCAGGCCCGCGCCAAACACCACCAGGGCGATCCCGCTCATCAGCATCAGCGTGTCCTTGTCGGTCGCCTCGCCATTCTGCCGTTGTTCGATCATCGCATCCATTGGAGAAGCCTCCATCAGGGTGAGCGTGGGGCGGAAGGGGACGGCTCGTCCCCGGTCTGGAGCCGGGGAACGAGCGACTCGATCAGTGCGACTGCCTGGTCCACGGCGGCTTCGACGACGGGGCTCAGGCCGAGCTGACCTTCGTCGGGCCCGAGCGTAGCGGGCTCGCACCCGACGAGCAGGACGTGCCGCAGCGGGGCTCCCATGGAGCGCGCCAGCCGGAGGACGCTCACCGGGTTCATGGTGTGCGCGTCAAAGACGAGCGGCTGGGACTCGTCGTCCAGAGAATCGAGGCTGGGCTCGATCAGATAGACCGTTCCAGGCGCGTCACCCCGGGGACAGGCATCTACCAGAATCGTGCAGTCGGGATCGTCGGCTAGGGCGTAGGCGAGGTCGTAGCCGCGGATGCCGTAGTCGCCCACGTGCACACCCTCGGGCACTGTACGCCCGGACAGGCGGCGGACCACCTCCACGCCGAAGGCGTCGTCGCCCAGGAAGATGTTGCCGATGCCGGCCACGAGGATGGTCCGCCTGGCGGACTCGACCGGTTGCTCTGCCCCCGGGGCCAGCTCGACTTCCTCGGGCGCGAAGAAGAAGCGGTGCCCGGGTCGCCGCGGGCCGATGGATACGCCCGGATCGTCGTCCACCAGGACGGCGATGTAGAAGCGGCCCTCGATGTCACGCTCCACCGACGAGACGGTGGCGCTCCGGCCGGCCAAGGCGAGGTCGAAGACGTCGCTTCTCGCGTGAGGGCGGAGCCGCACCCGATCGCCTTTGCGAAACTGGGGTGCCGCGGTCATGGCCGATCCTCGAACCGATGAGGCTGCCGCAGGACGCCGTGCATCTGCATCAGCTGCTCGGCCGTCAACGATTCGGTGCGGTCGAGCAGACGACGCGCCCGCTCGTCGGTCTGGCGGACTTCGCGCTTCTCCTCCTCGGTCAGCGTCATGATTCTGAGCGAGAGAATCTCGTCGATCTCCGTTGCATCGAACAGATCGCCGGCGCTCTCGGGCGCGATCGTAGGGTAGTCGTAGAGAATGATTGGTGAGGCCAGCAGCGTATCCCGCTGGCCGGCTTCTCCGACCAGGACCGGCCAGGCACCGATGTTCTCGCAGGACGCGACCGCTGCGGAGAATTCGTCGGGCGGATCGAGCAGCGAAACAAACTTGCCTCCGGACAGCGCAAGGATTGCATGGCAGGAGACCAGCGAGCGGCTCAGCACGTCGTGCCTGTTCGCCTCGGCGGCGGGGAAGGAGGTCCGATTGATGATGCGGACCCGCAATCGGATGGTGCCTCCATCAGAGAACCCGGCGGACAGCTCGACCTCCCCGTTCAGCGAGCCCGGGGCCACCGCTGCGGCATCATCGGCCCCGCTCAGGAAGGCGAACACGTCACGACGGGTTTCGGTAAGCAGCTCTCCAAGGGAATAGTCCAGCCTCACCGTCCGCTCGACTGCCTCTTGCCACGGCGCGGCACCGTTGGCCTCCGATGCGCTGTCCACCAGCTGGAGAAAACGGAGCTTGAGCGCGAGCGTGGTTGCATCACTGGCCGACACCAGGCACTCGGTCTGCATGAAGCAGCGATCCGCCGACCCGGGCTCGGCCGCGGCGACGTATTCCTCCGGATACAGCACGCCGAAATTGAACCGCTGGCGGTTCTTGACCGCGGAGCGCCGGTAGGGATAGAGCAGGTAACCCTCATAGAGCAGCGCATCCGCAATGCGCTCGACCGCGTCGCTCATACCGGGGCCTCCTCTCCTACGGGGAGAATGCCCTCGATGGCCTGCTCCCAGGTCGGGATGCCACGACTCACCTTGTAGCGGTACAGCCGGTCGAAGACGTCGCGCCGCAGGTGGAGCCATGCTTCATTCGGGTAGTATGCGTTCATCAGGTCCCGCCAGAGCTGCACCGGAAGCCGATAGGTGGCTTCCTTGGTCCAGGAGATGGGCGCCACCTGCAATGCCCCGGTCGCGTCCTCGTAGAACACACTGCCGCTGAATAGCAGCGAGAGCGGCACCTCGCCGGTCGAGAGCCCGTAGAAGTACTTGGTGGCGGCAACATTGAAGTCGAACGTGCAGGGGACGAGCAGGTCCAGCGTGCTCTCGCCGGCGAACGCGGATATCACCGTGTTGGCGTGTGTCCAGAGCATCGTCCGCAGCGTCTGACTCCAACGGGCGGGATCGCCGAACAGGTCGCGCAGTCGCTGCTCTTCGTCTGGCGCGTAGCGCCGTCGGGTAACGTCGATCTGGATCTGGCAGCGAAGCACCACGGTGTGGATGGCTTCCGCCGGCGCGGCATTGCTGACCCGGAGCCCGAACGCGAGCTGTGGCGCCAGCCCGAAAGGCACGATTCTAGCGCTCTCGACCTGGAACGACAGGTCAGGCATTGACTCCTCCCGCGCCGGC
>DATJGL010000021.1:0-10798 GCA_035495075.1 Gemmatimonadales bacterium
TTCATCGAGCGCGCCGCGGTCGTCCTCGCGCCGCTTCGTGAAGGCGGCGGCATGCGGGTCAAGGTGCTCCAGGCACTCGCCCTTGGCAAAGCCGTCGTAACCACGCCGCTCGGGGCGGAGGGGCTCGCATGGGGGGCGGCCCCGGCGCCGCTGATGGTCGCCCGGGACGCCTTTGGCATCGCACAAGCCGCAGCGGATCTCCTCGCGGACAAGGCCGCTCGCAACGAGCTCGGCCGCCGTGCCCGGAGTTATGTGCTCGAGCAGCATGGTTGGGCGGCGTACGTTCGCAGATTGGAAGCGATCTATGCTGAGCTCGGGCTCCGCCCGTGACTCCATCCCCGCGCGTCAGCGTCGTCGTTCCTACATACCAGCGCCGCGATTCCGTCCGGAGGTTGATCGAGGCGATGACGCGCCAGACGCTCCCCGCGGAGGAGTTTGAAGTGATCGTCTCGATCGACGGCTCCGACGATGGCACCCGTGAGATGGTGCAAAGCCTCCGAACTTCGTTTCGGCTCGTCGCGCTCTGGCAGCCCAATCGAGGCCGTGCCGCCGCCTGCAACGCAGGCATTCGAGTTGCGGAAGGAGACCTGCTCATACTGCTGGACGACGACATGGAGCCCGCACCCCAGTTCCTCACCGCCCACCTGGCGGCCCACGCCGCCACCGTGCGACTCGGCGTCGTCGGCGCCGCACCCGTGTCGGTCCAGCCCTCGTCGCCGCCGATCGTGGACTACATCGGGTGGAAGTTCAACCAGCACCTGGAAACCCTCGCGCAGCCCGGCCATCAGTTCGGGCTCCGCGACTTCTACAGCGGCAATTTTTCGATCGATCGGCGCACCCTCGTCGAGGCCGGCGGGCTGGATGAATCGTTCACCGAGTACGGCAATGAGGACCTCGAGCTTTCTCATCGGCTCGCCAAAGCGGGAGTGCGTCTGGTCTTCAGCTCCGAAGCGCTGGCCCGGCAGCACTACACCAAGGACTTCCCCGCCCTGGCGCGCGACAACCTTGCCAAGGGGCGCACCGCCGTGCTCCTCGCCAGCAAGCACGCGGAAACGCTCGCCGACCTCAAGCTCGGCAGGCCCGACGATCTGAGCCCCCGCTGGAGGCTCATGCGCGGCCTCCTCCTTGCCGCGACCAGCGTCTGGCGCGGCACCATGGATTGGGCCATCTCGTTCATGCGGTGGCTCGAACATCGACGGCCGGCACGGATGCGCTCCTATTACTACTACGCCCTCGACTACTTCTACTGGGTCGGCGCACGCGACGCGCTGCGCGAGAACCGGGTATCGGGCCGCGGCCTGGGTTCTGTGGGCTCCGCCCAACGGTCCGGTTCGTGACCCGCACAGTGATCCACTTCGTCGACAGCGATACTTTCGGCGGGAGCGAGCAATCACTGCTTCATCTGCTCGCCGGCCTTGATCGCAATCGGTGGAGGCCGGTGCTGCTTCACCATCCCGCTGCCGGCTTGGCGCAGCTGGTCCAGGGGGCTCAGGCGGCCGGCGTGGCTGTGCGGTCGGTGCCACGGATGACCGATCGCAACTTTGCCTGGCGGCTGGCGGCGCTGGGGCGAGTTCTCGTCCAGGAGCGTCCCGCCGTGTTCCATGCCCACCTCAATTGGCCGCTGGCTTGCAAGTTCGGATTGTTGACTGCGCGAGCCCTGCGCGTTCCGGCCATCGTCGGTACCGCCCAGCTTTTCGTAGAGGCTCTCGTCAATCGATCGGTGCGGGTACAACAGAGGATCGTGGCCGCCGCGGTGGACCGCTACCTGGCCGTGTCGAGTCACGTGGCGAGGCGGCTGGCGGAATCGTTGAGAATCCCGGATCGCAAGATCCGAGTGGTGCACAACGGCATCGACCCAGCGCCGTTCGAGATGTCGTGGGAAGCCCGACCGGCCGCTGACGTCAACCGGGAGCCACGTCAGCCCTCTGTAGTGACACTCGCACGCCTCAGCGCTCAAAAGGGCATCGATACCCTGCTCACTGCGGCGAGCCAGGTCCCCGAAGCCAGGTTCTTCATCGTCGGCGACGGTTCCGAGCGCGCCGCCCTCGAGGCGCAGGCACAGTCCCTCGGCGTATCCGACCGAGTCAGCTTTCTCGGCCACCGGCGCGACGTGCCTGCTCTGCTCGCATCCGCCGACGTGTTTGCCTTCCCGTCGCTGTTCGAGGGCCTGCCCCTGTCGGTGCTCGAGGCGATGGCAGCGGCGAAGCCGGTGGTCGCCTCCCGCGTTGGTGGAACTGACGAAGCCGTGGTGGACGGAGTCACCGGCATCCTGGTACCTCCCTCGGATCCGGCAGCACTTGCGCAGGCAATTCGAACGGTGCTGGCTGATCCTCAGCTCGCTGCGCGACTGGGCGGCGCAGGGCGCGCGCGGGTGCATGAAGCATTCACGGCACAGGCCATGGTACGCGGGGTCGAGGCTGTGTACGACGAGCTGCTGGCCCGGCCGCGGATCGCCTAGTGCTGGGGCGCGACCTGCCCGAAGCCACTCGCAACCGCCTGCTCCGGCGGGTTGACTGGCGGTTCCTCTTGCCGGAACCGATGCCCGCCCGGGTGCTCGTGTCGGCTCGAGGAACACTGCCCGATGCGGTCGGCCTGGTCGCGTCGCAGGCAAGTACGATCCCCGGCGACCGGCTGGCCGATCTTGGGGTGACGGTAAACCCGACGTCCGCCGAGCTCGCGGCGCTGTTCCACAGTCTCGAGCCCGGAGCGGCTTGTTACAGCGAATGGCTCTTCACGAGCGCTGCCGGCGTCCGTCGCCGGCTCGAGGATGCAGGCTTCGACCAGGTGGCTACCTACTGGCCCTGGCCCTGGCCGGGGCTTTCCCCAACTTGGTTCTGGATTCCGCTCGAGAGTGACTCGGCACCTGCATTCGTGCGTGCGACCCGCCTAGAGGCCCGTAACCCGCTGCGTCGCGCCGTCGATGTGCCGGTGCGGGCGCTATGGTCCTGGGCTCTGCGAGCGGGCTGCCTTCGACCGATATGCGCGGTGGCCCGGAAACCCGGGGACACGGGAGCGCCAAGGCCGGGCATCCTGGAATGGCTACGCGAGTGCTGGGAAGGTTGGGGAATGGGTCCGGCCCCCGAGCGCCTCTCCTGGCTGCTGCTGACGCGAGGCCCTCGCACCATCAGCAAGGCAGTCGGTCTCGTGTTCGCCGAGCCCGACCCGATCCCGCGCATCGTTGTGAAGCGACCCCGAGTGCCGGAGGCGACCGTTGGTCTCGAGCGCGAGGCTGCGGCGCTACGCGCAGTCGAGGCGCTCCGCCCCCGCGGTGTGAGCGGCGTCCCCAGGCTCCTTTATTGGGGTGACCAGGCGGGGTATCCCGCGCTGGCCGAGACCAGCCTGACCGGCCGGCCGCTATTCTCGCTTCTTTCAGGCGCGACCTATCGCGACCTTGCTATCCGCGCTACGGATTGGTTGATCCAGCTGCTCCCAGCTCACGCCCCGCGCCAGCCTGGCCGCGCTTTGCCGCTTATCGATGATGTGCTGGGGGGTTTCAAGACTTCGTTTGGCTCCGTCGCGGATCCGGTCGCCTTCAGAGGTATGAAGGCAAAGCTCGCACCCTTGGGCGACCTGCCCCGCGTGGTGGAGCAGCGCGACTTCTCTCCCTGGAATGTCCATGTAGCGCCGGATGGGCAGCTGGTGGTGTTCGACTGGGAGTCCGCCGAACTTAACGGACTGCCTCTGGTGGACCTGATCTATTTCCTGTCGTACCTCGCATTCTTTCATGACGACGCTCTCAAGTCGGGAAAGACCCGAGAGTCGTACCGCCGGAGTCTCGACCAGGCGACGTTTACCGGTCGGGTGCAACGAGAGTGTGTGGAGCGGTACGCGGCCCGACTTGATCTCGATCGGTCCCTGATCCCGTCCCTCCGACTGCTGACCTGGCTGATCCACTGCCGCTCGGACTACGGCCACCTAGCCGCCGATGTAGCGGGCGTGCCCTCCACCTCGGCGCTGCGTAAGAGCCTTTTTCTGGGTCTGTGGGAAGAGGAGCTGAGGGTATGAGACGCCGACTGTCCAACTTCCTCATCGACCTGAACGCCCAGAGCGCCTTCAGCGTGATCGACCGGATCGCGTATTGGCGTCGGCGTGCCCTGACGGCTCGTTCGAATCGGGCCTTTCGCAGGGCATACCCGCAGTTCCCCGTCCCCCCACTCCCGATTCTGTGGGACGCCCAGGCGACTACGGATCTCGCGGAATACAAGCGATCTGGGGAAGAAGCCGCGTCGCAGTACTGGGATCTGATGCGACCTTATCTCGACGTCTCAGCGTCCCGCCCGCAGCGTGTGTGCGAGTGGGGCTGTGGTCCGGCACGCATCATCCGACACCTGCCACGCTTGGCATCCGGCTGGCCGATCGAGTTTTACGGGTCCGACTATAATCGCGAGTCGATCCGCTGGTGCCGGGAGAACCTGACCGACGTGGCCTTCGTTGAGAATGGCCTCGCGCCGCCGTTGCCGTTCGAAGCAGGCTTCCTGGATCTTGTCTTTGCCCGATCGGTTCTTACGCATCTGTCGGAGGACATGCATCACCGCTGGATTAGGGAGCTGGTTCGGGTGGTGAGACCCGGAGGTGTACTCATTCTGACGACTCACGGTGATGCCTACCGGCGACGGCTTACCGCCCGCGAGCAAATCCGTTACGATGCCGGCGAACTCGTGATCCGCACGCTGGCAGCCGAGGGGCAGAAGTTATATGCGGCCTTTCACAGCACCCAGTTCGTGCGCACGCGCCTGTTCACGGGGCTCACCGTTCTCGCCCATGAACGGGGCCAGTCGACGCAAGACATCTGGGTTACGCAGGTGCCGCGGTGACCGGAGAGGGAGCATGCCCGATTCCCTGACCATTCCTCGATACCCATCCGATGCCGATGAATTCTCGCCTTGGCGTCGGCGACTGCGCCGGCTGCTCCGCCCTGCGTTGCTCTCGATGTTCCGCACAACGCCCATCAGTTCCTATTGGGGGTTCGATCGTGGGCACCCGATCGATCGTTACTACCTCGAACAGTTCCTGGACGACCACCGGAGCGACATTCGGGGTCGGGTAATCGAGGTGCAGAATAGCCGTTACACGGATCGGTTTGGTGGCGCGGTCGAGCGGTCCGACGTCCTCGATATCAATCCGGAGAACCCTCTCGCCACCGTCATCGCCGACCTTACTTGCGCGGACGCCGTGCCGGCAAATCTGTTCGACTGTTTCATCCTGACGCAAACGCTCCAGTTTATCTTCGACGTTCCATCTGCCATAAGGCACGTTCATCGGATGATTCGGCCGGGCGGCGTGCTGCTTGCCACCGTTCCCTCGGTAAGCCGCCTGGCGCCGGTCTATGGCCTCGAGCGGGACTACTGGCGGTTTACTCGAGCCTCCTGCGCGGAGCTTTTTGGAAGGGCCTTCGGCGCGGGCAATGTGAGCATTCGGTCGTACGGGAACGTCCGGACCGCCACCGCTTTTCTCTCCGGCCTGGCCAGCGAGGAGCTGTCGAGGCGCGCGCTCGACGTGCAGGACGACTACTTCCCGCTGATCATCGCGATCCGAGCCGTCAAGCAGTAGGCCTGCCTCGTACCCGAGCGATTAGCCGCTGGATCAGAGGGAAACGCGCCGCGCGGAGCTCCTGTCGCAAAGCCCTGCGGACTTCCCGGGGCCGGTCCCCCCGGCCGGCCAGATACCGGTCGAGCCAGTGCAAGTACGCCAGGCGGTCCGCACCGGCCTGCCCAGTCGTCTTCGCGCTTGAATAGAGTGAGCTGCCATGTCGCCGGTACCGGCTGGTGCACACACTCGAGGCCACCACTGGGGCTGTGAGGCAGACTTTGGCGTAGAATGCCTGATCGTCGTACATCCCGCGAAATGACGGCTCGAAGCCGCCGATTTCGTCTGCGAGGGTGCGCCTGACTAGCACACTGCAGGTACAGGGCGTGGGAATCTCCCGACGAAGGAACGCGGTCAGGGGACCCGGGGGAGCGAACGGCGTGTCCGTCGTGACTCCGAGCCCTAATATGTGATCCCGCGATCTGTCCACCGGGCGCCCTGTCCAGCCATACCACTCTTCCGTCGGTCCGTACGAGAGCCCGCTGTCGGGATGACGCTCGAGTAGGGACACCCCGTCTGCTAGGTGCTCCGGCAGCCAGACATCGTCGGCATCCAGAAACGCGACAAACTCACCTTCGGCGTGGCGGATTCCCAGGTTTCGACTCGCGCTAGTGCCCCGGTTGCGGTGACCATCGTGCTCGAGGTACCGTACTCGCTCGGCATGCGCACGCGCCCACTCGACGGCCATGCCAGTGCTCTGATCGGTCGAGCCATCATCCACCAGCAGCAGCTCCCAGCGGGTGTAGGTCTGAGCCAGGACGCTGGCGAGTGTGTCCGCGAAGAAACGCTCTGCGTTGAGAAACGGAGTCACGATCGAAACCAGGGGCGGTTTTCCCATTGGCGCGGCGACTAGAACACCTGCACGCCATGTCCCGGCCGCCCGGACGGACAGCCGTTGCGCACGTCGTGGTTCGATCGGGCGAAGTAGGTGCGGGCGGCAGTTTCGTCAGGCAGGAGTTGCGAGATGCCTCGCCCGGCATCGAACACGATCAAATGCATATCGTAGGGATACCTCGAGTCGTCTCCGTAGATGACCGTGTGAACCCCGTCACGGTCGACTCGGAGGTCGGGAGAGACGACGTCGGCCCGAAGCGTACTGTCTCGGTAGAAGAGCCGCAGCGCACCTTGCAGGTCCCAGCTCGACTCGAACACGATGGCTGGGCCTACATAGCGGCACACGCCGTCCAGAATCAAGCTGCTGCTCGCCGGAAGCGTGGCAAACGCCTGGCGAATGCTGTACAGAACCTGCTCCTCCCGCTCGTAGGCGGTGACCCAGGAGCGAACCAGCATTGCATTGATTACGAAAGCAGCGACGCTGATCAGCGCGATCAGTCCGGCAAAGCACCGCACCCGCCAGGGCGCCGGAACCCGCTCGGTGAGCCACGCTGCGGCAGCCACCAGCACGAGCGCGATCCCGCTGGCTCCTACGACCGCCGTCCGATTGTTCGCACCGGTGGCCGAGAAACCGACGTTGGTAGCGAGGAAGATGAGGTGGCCTAGCAGAAACACGGCTGCCCCGGCGATCATGAGGCGCAGCCACGGTCGAGGCCGTACACCCAAGCCAGTCGGCGCCAGCGGCAGTCGACGGAGAAACCAATAGCTCACCAGGCCGAGCAAAGCCGCGACGAGCAGCACTGCAGCCGACGCATGTCGGATTGCAATCAGTAAGGTGCGGGGCGCGGCGAGGCCGTAGGTCCAGAGGTTGATTCGGGCGATCTCCCGACCGGCAACCGCTAGATAGAACAAGCTCGGCCCGCCGCTCAAGCGAGTGGACGTACCCGCCTTGAATGCGGCGGTGCCCAGGACGGCGGCCAGCGTGAGCCCCATGAACACTCGGAACGCGGGAGGGCTGAGCGCCTCGTCGGACGGCCGCTGCAGTTGGCGCTGGCGATGCCAAAACAAGAGAGGGTTTAGAAAAAACAAAGGCATGGCCACCTCATAGGCCAGAGCGCTCGCTACCAGGCTGGCCAAGCTCAGGGCCTGCCAGCCATAGGCTCGCGTGGGTGAGGTGCGCACTGATCGCAGCCCGGCATACAGGCTGAGCAGGTAGCCAGCCATGCTGAACGGTGCCTGGATGCTCGCCCACCAAACTCGAGCCGTCGAGTAGTGTGGCAGCACCGAGTAGATGATCGCCGCGGCCACGGCGACCGCGCGGGACAGACCAAGCTCACGCAGTACCATCAGCAATAGCACGGCGCTTGCAACCAAGAGGCTCGCATTGACGACATGATAGCCCAGCGGATCGAGACCGAACGTCTGGTAGAGCAGCGCGGCGAGCAGTTTCTGGCCCGGCCGCATCAGCAGTTGCGCTTCGACGGCCATTGCAGCGTAAAGGCCGCGCAGCGACTGATCGGCCGAAAGGCTAAGCACGCTCAGCACGTCCCAGTCGTCGCCGTAGAATCCCAGCCGGTTCACATACGGCGCGAGCGACCCGGCAACCACGAAAGCAACGAGTGCCACATCGGCGGCCGGGCTCCAGCGTGGCGAAGTATCGGTATCGTCCAACAGTCGGCTCCGGTCAAGCGAGGACAAAACACGGTCATGGCTGGCATTGGATCGCGAGGGCGCCGGCAATCTACCGCACCCTGGGTTGGACCGGCCAGCCAGGCGAAGTGGGAGCAATCTTGTCCGAACTAAGCGTTGTTATCGCGACCTACAATCGGGTCGGGCGGCTCCGAGCCTGCCTCGACGCGCTCCGTAGGCAGACCGAGGCTGCCGGCAACTTCGAGGTGCTGGTGGTGGTCGATGGCTCCACCGATGGCACCCGGGAAATGCTGGCCACCTACGAGACACCATTCAAGCTTCGCGTCCTCTGGCAAGAGAACGCTGGCCAGCCGAAAGCCTTGAATCGCGGTGTAGCGGAGGCAGAGGGACTCTTCTGCCTCCTCCTGGACGATGACGTCCTCGCTGGGCCTCGACTGGTGGCAGAGCACCTCAAGGCTCAGCGCGAGCAGCGCAATGTGCTGGCGGTCGGACGGCTCCAGCTTACGATACCCGCGAAGACGGACTGGTTTGTACCGCATTTTGCTGCATCGTGGGAGCGCCAATACCGTCGGCTGGGGAGTGCCGGAGTCAAGCTCACCTGCGCCGATTGCTACGGCGGCAACCTGTCGTTCCCCCGAGCCGCGTTTCTGGCGGTGAACGGCTTCTCCACCGACCTGGGCCGGGGCTACGATGTCGAGCTCGCCTTCCGGTTGATGCGGCACGGGCTCGCGCCAATCTATCTGCGCGAGGCCGATGCCACTCAGGATGAGCGCAAAGGGTTTTGGCAACTGGTCCGGGACGAGGAGCTCGCTGGCGCGAGCTCGTATGAGATCTATCGCCGCCATCCAGCGACACTGCCGCATCTCGGGCTCGGATCCTTCAGGGAGGCGAGTCTCGCGCTGCTGGCGCTCCGCCGGCTGTGCCTCGCCCTCCACGTCCCAATGGGCCTACTGGGCGCAATCGGCGCCGTACTGAGCGGGTTTCATCGATCCGGGCGATGGGCCCGCTTCGTCAGGGCCTACGCCTTCTGGCGGGGCGTGCGCCGGGCGGTGCCGGACCGCGACCTCTGGCGCCGGCTCACGGCTGGTGTACCGATCCTCCTCTATCATGCCGTCACCACACCCGGCGAGCGGCCCACTCGGTACGTCGTTGCCGCCCGCCGGTTCGCCCGGCAAATGTGGTGGCTCAGGCTCGCTCGCCGCAGCGTACTTGGGCTCGATGAGTACCTCCGCTGCCGCCGCGAGCATCTCCTGCCCCCGGCGTCGACGGTCGTCCTCACGTTCGACGACGGCTACACCGACAACGGCACGGTCGCGCAACCAGTTCTGGCACGATTCGGGTTCCCGGCAACGGTTTTCCTGGTCACCGATTTCATCGGAGCGAAAAACCAGTGGGATGGCAAGGGGCCGCTCTGCGGCCGACCGCTGCTCGACTGGGGTACCATTCGGGAGCTGGAGCGCGGCGGGCTTCAGTTCGGGGCGCACACGAGGCGGCATCCGGCCCTGACGTCGTTATCGCCCGCCGCCGCGGAAGCGGAGATCGCCGGATCGAAAGCAGCGCTCGAGGCTCACCTGTCGGATGCCGTTCCTGCATTCGCCTACCCGTACGGGATCTACGACGACACCGTTCGTGCTCTGGTTGAGGGAGCCGGCTTCTGGGGCGCATGCAGCACCCGTACCGGCTTGAACACCCCTGCCACTCCGCTGTTCGAGCTGCGGCGGGTGGAGGTGAAGGCCGAGTTCGGGCCGCTGCAGTTCCTCCTCGCGGTCCTGGTAGGCGACTCCCGACTGGTGGTGCGGCGGCGAGTGAGTTGACCCGATCAGTCGCGGAACCCGAACACATGGACTTGCATGTCCAGGCCGGAAGCTGGCGGGCGTTCGAGAAAGGGCTGGCGCGCCACGGAGCAGGGCTGCAAGTGGATGCGGAATCCAGCGCCGGCAAGGACGTCCACCAGCGTTGGAAAGGTCTGCGGCTGACACGCGAAGGAATGGTACTCCACATAGACGCGCGCGACGGTGTCCAATAAGTCCCGGCAGTCGCTGAGCACCTCGGCCTCGGCACCCTCGATGTCCAGCTTGAGGAGGTCGACCGGTCGATGGAGATAACCCCGCAGTCGCGTGGTCTGGACCGTCGCGGTCTTTCGATCCTCACCGAACGCGATGCGCCCGCCGTCGGCACCTTCTTGCCAGAAATCCAGCTTCGTCTCTGAAGACCACAGCGCCCGGGGGACCAGCTCGACGTCCTCATATCCGTGCGCTCGCACGTTCCGCTGCAGGATGGCGAACAGGTTGGGATCGGGCTCGAACGCCACGATCTCGCTCGCCGGGTATAGCCGTTTGAAGTAGATGACGCTCAAACCAATGTTCGCGCCCGCATCGACGATGTACGGGCGCTCGCTGGCGGTCCGGAAGGCATATATGCCGCGTTGGAAGACGTCCTGGTAGGTCCAGAGAAACGAGGCGGCATCCACCAAGGCCACCGGCGGCCCCAGCAGGTGCGTGACAGTAGGGGCATAGCGAGGTAACGCCGCGAGCCGCGCCGTTTCTCGCCGCTCGCGACGCAAGGCGCGATACGTCGTACGATCTCGCGACGACACCAGCGACCTGGCCCACCATTTCCAGTCGGACAAGCGGGGTACCAAGGCCACGGGACGTCAGCCACTCCGGACCGGCACATCGCCCTGCGACAGCAGCTCGGTATGCCACTGAAGCACGGGGCGCACCGCCCC
>DATJGL010000022.1:0-2243 GCA_035495075.1 Gemmatimonadales bacterium
CACGTGCACCATCCAGCCGAACAGCTTTGGCAGGAACCGGCCGCCCACCGCGTCACACGCCGCCTCGGTTGCAATCGGACTTGCCGGGCCGAATAGCGGCCGTCCATCGCGAGTTTCCCGCCACCGATCCCGCTCGCCCAACCGCGGAATGCAGATGTTGGTGTGGAGGTGCCAGCGGGCGATGGACAGCGGCACCCGTCGGTCGAGGTCGTGCAGCGTCGACCGCTGTGGAGCGGTATACATCGCCCCGATCAGGCGCAGGCTGCCGTCCGGCTCGCGACGATACAGGAGCGAGGTCGGCATGGCGGGGTCGAATTCGAAGGCCGCACGCACGGCGGAGCGCCAGCGAGTGTAGTCGCCTTCGGAGTCGGCGGGTGGCAGCTTGGTGCAGCCGTCGGCGAGAAGCAAGGCCAAGCGGCGCGGCCCACCGAGCAATAGCGCGAGCGACGGGCGATACCATGTCGCCAGTGTGCAGCCGGCC
Organism: Gemmatimonadales bacterium; assembly: GCA_035495075.1. Classification (GTDB taxonomy): domain Bacteria; phylum Gemmatimonadota; class Gemmatimonadetes; order Gemmatimonadales; family GWC2-71-9; genus DASQPE01. Next base: position 482 of record DATJGL010000022.1, read on the forward strand.
GTCACCCTAACGCGCGCGGGCGGCTATTGCTGTCATGGCACTGCGTCGTGGATGACATAGTCCCCTGATATGACGGGAACGCTGAAAAAGAGTGGCGGACAATCGGTCGGCGGCGTCGGTGTCAGGGGGAAGCCGGCGATCTGATCCGGAGTTCCGTGGACCACATTCCACAGTTGTCCCTGGCCTTCGAGGGCGGGATCGCTCGACTTCACGATCTCGATGCCGATCGTAGCCTCATTCCCCCTGACGTTCAGGCAGGTCACCCGGCCGGTATAGGGGACGACCGGTGACCCGCCCTGTATGGTGACGTAGCCCTTCGCGTCTGCCCCGGCCTCGTCGCTGCGAGCGTTGATGCGGACTTGGATCACCGGGAACGGGGGGTCAGCACCGACGTGCTCAGCTGTGCCCTTCACAAAATCGTGCTTAGGGCCGGCCTGGCCTGAGACGGCGGGGGACACTCCGACCTGGTCAGCTGCGGCGGGGCGTGCGCTGGTCGACGGCTCGGTCGGGGGCTGCTCGGAGGTGCAAGCCAACAACGCCAGCGCCAAACTGGCGGACAGGAGGGTGGTTGATCGCATAGGGAGACCGCTCCTTCTAACCCATGAGCGGGCGCGGCTAACGTCGTGAGGACGCGCCCGCCTGCGCCGCTCACAACGGCCTTGAGCACAGTGACGGCGGGGCCGTCACCAACCGAACGCGGGAAGCATGCGAGGTTAAGCCTCGACCGCTGGGAGCCGCCTAGCGCTATGCCAACGCCCTCTCCGGCCCCCGTTAGCGGCGCGCGAACTTACCCTATCCCCGCTTCCCGTTATACCGCTCAACCGCAAGGTTGACGATCCGCTCGACGAGCCGTGGATAGTCGATCCCCGCCGCTGCCGCCGCCATGGCGAACTCGCTGGCTCGCTCGAGGTAGCAGCTGGCGTTGACCTCGAGCACATAGATCTCGCCAGTCTCGGTCAGCCGCAGATCCACCCGGCCGTAATCCCGCACTCGAACCGCCCGATAGGCATCCACGGCCACCTTTTGCAGACGTGCCCGCAACTCGTCGGGCAGCGTCGCCACGATGGTCTTGGTCCCCTTGTACTCGACGCTTCGCTCCTCCCACTTGGCCTTGCTGTCCAGCACCTTGGGCGCCCCTTCCGGCAGGCCGCTGAAATCCACCTCGATCGGCGGCAACGCCTTCGGGGGAGAGTTTCCTACCACTCCCACCAGGAACTCGCGACCTTCGATGAACTCCTCGGCGATGGCCGAATCGTTGAGCTCGGTGCGCACGAAGGCGACCTGCTTCATCAGCTGGAGCGCGTCGTGCACCAGCGATTTGCGGTTCACGCCCAGCGAGGCATCGGAGCGGAGTGGCTTGACGAACAGCGGCATGCGCAGGTTGCCGCCGGTCTCGAGCTCGGAGTCCTTGTTGAAGACCGCGAATCGCGGGTACAGGATGTCTTCGTAGGAGAGAAGCTTTTTGCTGAGCGCTTTGTCCTGGCTCAGGTACAGCTCACCGGGACCGCTGCCGGTGTACTGCACGCCGATCAGATCGAGCAGCCCGGCAATCGGAATGTCGCCGAAAAGATTGTCGGCGAACATCTCCATCAAGTTGAAAACGAGATCGGGTTTGCGGCGCGACAATCCGCTGATGAGCCGTTTGACGTCGCCGTGGACGCCGAGGATCGAAACGCGGTGGCCGAGACGTCGCAGCGTGCGTGCGACCTGCGGCACGACCGGATCGTAGTCCTTGGAATTCTCGTCCGGGCTATCGAGATAC
>DATJGL010000023.1:0-4006 GCA_035495075.1 Gemmatimonadales bacterium
GCGAGCACCTGGCTCACCGCCACCCGCGCCTTTTCGGTGGAGGATGGCTCGGTCGGAATCTCGCGGTATCGGAACTCGTGGTTGCCGCGCTGCTGGACGAAGTGAGGCGTGCTGCCGGGGAAATATTCCAGTGCCACGAACAGCAGACCGGTTACGAAACTCTCCGACTGAACCTGTCCTCGCAGCCCGCCATCGATGGCGTTCTGGTAGGCTGCCGGGCTGTTCAGAATAGTCTCGCTGCCACCGAGGCTGGTGACCTTCTCGGGGTCGATGCCGATGACGACTGCTATGCGGTCACTCTGGTCCCGTTGCAACGTGAGGCGAATGTCCTCGACAGAGCCGATCTCCACGCCGCGGAACTTGACGGCGGCCCCCACGCGCAGGCCGTTCACGGATCCAGGGAAGTAGAGCACAAACGGGGAGGTCCGGCGGAAGTAACGTCCCGAACCGATCACGACCACGGCCGTCACGGCGAGCAACAATGCGCCAAGCACGAACGCGCCGATCAGCGTCGGACTGACTCGCTGCTTCATAGTCATGGATTTCCTCCCCGCGTTAGGAAGCTCCGGAGGGTGGAATCCTCGGTCCGCGCCAGCAGCTCCGCCGGCGGGCCGCTGGCCGTAATCGCCTGGCTCGAGACGTCGAGGTAGATGCTGTTGGTACCGATGGCGAAGATGCTGGCCAGGTCGTGGCTCACCACGACCGCGGTGATCCCCAGGCTGTCGCGAAGTTGGAGGATCAGCTCGTCCAGCCGGCGGGCGCTGATCGGGTCGAGCCCGGCCGACGGTTCATCGAAGAACAGGATATCGGGATCCAGAGCCATGGCCCGCGCCAGGCCAGCTCGTTTCTGCATTCCGCCGCTGATCTCCGACGGGTAGTAATCCTCGAAGCCCCTGAGACCCACGAGCGCGAGCTTGAGCGCGGCGACCTGGCGGATCTGGGCAGGCGTTAGGTCGGTGTACTCCTCCAGAAGAAGCCCGACGTTCTCACTCAGAGTCATTGCGCTCCACAGGGCACCGCCCTGGAACAGGATCCCCACGTTCCTGAGAATCCGTTCCCGCTGGCTCGAATCCGCCGATGTGAAGTTCTCTGCCCGGTAGTAAATGCTGCCGTGGGCTGGTTCGTTGAGTCCGATCAGATGTCGCAGCAGCGTGCTCTTGCCGCTCCCGCTGGCACCCATGATGACGAAGACGTCGCCCTGGTTGACGCTGAACGTCATGTCGCGCATGAGCACGTGGCTGCCGTACACCATCGTGAGATCACGCACGCTGATGTAAGGCGTCGCTCCGCCTGCGGTGGCCATCTCGTGGGTCTTCACAGTCCCAGCTCGTAGAACAGGAAAGCGAACACGCCGCAGGCTGCGACGACGACGATCATGCTGGTAACGACGGCCGAGGTGGCCGCCCTCCCGACGTCGGACGCGCTGCTGCCGGCTCGCAGGCCGCGCCAACAGCCGGCGGTCGCGATCAACGCGCCGTAGACCGCGCTCTTGAACAGGCCACCGGCGGTGTCACCCAAGCGGACAGCGCGCGCGGTCTCCTGGACGTACGTGGTCCACGAGAGATCGAGCATCCCGACACCGATCGCGGCGCCGCCGAGGACACCCACGAAATCAGCGTACAGGCAGAGCAGCGGCATCATCAGCACGAGGGCGAGGACGCGGGGGAGGACCAGATACTCAACGACCGAGAAGCCCGCGGTCGTGAAGGCGTCGAGCTCCTGCGTCACCTTCATCGTGCCGAGTTCCGCCGCGAAGGCGGCGCCGGTGCGGCCGGCCATGAGGATAGCGCTCATCAGCGCGCCCATCTCCCGCGTCATGGCCACGCCGACCAGATCGGCGACGTAGAGCTGCGCGCCGAACTGTCTGAGCTGCACGGCGCTGATGAACGCGAGGATCACCCCAACCAGAAAGCTGATCAACGTCACGATGGGGAGCGCCTCGACCCCACACCGCTGGATCAGCAGGGAGAGGTCGGAGGCGCGGTAGCGCGCCCTCATGCGGACGAGCTGCACGCATGCCACGGTCATGTTGCCGATGAAGGAGAGCGTCTCCTCGACAGCGGCAATGAGACCGAGGGAGTGCTCGCCGATGCGCTCGAGGAACCCCGACTCTCTCAGCTCCTTGCGCGCGCCGGCGGGTTCGCGCACCGCCTCGGCAAGGCCGAGAAGATTGTGCAGGCCGGCGGGTAGCCCCGCGCTGTCGAGCATTACTCCCCGTTCCCGGCAGGCGTCGACGACCGCGGCGAGAAAGACCAGGATGCTGGTGTCCCAGCGACCCAGCTCGCGCGTGTCGAACGCGATCCTCGACGGGCGCCGCTTCTGGTTCAATTCCGATTCAACGGCGTCGGTAGAGGCAAGCCCGTGCCGCAACTCCCATTGTCCGGCGAGCCGGATAAGGAGGACATCGTTTTCGGCCCGGTCAATCGCGACTTGAATCATCTGCTCTGCGCCTCACTCGAGATCGTTCTGTCGCCACGCAGGTAGCGGGTGTCGGCAGTGTACGAGGCGTGAGGCAGTGCGTTCAGTCCCTGAACGAACAGTCCTCGTATTCCCCAAGTGAGGTAGGCACAGCGGATGGCGGTTCGTCGTCGAAGCCTGGTCTCCTCCGCGATCCAAACCCACCGGCGCCGATCGGCGGCGACATGACGTGGACCTTCGGAAGACGCGGCGCCGATGGTCGCCAGGACGGCGTTTATCGGGACCTATCGCGCCACATGAGCCGCGCAGCGAGGCGACATCATCCTGCTCGCCTCTGCCTGCGTCGGCTCCGTTTGGTTGTTAGGCAGCATCGGAGCGACGGACCGGCGCGGATGCGCGACATATCCCGGAACTACTCGCCCGGCTCGATCAGTTCCGCGATACGTCGCGGAACTGATCGCCCGGACCGGTACTACGTCCGAGACGCCAGCACCATGCGCGAAAGCTGCGGGTACGTCCCGCGATAGCCCCGCCAGCGCGCGGCCAGCCCGAGGGCGCCAAAGAGCGCGCGCTGCACCAATGGCGACGGCGAACGGAACACGAGCACGTCGCTGAACTCCTGTGCAGTCAGGGCAAGCTGGAGCAGATACGGCTTGCCCTTACGTCTGTGTGCCTTGGTAGGCCCTTCGGGTCAGGGTGCGCCATGCGAGTGATCCCGATCGAACCCTTATTTGTCGATGTACGCATCTGATCAGCGTCTCGGCGGGCTTAATGCGGGCCCTGCAGCTTTAGCGGCCACAGCGCTCGAGTCGTTGACGCTCGACGCAGGCGCGTTAGCAGCGTGCTGACCGTCGTGCATATGCCCCATGGCACGGTCGTAGAGCGCCTTCATCTCGGCCGCCCGGGGATCCGAGGCCGAGGCCATGGTCTTTGGCTTGGGCGCCTTTTCATAGGCATCGTATCCGTAGCCCATCTGCGCGACACGATTGGCCTCGCTGACCTGCCGTACCACGGCCTTCCCGCTCCGGTCCCCATACGAGAAGTTGCGGTTGAGCCATTTGGGATCGGTGGGATTCTTGTTGCCGAGCCGGTTCCAGCTTTCCCAGAGCCGGTCCATGTTGGCGTGATGGATGTAGAACATTGGGTCGCCGCCGACCGTGGAGAACTCGGCCATGTCGCCCCCGATGGCGAAGTGCGTGAAGAAGTGGGGGTTCTGGTCGAGCCTGGGCTCGAATCCAAGGCTGCCCTGCGGCGAGTCGATGTAGAACTTTTCGTTGAGGGCGTCCAGGCTGATCCAGTCTCTGTAGAGGTCGTCGATTCGTGAACCGCCGTTGGCCCAGGGCCAGCGCGTGCCGTTGTACAACGTGCTGCCCGGCTCCCGGAACACAGCGGGGATGATGAAATCGTCCGGGTTTCCGGTGACAGGGTTCCAGTAGGGAAGCGTGAAATCCTCATCTTTCAGTACGTCACGAATGACACCCTCGAACTGAGCGAGCATCAATCGGTGCCACGGCAGGAAATACCACTGCTGGAAATGCTCCGGGTCCGACGGGTCGGTGGCGTGCGCCTGGCAGCCGTCCCACACGGC
>DATJGL010000024.1:0-3113 GCA_035495075.1 Gemmatimonadales bacterium
GGCGTGTTGGGGCACTTGTCGAGATTGTCCTTCACGCCGTCCTTGTCGGTGTCCCGCTGGCTCGCCGAGCACCCGTTCTCGTCCGCCTGCTCACCTTTCGGCGTGCCGGGACACTTGTCGTGTGCGTCCTTGACGCCGTCGCGGTCGCTGTCGTTGTTGAGGACTATGCTGAGTCCGCCTTGGATTCCCCAGTTCACGTACTTGTCAAGTGGGGTGGCGCCGCCGAGGACGGTCTGCTTCGGGCTTGGCACGTAATCCACAGTCGCGGAGAGCCGGAGGGCGAGGAACGGCGTGAGGCCGAACCGGAACCCTCCGAGCCCGGTGACCCCGTGACTCTTGGGGTTGTCCGCCAGCCCGTAGATGGCTCTCGTGTCCTTCCCGTAGATATCGTAGACGTAGCCCGCGCCGAGCTGGAAGGCCGACGCGTTCTTGCCCAGGGGGATGTTGTAGACGAGCCGGGCTCGGAACGGAGTACTCGACACCGAGATGGTCTCGGTGAGGCTGTCGTGCGTTGTGAGATACGAGCCCTCGGCCTCGAGTGCCAGATTGCGCACGAAGTAGATGCCAAGATAGCCGCCGACGCCGCAGCACTTTTCCTTGAGCCGGAGCTTCGAATCAAAGTGGGCGTAGCGGGCGAAGCCCCCGAATTCGAACGTACCCGGCGACTGTGCGGCCACGCCGCGCACAGCCGTACAGAACAGGGCAGCAGTTATTCCCCACGCTGTTAGCCGCATCCTGACCTCCGCGAAGTAGCAGTGGCCCGCCAGTCGGGACCCACGTTTGATTGCCTAGGCGGTATGGGGACGAGAGTAGGCAGGAAACCCGGCCTCCGAAACTGTCAGTTCTGACAGGGGGCCGCCCGGGACGGCGCCCGCTGCCTCGCGCCTCGAGCGCGGATTACTATATTGGCCAGGCCCTGATGAGGATCGATATCGGCGGTGACCAAGAAGCGCCCTCACGTAGGCCTTTTCCTGGCTGTGGCATGCCTGATCATGGCTTGCTCCCAAAGGCCCGACGGCACCAAGCCTCCCAGCCAATCAGCGTCGCCTGGCGTCGCGACTGACGAGTCCGCCCTGGCGCCCGCCCCCGCGCCAGCAGCCGATTCCGCCCGGCCCTCGCCGGGAGCGGACCTTCCCGGTGGAGCTTCGCACTTCGTGAAGCCGCTGGTCGAACACTGGACCGGGGACCTCGACGGCATGATCGAACGGCGCACCATTCGGGTGCTGGTAACGCCGACCCGCACCCAGTACTGGGTTGATCGGGGCAAACAGACTGGCGCTGAGTACGACCTGGTAACGGCGTTCGACGATCGGCTGAACAAGAAGTATCTGCGCAAGAAGCACCTGAAGATCGGTGTGATCTTTATTCCGACCTCACGCAACGATCTCATCCCAGCGCTACTCGACGGCCGTGGAGACATGGCCGTCGGCATTCTCACCCTCACTCCGGAGCGACTGGCAAAGGCAGACTTCGGGGGACCGCTCTTTCGCGGGATCCGCGAGATCCCGGTCACTGGGCCGCAGTCCCCAGTGCTCAATACGATCGACGACCTCGCCGGCAAGGAGGTCGTAGTCCGGAGGTCGTCGAGCTACTGGACCCATCTTGAGGCCTTGAATCGCCGTTTCATGTCTGAGGGCAAGCCGGCGGTCCAGCTCAAGGCTGCGCCGGAGGATCTGACCGACGACGATCTGATGGAAATGGTCAACGCAGGTCTGTTCGGGATTACGGTGGTGGATCGCTATGCGGCTCTCCTCTGGAGCAAGGTTTTTCGGGACCTCAGGGTGCATCTCGACGTCGCGGTCAACGATTCCGGCGAGGTGGGCTGGCTGATCCGCAAGGGCAGTCCCCAGCTGAAAGCCGAAATCGACTCCTTCGCCCGCTCACATGGGCAGGGCACCACCTTCGGCAATTCGGTCATCAAGAAGTACACAGGGTCCACCCGGTTCGTGAAGAACGCGGCCTCACCGCAGGCGGTGGAACGATTTCGCGGCATGGTCGATCTCTTCCGAAAGTACGCGGACCAGTACTCGCTGGATTACCTGCTCATGGTGGCGCAGGGCTATCAGGAGTCCCAGCTACGACAGAGCACGCGGAGCCCCGTCGGAGCCATCGGGGTCATGCAGGTCATGCCGGCCACCGGCCAGTCGCTCAAAGTGGGCGATATCCATCAGCTCGAGCCCAACATTCACGCCGGCGTGAAGTACATCCGTTTCGTGATCGACCAGTACTTCGCGCGGGAGCCGATGACCGAGCTCGACCGGACGTTGTTCGCGTTCGCCGCCTACAACGCGGGTCCGAGCCGAATTCAACGGTTCCGAGCCGAGGCGGCGAAGCGGGGACTCGATCCAAATGTCTGGATCAACAACGTGGAGGTGGTGGCGGCGGAGAAGATCGGGTCGGAGACGGTGACGTATGTGTCCAATATCTACAAGTATTACGTGGCGTATGCACTGACGGTGCAGCAGATGGAGGCCCGGCGCAACGCCGCGAAGCAGCTGAAGCGCTGATCCGCAGCCGGTTACCCGATCCGTCTCTTGATGGCGTAGTAGAGCAGCTCGGCGCTCGACCGGAGCGACAGCGTCCGCATGATGCGGTACTTGTGGAACGCGACGGTCCGAGTAGTTATGCCGAGTGCGGCGGCCGCTTCCTTCATCGTTTGCCCCTGGGCCAGGAGCCGCAGGACTTCGCGTTCCCGGGGCGACAACGCGTCGTCCGGCGCGACGTCGGCCACTCGCCGGTGGTGCGATTCACCTTCGCTCCCGGCCAGCCCCGGACTTACGTAGGCGCCCCCTCCCAACGCCGCCCGAATCGCCTGGAGCAACTCCCCTGGCGCCGCTGTCTTGAGGACGTAGCCGGACGCGCCGATACGAAAGGCCTCGGCGGCAAGCGCCGGGTCGCCATGCATGGTGAGAAAGACGAGGCGGGTATTGGGGAGCTGTTGCAGGACCTGGGACCCAGCCTTGAGGCCGTTGAGCCCCGGCATGGAGATGTCCAGAACGACCACGTCGGGGCGAAGCTCTAGAGCCGCCTCGACCAATTGATGTCCATCCGTTATCCCGCCCACCACCGCGAACTCCGGCTCGAGTAACCGGCGAAAGGCCTCGAGCAGCAGC
>DATJGL010000025.1:0-4500 GCA_035495075.1 Gemmatimonadales bacterium
GAGAAGAGGAAGCCATTGGTCTTCTGAAGCACAGCGTCCAGCTGGTTTGCGGCACCCTTCCGCTCGCCCCACGGCTGCAGCAGCACGAATATGGTCGCCGAGTTGGTCTGATTGGCACCAAGCAGGAAATTCAGACCGATCAACGACACTACGTTCTTCACCGCCGGTTGTTGCCCCAGGAAATGCTCCAGGCTGGAGACGACCTCGTCCGTCCGCTGGCGCGACGCACCGTCCGGCAGCTGCACGATGGCGGCGAAGTATCCTTTATCCTCGGTGGGGATGAACCCGGTGGGCACCCTCCGGAACACGAAGAACATCAACACGATCATCACCGCGAAGCAGGCCAGGAATCTGGCAGGACGGGCGAGCACCACTTGCACGCCGCCGACGTAGTGGTGTGTGAGTCGTTCGAACCCACGGTTGAACCAGTTGAAAAAGCGAGGCTTGTGGCCTGCGTGCTCCGGTTTCAGGAGCAACGCGCAGAGCGCCGGCGTGAGCGTGAGCGCCACAATCCCGGACAATACGACCGACACCACGATCGTGATGGCGAACTGCTTGTACATCAGGCCGGTGATGCCGCCCAGAAAGGCCACCGGAATGAAGACCGAGCAGAGCACCAGCACGATCGCAATCAGAGCCCCGGCCACCTGGCGGATGGCACGGTCGGCCGCGATCGCGGTGGGGACGTGCTCCTCCTCCATGATCCGGTCGACGTTCTCGATCACCACGATCGCGTCATCGACCACGATGCCGATCGCCAGCACCAGCCCGAACAGGGTGAGCAGATTGATCGAGAAGCCGAGGAGCTGGAGCCCGAAAAAGGTGCCAATGATCGAGACCGGTACCGCGAGCACCGGGATCAACGTGGCCCGCCAGCTCTGGAGGAATACGAACACCACGAGAGTGACCAGCGCCATCGCCTCGAAGAGCGTGGTCACCACTTCCTTGACGGACTCCGTGATGAACGGGGTCGTGTCGAACACGATGCTCCAGCGCACGCCTTTAGGAAACGTGCGCGCCAGCTCGTTCATTCGGGCGACCATTGCCTTCTTTACGTCCAGCGCGTTGGCGCCGGGTCGCAGATATACCAGCAGGTTCGCGATCGACTTGCCGTTGACCCTCCCAACCAGGTCGTAATTCCGGGCGCCCAACGTCACCTTGCCGATGTCGCTCACCCGAACGAGCGACCCGTCCGGCCGCGCCCGAACGATGATGTCCGCGAACTCGCTGGGTTCCTTGAGCCGTCCTAGTGTCGTTACGGGGATGGTGAGCTGGGTGCCCGCCGGCGCGGGCTCGCGGCCGATCCGCCCGGCAGGATTGGTCGTGTTTTGCTCCCGCACCGCGTCCGACACGTCTGCCACCGTAAGGCCCAGCTGTGCCATCCGATCCGGGTCCAGGCTCACGAGCATCGAAAATTCCAGCTGGCCGAAGGTCGTGGCATCGCCCACGCCGGGAACTCGCTTGATCTCGTCCTCGACATAGATCTTCGAGTAGTTGCTCAGATACTCCGCGTTATACCGCGGATCATCCGACTGGAGTGCCGTCACCAGGAGAATGTCGGTCTGGGCTTTCTTCACGACGATTCCCTGGCGGACCACCTCCTGCGGTAACTGCGGCTCTGCCACCGCGACCTGATTCTGCACGTCAACAGCCGCAAGATCGACGTTGCGCGAGATGTCGAAGTACACCGACAGGCTCAGCGTTCCATCACTCGAGCTGGCCGACTTGAAGTAGAGCAGCCCATCGAGGCCGGAGAGCTGCTGCTCGATGGGCGCAGCAACAGCCTGCGCCACATCCTCCGCCGTGGCGCCCGGATAGGATGCAGTTATCTGCACCACGGGCGGGGTGAGCTGGGGATAGCGGTTGAGCGGCAGCGTGCTGAGCGAAAAAAGTCCCAGCAGCACGACCACGATCGCTACGACTGCCGAGAATACCGGACGCCGAATAAAGAAGTAGCGCACCTCGGGCTGGTCGCTTGTTTCGGGCTGGCCGCTTGCTTCGTTTGGTGCGTCGCTCACTTCTTCGACTCCCGAATTGGCGGCGGCGCAGCCGGCGGAGCCACGACAGCCGTATCAGCTCGCGGCCGAAACGTGGTGTCAGTCTCGGGCTTATACCCGGACGTCCGAACCGGCTGGCCGACGGCGACTTTCTGGGTGCCGTCTACGACGACCCGGTCGCCTGCCTTGAGACCGCTCTCGATGAGCCATTCGCCCCCGGACCAGTCGCTGGCAACCACATCCTGCGCAGCGACTTTATCCCCTTCGCCCAGCACATACACGAACGGGCCGTTGAGGCCCTGTTGCACGGCCCTCTGGGGCACCAGGATAGCCCCGGTACGTTTTGCGTCGAGCAGGTGCGCCCGAACGAACTGGCCAGGCAATAGACTGTGCTGCGGGTTGCGAAACTCCGCTCGAAGCTGGAGTGCGCCGGTCGAGGGCTGCAGCGCGATGTCGATGAAGTTGAGCTTGCCCTTGTACCCAAAGACGCTGCCGTCGGAGAAGGTCGCCTGCACGTCGAGCACGCCCGGTGGAATGATGAGCCGCTTGGCGGCGATGTCGTGCCGCCAGGTGAGGACCTGCTGGTCCGAGGGACTGAAGAGGACGTAGATCGGATCGACCTCCTCGACTGTGGTGAGAAGGTCGCTAGGCCCGGACACCAACGCGCCCAGCACCATCAGCGCTCGTCCCGCGCGCCCGTCGATCTGAGCCCGGACGAAGGTGTCATCGTAGTTCTTCTTAGCGGCGCGTACCGCTGCCTCGGCGTCCTGCAGCTCCGCCTGTCCTTGCTCTACAGCTGTTTGCGCGTCGTCTACATCCTTCTGCGCTACGGCCCGGTCGGCGAGCAGCGGCTTGAGCCGGGCCAGGTTTCGCTCCGCGTTCGCCAGAGTTGCCCGGCTTTGGGTCACCCGGGCCTGTGCGCTCTGGTAGTTCGCTTCGTAGGTGCGGGGATCGATTCGAAACAACACCGTTCCCTTCTTGACGTCGGTGCCTTCGACGTAGGGCCGGGCGACGATGACGCCGGACACCTGCGCCCTCACCTCCACGCTCTTGGATGCGGCGGCCTGGGCCACCCATTCGAACTTGGCGGGCACGGTTTGAGGCTGAACCGCGAGGACGGTGACGTCGGGCGGTGGTGGACCGGCGGCGGCGGGTTTGCGGCAGGAGGCGAGCGCGACCAGGACGGCAGCGCGTGCGAGGAATTCTACGGCACTCCTTCCTCCGCCCCGGCGGAGGTCTCGTGGACGTAGCACCGCGTCACAACCTTTCGTCGAGCGAGCGCATGAACGGGGTGGGTGTAATCCCAAAGGAGAGTTGTGAGGAAGCTAGTCGACCGCTGGGCATCAACGAGGAATCGCCGGCTCCGGCGCGGCAGGCTCGATGTCGAGGTTGACGACCTGGGAACCTCCGCGCCCCCGAAGCTCGCCGCTCAGCTCGACTGCCGAGCCACGCTTCTTGAGGTGCACAGTGTAGTCGAGATACCGGCCTCCCTCGCCTTCGGCCGCACCGACGAACTCCCAACGCTTGGCCACCGCGTCGAGCGTGGGCTCCAGCGCTCGACGGGCGAGACCGGGATCGACGACGAAGACCCGCAGCTTGAGGTCGCGGGGGCCGGGCGCCCCGTCGGCACCCTCGGGTGCCGATACGCCCACAGTCTCCGGGGCCGGCTGCGCTTCCTTGCCGCAGAACCGGCACAAGGTGTCGAAGTGGTCGGCGCCTCCGATGTCGAATTTCCACAACGTCAGCTCGACCGCGCAGAACAGGAGTGACAGAACGAAGGCGATCTCCAGCTGGTGGACACCGGTGCTGAAGCCGATTCCCAGCGAGCCAAAGATGTAGACCGCGTCCCGCGACTCCCTGAGCGTGTTCCGGAAGCGAACCGCGGCGACGATCCCCGCAAGGCTGAACGCCAAGGCGAGGCTGTTTTGCACCACGATCAGGACGGCGGCAACTGTGATGGGAAGAACGATGACGGTTTGGACCAGCGAAGCGTCATACTTGTGCCGGGTCCGCGTCCGTACGTAGGCCAGCGCCATTGGCAGCACCAGCACCAGCGCGCTGAGCATCTGGAGTGCCGCATCCGCCCATCCGGGGAAGGGACCGCTTGCTTCGCCTATCCCCGCGGGAAGCCGGGCGACCAGCCGATTCAGACCGAGCAGCGCAATCCCGGCAAGGATGTAGTAGATCGCCAGACGTAGCCAAGTCGTACGGCCGATCCGGCGCGTGTTTGCCGTAGCGGGCGCGGGTACCGGCTGGGCCACCGGGTCTCCCTTGTGAGGGCTCGGCTCCAAAACTAACCGTGGGTTAGCCATGGGCCGAATCGACCGAACCTGCTGGGGTGCGTGACACGACGGGATCAGGCCTCATCGACCGGACGTACGCGCCGGGAGTGAGACCCAAATAGTACTTGAAGTGGCGAGTCAGATGACTCTGATCCGCGAAGCCCGCCGCGTGGGCAGCCTCGGCGATGGGCATCCCCGCGGCCAGGAAGCTGCACGCGCGT
>DATJGL010000026.1:0-10158 GCA_035495075.1 Gemmatimonadales bacterium
GGTCAGGGCCTCGCTCAAGCGGCGGGCGACCGGCCCAATTTTGCCGTCGCCGATAGTCAGCGCGCCGTCAGGGAAGCCGAGCAGCCCAACCGGGGAGATCACTGCCGCGGTTCCGGTGCCGAATACCTCAGCTAGGTCGCCGTGCGCGTGCGCGTGGCGCAGCTCGTCGATCGAGACCCTGCGCTCTGCCACCTTGGTGCCCCAGTCGCGCAGCAACGTCAGCACGCTATTGCGGGTAATCCCGGCCAGGAACGTGTCGTCGAGCGGAGGCGTGAGGACTTCGTCGCCGATCCGGACGAAGAGGTTCATGGTACCGACCTCCTCGATCCAGCGATGCTCCAGTGCGTCGAGCCAGAGCACCTGGTCGAAGCCGCGCTGCCTGGCCTCTTCCGCGCCAGGCAGGCTCGCGGCATAGTTGGCGGCGGCCTTGACCCCGCCGAGCCCTCCCGGCGCGGCCCGCACGTGCCGCATTTCCACCCAGATCTTGACCGGCTCTTTCCTGGAGCTGTAATACCCGCCGACCGGCGAAAGCAGCACAAAATAGGTGAAGCGCTCCGCCGGCCGGACGCCGAGAAATGCCTCGCTCGCGATCATCGTAGGCCGGATGTAGAGGGAGGTCCCGGCGCTCCGCGGCACCCAATCCTGCTCGACCCGGAGGAGCTCCACGATGGACTCGTGCAGCCAGGCGGGATCGATCGGAGGCATGCACAGCCGCTTTGCGCTCCGGTTCAGGCGGTGACAGTGGTCGTCCAGGCGGAATGTGCGAATTCGGCCGTCTGCTCCACGAAACGCCTTGAGGCCGTCGAACACGGCCTGCGCGTAGTGCAGCACGGCGGCGGCCGGCTCGAGTCCGAGCGGCTCGTTGGGAACGATTCGGGCGTCGTGCCACCCGCGTTCGGGCTCGAAGTCCATCACGAAGACGTGATCCGTGAAGTACCGGCCGAAGCCCAGCGAATCTTCCGTGGGCTTGGGCTTGAGGGTCGTCGCTTTCCGGATCGCGATGTCGAGCGTCATGTTGCCCTTCCGTCTGGGGTGCCAGCATGAACAAATATCCCCCCGACCGCACCCGCGATAGCGGCAGCTTGTCCTGGCTCGGACCGGCACAGTTGCGCGTGTTCAGGGTGGTGGCGCTGTTCGGGCTCGTCGCCCTGGCCGGTACCGCTCTGCTTCTGGCAATCGTCTGGGGCAAAGAGGGGTTCGGCCGGGAAGATCTTCCGCGCTGCGCGGTGGGACTGCTGGCTCTGGCCGTGAGCGGGATCGCCTGGTGGCTCTTGTGCCGCAAGCTCGCTCCACTCGCGTCGGGCGCGCTCTTGGGAGTTGGCACCGGCGTGATCCTGCTGCCGTCGCTCGTCTACACGGCTTTCGGTCTTCGCACCATCGTCAATTCGGTGCGGGGCGACTGGCTCTCGCGCCACGCAGCGTTGAGCGGGTATCGGGAAGCCGCAATCGTCTGGAGCGGCTTCGATGGCCCGGTGGGGCTCGCGGTGGACTTCGACCTCAGCATCCCGGCCCGGCTCGAGGGCAACCTGCTCCCGCCGCGTCTTGCGTACAGCGGGCCAGCCGGCTTCACGTCCGCCGACTACTTCTCCACCCGGTTCTACCGCCTCGCGGGGCACCAGCTGACGCAGCCGGTCTTTCCGGCGGTCGATCCTGTAATCGAACGGTCGCGCCTCGCGAGCGGCAGGCCCATTCACCTGAGCTACCGGCTGTATCCCGGCTATGTTCGGCGGCTCGAGCCCGGCAAGCGCGTTTGCATCGATACAGCCGCAGTATTGCGAGCCGAACGCGCGATGCCGCCGGCCGCCAATCAAATGCTTGGCGCGAGCTGGTTCTTCGCCGGCGCGGGCGCTCTCAACGTGGATCTAAGCCGATCGCTCACGGCCACGCTGCACGATCGAAGCCGCTGGGCCGCCCGTCCCCCCGCGTGGGATTCCCTGCTCCGGCGCTTCACCCCGCCATCTCTCGGTGCCGCAGGTTATGTCGTGTGCGGGAAGGACGTCGAGATATTGTCGGCCGAGCAGTGTTGGTGCGCACCCCATCAATGAGCTTGTGCCGGCCCGGGGAACGCGGAGTTAGCGCAGATCCGTTCGAGCTGGCCCAGATGGCGCCGCTCGTGCACGATCGAGATGGCAAAGCAGTCGCCCAAGTTGAGACGGATAAGCCGGGTGACCGGCGAGCTGGTCCGGCTGTGGAAGAGATCGAACCTGCTCGCCGTATCGACCAGGTCGACCAGAGCGCGCTGACCATGTAGAAACGCTTCGAGCACACCGGGCCGCGCATGCGGGGCCGGTCGAAATATCCGGGGCGCGGGTAGCTTTCGCGTGCCGGGTGTGATACTCCGCGCCAGCCATCCCCCCATGAGGCTCGGGCGCCAGCCGGGATCGTCGGTCGGGAGCCGCGGCCGCGCATGGTGCAACGCAGCCCGAATCCGCTCGATGTAGCTGTCGTTGGCGAGACAGAGATGCTCGAGGACCTGGCCCACGCCCCAGCCGCCTTCGGGCGGCGACCAGTCGAGCTGCCGGCGATCGAGCGAACCGGCGACCTCACCTACCCGCCGACCCACGTCGCCCAGATCGGTGAGCCACTGCGCCCGCTGCTCGGATTGGCGAACGGACGCGGTCACTGCGCCGACGTCGTGCTGTCGAGCGCAATCGCGCCGTTCCTGGCAGCCAGCAGCACACTCGGGAAGAAAGGCCCGACCCTGTCGATTCGATCGAACACCGCCAGCACGCCCACCATCCCGCGCGTGCGGTTCACCCACGGAAGAAATCCGCCGGCGCCGGGGCTGGTGAGCAACAGGGCTCGTCCGGTGGTCGAGTCCACCACATCCCGCCAACAGCCGAGCCCATAGGTCTGATCCCCATGCGGGGAGATGCGCTGGCTCACACCGACGGTCTGGTCGCGCGTCATCTCCTCGATCATCGATTCGGAAAGGATCCGCTTGTTGCCGTGCATCCCGTTGTCGAGCACCATCTGGAGAAAGTTCACGTAATCCGCGGCGGACGAGTACACCTGCCCTTCGGAAAGCATCGGGTTGGACGTATTTCCATAGCCTGTGTGGGAAAGGCCGAGCGGCTGGGCCATACGACTGGTGAAGACCTGCGCCCAGGTTGCCCCCGCCGCGACCTCCGCGACGCGACCTACCACGCTGTACGCGGCGCCACCGTAGGCGAACTCCTTCCCCGGTGGCGCGGACAGCTTGCTCTTTTCGGCGATCTCCCGAACGCAGTCGTCGAGCTGAAGCTGCGCCTGGAACATGCAGGGCAGATAGCTGGGGAGACCAGAGGTGTGGGACAGCAGCTGGCGAACCGTGATCGTCTTCTTGTCGCCCTTGAAATACGGGAGCCAGCGCGACACCGGATCGTCGAGCGAGAGCTTGCCCTCATCCACCAATGCCAGGATCGCAGCCGCGCTGAGCCATTTGGCCGCCGATACGATCGGCATCATCGTCTCAGGGCCGTATCGCCCTACGTAGGTCTCACAGACCGGACGCCCCTTGAGCCGGATGATGAGCGCGGCGCCCTCGAGGCCGAGATCGGCCACCATTTTGCGCACCGTGTCGGCGGCGGGCTGGAAGGCGGGATTACAGGGGGCTTGGGCTCGGGCCTTGGGAGCGCCGGCCAGCGCGGCCAACGCGACTAGGGAGATGAGTCGCATGAAAACCGTACGGAACAGCCGTCGCCCCGGTTGCGGCCGGTCAACCTTGGAGCCGCCGGTCAGCGTCGACGGCTCAGGGCCTGGTAGCGGAAGCAGTCAATCGTGTGGTCGTTCACCATCCCTACGGCCTGCATGAAGGCATAGCAAATGGTCGAGCCGACGAATCGAAAGCCGCGCCGGACGAGGTCCTTGCTCAGCGCATCCGACTCGGTCGTCGTGGCCGGAACCTGCTTGATGCTGCGCCAGCGGTTCACTTTGGGCCGCTCGCCGACGAACCGCCACGCGTAGCCGTCGAAGCTCCCAAACTCCTCGGCCACGTCGAGGAACGCTCGGGCGTTCGAGATCGCACTTTCGACCTTTAGGCGATTGCGAACGATGCCTGGATCGCCGAGCAGACGCGCGACCCGGCGGGAGGTGAACCGACTCACTCGAACCGGATCGAATCCTTCGAAGACCTTCTGGTAGCGGGCGCGCTTCTGAAGAATCGTTTCCCAGCTCAAGCCGGCCTGAGCGCCTTCGAGGATCAGAAACTCGAACAAGAGCCGGTCGTCGTGAACCGGCACCCCCCATTCCGCGTCGTGATAGGCGATCCCGAGCTCGGTGCGCGCCCAGGCGCAGCGCACCGGCGAGGTCACTTCGGAGCGCTTTTGGCCGCTTTCTTCTTCCGCGGCCGACGCTTTCCGTACGTGCCGCGATACACTTTGCCCCGCCGTGACTTGCGATCGCCTTTACCCATGACAGCTCCTTACAGCCGCGCTGCTTGCGGCGCGGTGAGAATGGGGTCTTCGACATTGCCGGTGTTCCGCACTCCGGCCGGCTCGAACAACAGGACCTCGACTTCCTCGTCGGCCACAGTCCGATGCTCGACCCCGTGCGGCACGATGAGCAACTCGCCTGGGGCAAGCTCGACCGAGCAATCCCGGAAGTCGACCCGGAGCCGGCCGCGCACCACCAGAAACAGCTCGTCCTCGACGTCGTGGTGGTGCCAAACGAACTCACCCTGGCACTTGACCAGCTTTACTTCCTGACCGTTCAGCTCTCCGATGACCTTGGGCCTCCAATGGTCCTGAATCAGCGAGAGCTTCTGAGCCAGATTGACCTTGTCCACCCGATCACTCCTCGCGGGTGTAGTCGCCATCCATGAAAGGGAACCAGTTGGTCCCGTCCGGCGACACCTGCATACGATAGGTGTAACCCCGGTTTCCGTGCAGCTCGAACACGGCTCGGGTGATGCCTTGCGGCCCCGCGTTCGTGAGCGTGAGCACGTCACCCTCGAACCGGCCCCGAAATTCACTCGGCGGGAGACCCAGCGAGTCGAACCAGTGGAGCGTGTAGCTGCCGTCCTCGCCGTCGAAGCGAAACACCCCGTGCCCGCGGAACTTGATCTTTCCGTTTCGTTCCTGCTCGTAGTCCTGAACCACCGCGAACCCGTCGAGCGCGCGCCGATTTTGCACCCGCCCGATTGCGTTGCCGCCCTGGGGATCGAAAGGAGAGGGATAGAGTCGCTCGTCACCCTTCCAAGTCCCGACCAACCGATCCAGCCGTTTGTGCGCTTCGGTGATCACCGGCATCGTCAACGTCGCCATTGCCATCCTCCTTGGGCCGCGCCGCGGCCGCTCGCCAATCTGAAGGAGTTCAGGACAACCCGGAAGGGGTGATTCGACCGGGTTGACACCCGAGCATGGTTATTGCCTCGAGCTGTCGCCGTCGTCCGCGACGCCAAGCCCAAGTCCGCACCTCGCTGAGCCTTCGCACCGGAGCCCGCATGCGCACCGGCCTGCCAGCCCTGCTGTGCCTCCTCGCAGCCTGCGGCACGCCTGCCGATCCCGGCAGCCCCGATCCGGGCTCCGGAACGCCTCCCCCGGTCGCGACCCCGAATCCCTCAGTCGCCACGGTCGGCGGATGTCAGGTATTTCCGGGCGACAACGCCTGGAATCGCGACGTGAGCGCCGATCCCGTGGACCCGGCGTCGAATGCACTGCTGACGCAGATGTCGCCCGACAGCGCGCTGCACCTCGATCTCGGGGCGACGGAGGAGTACTACGGAATCCCGTTTGTCGTGGTGCCGCAGTCGCAGCCGCTGGTCTCGATTGCCTATGGAACCGACGGCGCGGACTATTCCGACGAGAGCGATCCTGGTCCAATGCCGATTCCGCTCAATGCGCCGATCGAAGGCGGGAGCACCGCGGATCCGAATCCCCCGTCGGGAGATCGCCACGTGCTGGTAGTTCAGCAGGGCGATTGCATCCTCTACGAGCTCTACAACACGGTCCGCACCGGAACCGGGTTCATGGTCAGCTCGTCCGCCCGCTGGGATCTCAAGATCAATGCGACCCGGCCGGCGGGGTGGACGTCGGCGGACGCAGCGGGACTCCCCATTCTCCCCGGACTCCTCAAGTACGAAGAGGTTGCGGCCAACCACCTGACCCACGCGCTCCGCTTCACGGTCCCTCGCGCCCGCCGGGCCTATATGGCTCCGGCGAGCCACTGCGGCCAGTATGCCGACCCGAGTTTGCCGGCCTACGGCCTGCGTGTCCGGCTTCGTGCCGACTTCGACCTGTCGTCGTATGCCGGAGACGCCCTCGTAATCCTGAGCGCGCTCAAGAAATACGGCCTCATCTTCGCGGATCAGGGGAGTGCCTGGTATGTGACTGGGACGTCCGACCCGCGGTGGGAAAATGCTCTGGATCAGCTGCGAAGCCACAAGGTGTACGGCCGAGACTTCGAGGTCGTGCAGATGGGGTCGATCACCAGTTGCTGAATCGCGAGAGGGCGGCAGCCTCTCAGCTCGCGGCGACCGACGCAGGCCCTTCTACCGCGTGTACCAGCTCGTCGTAGAACTTTGCGGCCGTCGCAGGTCGCTCATCGCGGTTTCTGGCAAGTGCTCGGACGATCACCCGCGACAGCTCAATCGGGACATCGTCCGACACCTCGTGCGGCGGGAGCGGATCCTGTGCCAGCTTGACGCCCACCAGCGCGATCGCCGAGTCCGCTTCGTGGGGGCGGCGGCCGGTCAGGCACTCGTAGAGGACGACGGCGGCGGCATAGAGATCGACCCGCGGATCGACCGGCTCGCCCAGGAGCTGCTCGGGTGCCATGTAGTCCGGTGTCCCGATGACGAGCCCGGTCTTGGTCATCGCCTTTTCGCGCTCGACCGCTCGAGCAATGCCGAAGTCCATGACCTTCACCAGGCCGTCAGCCGCGACCATGATGTTCTGCGGTTTGATGTCGCGGTGAATGATCCCCTCTTCGTGCGCGGCCTCGAGTGCCCGGCACAACTGCTTCCCCACCGATACCGTGGCACTCACAGGGAGCCGGTGCCGCGCCTGAATCAGGTCCCTGAGCGGCGTCCCGGCCACGAACTCCATGGTGACGTAGTACAGCCCGTCGGCCTCGCCGAAATCGTGGGTGCGGGCGACATTGCGATGCGAGATCCGGCGAGCGAGCCGTACTTCGTCCTTGAAGCGCTCGATCGCCATCGGGTCGATCGCGAGCAGGTCGGTGCGAACCAGCTTGACCGCCACCACGTCGTCGAGCTCGCGATCCCGCGCCTTGTACACCACGCCCATGCCGCCCTGTCCCAGGTTGGCGAGGATCTCGTACCGTCCGGCAAAGACTTGCCCCGGAGTGATTCGCCCGTCGGTCAGCCCGCCGCCGCCCACGGGGACGGTGCGCTCCGGCGGGCCGGCTTGCGAGAGGCCGCGCTGCTCCTCGCGCTCACGCAGCAGGTTTACCAGTGACTGCTTCTCCCGCAGCTCGGCCAGGAGCACACCGAACGCCTCTGCCAGTTGCCCGATCTCGTCGGGGCCGGTCGTCTCGATCGGGGTTGCGTAATCCCCCTCCGCTGCCCGCCGGGTCGCGGCGACAAGGCCGAGCACGGGGCGGCTGATTCGGTGCGCCATGAGATACGAGAACACGCCCGCCAGCAGCAGTCCGGCCAGTCCCGCGAACACGATGCGAATCCTCAGATCGCGAAACCCAGCCAGCTCGAGTGCGCGACTTCGGAGCGCGACGAAACCGCCAAGTGGCGTGCCCCCGGCCGAGAGGAGAGCGCCACCCTGTCCCACGTAAGCCTGATCGCCGAGCGACACCTCGGCGCGTGGCAGAGTGGCCTGCGGCATCTCGCCGGCAGCTGGCGGCCCGCGGAGCTCGCTGCTCGCGCGTGAGCCGTACCGCTCGACGAAAGCCGAGAGCGCCGGGTTACGCCCCAGCGTGGACGCCGCAATGCGGGCACGACCGGCAGAATCGAGCGCGAAGAACACCACGTCGCTTGCGGTCACCTGCTTCACCGCGCTCGCGAGCGAGCTGTCGATGGTCCTTGCCGCCATGAGCGAGCCACGCACGACATCAGGACCGGCGCCGCGGATCGGCACTGCGACCGCCTGAAACAGAATCGAATCACCCGACACGCCGAAGCCGGCGCGGACATCACCCGCGAGAGCGCCCGCGATCAGCGGCGACCGGGCCAGTTGCACCGGCGCCGCCTGCGGCTCATCGCTCCGCGCGAGCCGCACACCGGACGCATCGGTGATCTGTACGAAGGTGGCGCCGAGCAGATGAGCCGCTTCGAGTGACTGGTCCAGCATGTCGCCCGGAGCCGGATTCTCGAGCAGTGCGCGGAAATTGGGGTTCTGGACGAAGACGGTGGCGCTCTGCGACAGACTGCGACGATCGCCTTGGAGGAAGGTGACGACCAGCTCGCGGGTCCGCGCAAGGCTGCGGTCGAGCTCGGTGCCTGCAGTGCGGCGGACTGAGAACCACGCGAGCAGGAGGGTGGCCAGCAACACCACGGCGACGACGCCGGCGGCCCCGAGAAAGATCCGCCAGGTGAGGCCGCTAGTACCGCTCGTCGTCGTCACTCGCCGCGTAGTCTTGGCCGAACTTGTTCTTGTGCTGCGATGGCCGGTAGCCGCGGGCGTCGAGCACCGCGTTGAGGCCCGCGAGACCGGTCGCGGGCACATCCAGCGCCTGGGTGGTCTCGCCGCCGCGCTCGTGCCAGGCGTGGAGCACGTACCGACCCGCGGGAACCGAGGGGATGGTGAAGGAGCCGTCGGCGCCGGGCTGCGTATAGTACGGGCTGGCCACGGCCACCACGAACGCGCTCATCCG
Source organism: Gemmatimonadales bacterium (assembly GCA_035495075.1). GTDB lineage: Bacteria > Gemmatimonadota > Gemmatimonadetes > Gemmatimonadales > GWC2-71-9 > DASQPE01. The sequence goes on from DATJGL010000026.1 coordinate 8,767, forward strand.
CGAGTGAATATTGCAGAAGATTGCGTACACGCCCGCCCTCCGGAACCGGTTTTTCGACGACTCGCTCCGCGGAGTCAGGCCGAGATCGAACGGGCCGGGGCTCGAGTTGGAGAAGACGTTGTGTCTGAAAGGGTCCTGGTTCGGAAAGGCAACGGCGCTGCCGGCGGGCACCACCCGCACGTGCGGGATAAAGGTCTTGTCGTGCATGGCAATTTCGGACTCGCCTTCGCGAGCCGGACTGATGGCGCCGCCGGAAGACTCAAGGTATATAACAGCGGTCGCGAGGTCCTTGGTCGTCTCACCCTCGCGCTCCTGAATCGTCACGCGCCCGCTCACCGACCCCTGGGCGCTGAGCGCACCGGGAACCAGCATCGCCCACAGGACGACGACCGCAATTTCCGATCTGGCCTGCAGCATGCCCCGCAACGTACTACCCCGCTTGGGTGCGTCAAGCAGGATTGCTGTTCTCACGCTGTCGGCTCTGCTCGGGGGCGTCCCCGCTCTCTCGGCTCAGCAAGCTGATTCTGCAGCGGCAACTCTCGACTCGGCGGCGACCCTTGACTCTCTCGAAGAGCGGCTGCGTCGAGCCGAGGAAGCCATCGAGCTTCTTCGCCGACAACTTGCCACTCAGGCCGAGTCGGAAGTCCGCACCAAGAGCCGCGTCCAGTTCGAGTTCTTCGGTCGCGTCCTCCTCAACACGTTCCACAACAGCGGACGGGGCAACGTCGTGGACGTGCCGCTATTTGTCCTGCCCAGCGCGGGCGCCCCGAGCCGGGAGGGCACGTTCGGCGCGGCGGTGCGACAGTCGCTGGTCGGCGGGGCGATTCACATTTCGAATGTGCTGGGCGGACAATTCACCGGCGACCTCGCGCTCGATCTTTTTGGTGCCACCCAGTCGAATCCATCGCGCACGCTACCGGTCGTTCGCCTCCGCACAGCGCGCGGAATCCTCCAGTGGGACCATGCGAGAATCCTCGTGGGCCAGGAAGACCCGGTGTTCATGGGCGTGAGCCCGGTCAGCCTGGCTTCCATTGGAACGCCGGGCTTCGTGACCGCGGGCAACATCTGGCTCTGGCTCCCGCAGATCCGGGTCGGCGCCGAGGCCGGCGACCGGATGCGAGTCGGCGCGGAGGTCGCCGCGTTGGCGCCGGCGAGTGGTGAGCCGAATACGCTCACGGACCCCGACCCCGCCGACCTGGCCGAGCTTTCGGGCCGGCCCTTTCTTCAGGGCCGGGTGTACCTGCGGTGGGGCGAGCGGGGAACCGGCGGCGAGGTCGGGATTGCCGGTCATCTCGGATGGTTCTCCAACACCGGCACGGCCGGCACCATCATCCCTGGTGAGGGCGACTTGCTGAATAGCGAGGGGATCGCGCTCGACGCGCGCGTGCCCCT
>DATJGL010000027.1:0-7120 GCA_035495075.1 Gemmatimonadales bacterium
AGAAGACTCCCCCGCCGGACGCCCGGTCGCTGCTTCTGCTCTCGGCCATCGCGGTATGGTCCCACCCGTTCCTCGACCTGCTCAATACCTACGGCGTCCGATTGTTGATGCCATTCTCGGAACGATGGTTCTACGCCGATACCCTCTTCATCGTGGACCCCTGGCTCTGGCTGTTGGTCGGAGGTGGTGCACTCTGGAGCTGGGTCCTGCGTCGCAAAGGCAGGTCCCACGCCGTGGCCGAGCGCCCGGCCCGGCTGGCAGGTATCGGAGCGATGGTCTACATCGGCTGCATGGGAATTTCGGCTGCCGCAGCAAGACGAATCGTGCACGCCGAGGCGGTCGCGGAGGGACTCGACCCGATCGCCACCATGGTGGCACCGGGGCCGGCGAACCCGTTCGTGCGGTCGGTGGTACTGAGGACGCCGGGAGGCTATCGACGCGGCCGATTTCGTTGGCTGGGATCGCCCACTTTCACGCTCGATCCGCGGCCCGTAGTCGACGAGCTCGACCAACCTGAGGTCGAGGCCGCTGCCGGAACGCCCGCGGGCTCGACTTTCCTCAGGTGGTCCCGCTTCCCTGCGGCCACTGTGCGTAACGGAGAGTCAGGGCCGATCGTTCGGTTTTACGATCTCAGATATGCGGGGCCGACGGCAGGGTGGGCGGCGGTTGAGGTCCCGATAGAACGCCCGGCGCGGTGAGCAGTGAACAGCGTGAATAGTGAACAGTAAACAAGGAGCTCCGATCAACAGCGGGACTCCCGTTCACTGTTCACCGTTCACGCTGTTACGGCCATTCACTCCGTTGATTCCATTTCCCCCCTGTGCCGCCACACCGGCTAGTTCCGGCTGCTCCTGCTCCTCCTCGGAGGCCGGCTTCTTGTTCCGCCGCCCGAACCGCTGCTGCAGCTCGTCGAAGTAGGTGTAGATCACCGGGGTCAGGTACAGCGTGATCAGCTGAGAGAAGGCAAGTCCACCTACGACCGCCACACCCAGCGGGCGGCGGGACTCCGCGCCGGCGCCGGCGCCGAGCGCGATGGGGAGCGTGCCGAGGAGGGCGGCCATCGTGGTCATCATGATGGGCCGGAATCGCACCAGGCAGGCATCGACGATTGCGACCTCGGGCGACTTTCGCTCCCGTCGCTCGGCCTCCACGGCGAAGTCCACCATCATGATCGCGTTCTTCTTGACGATGCCGACCAGCAGAATGAGCCCCACGAACGCGTAGACGTTGAGGTCGTACCCGAACACGAGCAGCGTCAGCAGTGCACCGAAACCGGCCGCCGGCAGCCCCGAGAGAATGGTGAGTGGGTGCACGAAGCTTTCGTACAGCACGCCGAGGACCAGGTAGATGACGAGGATCGCGACGAAGAGCAGCCCGAGCAGACCGCGTTGCGCGTCCTGGAAAGCCTGCGCAGTTCCGGCGAACGACGTGGTGACGGTTGCGGGGAGAATCTGGTCCGCCGTTCGCTGCACCGATGTGACCGCTTCGCCGAGGGAAACGCCGGGAGCCAGGTTGAACGACAGGGTGACGGCAGGAAGCTGACCCGAGTGGTTGACGCTGAGCGGGCCCACGTCCGTGCTCACGCGCGCAACTGCGGCAAGCGGCACCAGATCGCCGCTGCTGGAGCGTATGTAGAGCTGATTCAGGGCCGGGAGGTCGCGCTGGTACTCCGGCAGGACCTCGATGATTACCCAATACTGGTTCGTGGGCGTGTAGATCGTGGACACCTGTCGCGAGCCGTAGGCGTTGTAGAGCGCGCTCTCGACCTGGTCCGCGGTGACGCCCAGCGACGCTGCGCGGTCCCGGTCGACGTCCACCCGCACCTGTGGGTTCTTGATCTGGAGATCGCTGGTCACGTCGGCGAGCAGGGGAAGCGTCGCCAGCTTGCGCTCCAGCATGCCGGCGTTCTGGTAGAGCGCGTCGATGTCGGTGCTCTGGAGCGTGAACTGATACAGGCTCTTGCTGACCGTCCCGCCAATGCTGATTACCGGCAGGTTCTGCATATAGACCCGCATGCCCGGCACCTGGCTGAGCTTGGGCTGCATCTCGCGCGCGACATCGTCGGCCGAGAGCTTCCGCTCGCCCTGCGGCTTGAGGCGGATGAAGAGGCGGCCCTGGTTGATCGTGGGCGTACGGCCGCCGGCGCCCACCGATGACATGAACCCTGCGACGTTGGGATCCTGCTGCACGATCGCGGCAACCTTGCGCTGCAGCTCGACCATCGCGTCGAAGCTGGTGCCCTCGAGCCCCTCGGTGGTGCCGATCAACTGGCCCTGGTCCTCGCTGGGCAGGAATCCTTTGGGCACCAGCACGGCGAGCCAGAGGGTGGCGCCGACAAGGACGAATGAGAACACCAGGGTCGCCGGCCGGTGCCGCATGACGAAGCGAAGGCTGCGGTCGTAAGCGTGGAGCACCCGCTGCCAGACGCGCTCGGTCATTTCGTAGAACCGGCCGTGCCCGGCGTGCGACCCCGGCTTGAGATACCGGCTGCACAGCATCGGCGTGAGCGTCAGCGAGACGAACCCCGATACCAGAATGGCGATGCCGATCGTGGCCGCGAACTCCTGGAACAGGCGACCGATCAGCCCGCCCAGAAACAGAATGGGGATGAATACGGCCACCAGCGAGATCGTCATCGAAAGGATCGTGAACCCGATCTCGCGGGCACCCTCCAGTGCGGCCCGCCAGGCGGTTTTCCCCATCTCCATGTGGCGGACCACATTCTCGAGCATGACGATGGCGTCGTCCACCACGAAGCCCACGGCCAGCGTCAACGCCATCAGCGACAGATTGTCCAGACTGAAGCCGAGCAGATACATCACCGCGAACGTGCCCACCAGCGACATCGGCAACGCCAGACTCGGGATCACCGTCGCGGTGAGGTTTCGGAGGAACAGGAAGATCACCATCACCACCAGCGAGATGGTGAGCAGCAGGGTGAACTTCACGTCGGCGACGGACTCGTTGATGAACAGCGACCGGTCGAACAGCAGATCCACCTTGACCGATGCCGGCAGCTGGGCGCGAAGGTCGTCCACCGTCTTCCGTACGGCATTGGCGACCGCCACGGTGTTCGTGCCCGGCTGCCGCTGTATTGCCAGCACGACGCCGCGCTCGCCGTTGAACCAGGCCGCGACCCGACTGTCCTGCACCCCATCGATCACATTGCCGACGTCCTGGAGCCGTACCGGCGCGCCGTTTCGCCAGGCCACCACCAGCGGGCGAAACGCCGCGGCATCAGGGAGCTGCCCGTTCGTCTCGATGGTCCACGCGCGGTCTTTCCCCCATAGCACCCCGGTAGGCTGATTGGTGTTTCCACTCTCGACCGCCTGCGCGACCTCGTCCAGCCCGATCTTGCGGGAAGCCAGCGCCTGCGGATTGAGCTGGATCCGGACTGCATACTTCTGCGAGCCAAAGACGTTCACCTGCGCCACACCGTCCACCATTGAGATCCGCTGCGCCAGGAACGTCTCGGCGTACTCGTCCACCTGCTGCAGCGGCAACGTGGTCGAGGTGAGCGCGAAATAGAGAATCGGGCTGTCCGCCGGGTTCACCTTGCGGTAACTGGGCGGCAGCATGTCTTGGGGAAGCGAGCGCAGGGTCTGCGCGATGGCCGCCTGGACGTCCTGCGCCGCGGCGTCGATGTCGCGGTTCAGGTTGAACTGCAGCGTGACAGACGTATTGCCCTGGCTCGAGTTCGAGGTCATCGCGTCGATGCCAGCCACGGTCGAGAACTGCTGCTCCAGAGGAGTCGCGACGGCGGACGCCATAGTCTCGGCGCTGGCGCCCGGGAGGCTCGCGCTGACCTGGATGGTGGGGTAATCCACGTTCGGCAGCTGGCTCACCGGCAAACGTTGGTACCCCAGGATGCCGAAAATCAGAATGCCGGCCATGACCAGCGTGGTCATGACCGGGCGGCGTATGAATGGCTCCGCGATGCTCACGTGCTACCCCGGGTCGACGCGCCGGCTCCTGGCGTCGCCGGCGGCAATTTGATCTGGACCTTTGCCCCGGCCGTGAGCCGTAGCTGCCCTTCCGTGACGACCTGCTCGCCCGGCTCCACTCCCGCCGCCAACACGGTAAAGTCGCCCGCGGGGCGGGAAACCCTGACGTCGCGAATTTCAGTCGTTCGATCCTGCTTCACCACGAAAACGTAGGACCCCTGCTGCCCGGAGACTATGGCGCTCGACGGCACGACCAGCGCGTCGGCCTCGACGTACAGCTCGAGCGAGGCTTTGACGAACTGGCCGGGCCAGAGCGCTCCGTCCTGGTTCGCGAAGCCGGCCTTGAGCAAGACGGTACCGGTAGCCGAATCGACCGCGTTGTCCACGAAGCTCAGCATCCCGCGCGCTTGGGTCGTTGCCCCCTGCGGTTCTGCGGTCACCGTGAGCGGTCGGGTGCGGTACCGCTGAATCAAGGCCAGCTGATTTCCCGGCACGGCAAACCGGACCAGGATCGGGTGGATGCGATTGATCGTGACCAGCGTGACACTGGCGCCGCCGCGCACCAGATTGCCCGCCTTGACCAGCAGGCCGCCGGCCCTGCCACCAATCGGCGACCGAATCGTGGCGTTCTCCAGATTGATGCGCGCACTCTCGACCGCCGCTTCATCCGCCTTCACCGAAGCGGCCTGTGCCGCCGCGGCGGCCCGACTCTGCTCCGCCTGCTGAGTGGTGACGTACTCCTTCGCCGCGAGCGCGTCGTTGCGCTCCGCATCCTGCTGGGCGGCGACGAGCTGTGCCTGGTCGCGCGCCAGAACAGCCCGAGCCTGCTGCAGCGCGGCTCGGTAGGGTGCCGGGTCGATCTCGAACAGCACCTGGCCCGGCCGAACCTCATCACCTTCCTTGAATCCTGCCCGAAGCAGATAGCCGGTTACCTGTGATTCGACGGCAACCGTCTCCAGCGGCTCCACCGTTCCATTGGCCTCGATGGTGAACGGGACGGAACGGCGCTCAGCCGTGGCGGCAAGGACCGGAACGGGCGGAAGTTCTCGGTGCGGCGCTTTGTTACAAGCGCTTGACAGGGCGACGCAGGTTGCCAGACCAACGAAGGACGATCGCTTCATCGCTGCGGGATGGTCTCCTGCGGGATACTCTCCACGGTATCAGGTGAGAGCCGGAGGTCGGTTCCCCCCTTCGGGTCCAGCGCGCCCGCGTCGTGCGCGAGCTGGGCAAGCGAGATGTACCAGGCGAGCCGGCTCTGGACCACCTGGGACCTGGCGCTCGCGAGGGCGCCTTGCGCCGCGAGCAGGTCGAGCACCGTGCCGACCCCTGCTTTGTAACGCGCGAGGGCAACCTCGGTCGACTGCGCCGCGCTCGCGACGAGGTCGTTGCTGGTCTGCACCCGGCGCGTCGCCGTCTGCAGTGCATAATACGCGCTGAACACCTGGTAGGTGACCTGCTGCTCCAGGCTGCGTTGCTGTGCCACGGCAGCATCGGCCAGATATTCCGCCTGCTTCTGCGAGTACTCCCGGCCGAAACCATTGAACAAGGGGATCGCCAGGCCTAGGCCGATGTTGTAACTGGTGCCGGCGCTGCCCCGGTTTACGACATCGGTGTACCCGGCTGTTCCCGTCGCCGTGATCGACGGCAACCGGCTACCGCGAATCTCTCGGATTCGGGCCTGGGCGGCCGCAGCGTCCGCCCTCGCCGCGGCAAGATCAGGCCGCTCGCGGACCGCCCGATTGATGATCGCCTCCACGCTGTCGCTGACGGCGGCGATCGGTCTCAGCGAACGCACGCTGTCCACGTCGTACGGGACGTTGGCGTTCAATCCGAGAGAGACGGCCAGCGCGCCTCGCGCCGTCAGTCGGCTGCCTTCCAGCGTATCGAGCGAGAGCTGGGCCTGGGAGAGGGCGGTCCGCGCCTGCAGCACGTCCGCGATCGTCGCCGCGCCCACCTGTCGCCGCGCTTCAGCGGCATCCAGGTTTGCCTGGGCGTCTTTGACGGACGCTCGTTGTGCCGTGAGCAGGGCGCCAGTCGCGATGTAGTTGAAGAACGCGACTTGCGCCTGAAGTACGACATCCGAGATGGTGGCGTTGTGAGTCCAGTCTGCGGCGAGCAGCGCCTGCCGGGCGGATTCGATCGCGCCGCTCCGCCCTCCGAAGTCCCAGAGCAGCCATGAGAGCGTCGCGCTGGGGCCGTACACCGTCTGGATTACGGCCACGCGTCCGCTGGTCGCCGCGGTCTTGATCCGCGTGCCCGACACGTCGCCGTCGAGCGTGGGGTAATAGGCCGACTTTGACGCTCCGTAGGCGGCCGCGGCCGCTCGGGCGTTGGCCCAGGCCTGGGCCGTTGCCGGATTGCCCCGGAGGGCGAGGTCGACCACGTCGCCCATCGTGAGCCGCTGAATGCGCTCGGCCAGCTCGGGAGGAATGCCCGGTGCCGGGGCTGCCACCGGAGCGGGCGCCTCCGGAGGAGGCGTCCATTTCACGTGCGGCGCCGGCGCGGCCGCCGGCGCTCCGCCACCCGGTCCCGGCAATGGCGGCGTGCAACTCGGCAGGAGCAGGGTCGCCGCGGCGGCGGCGCTCAGGAGGCGACAGGCGGTGACACGGGGCATCGACAAGACCCAGTCTCCTTGACGCGAAGGCGGGAGCTTTACGGAATCGCCCCGTCCCAGGATTCAGTATTGCCTGAACGTACTGAATGAACGTAAACTTCCCCATCCATTCCGTGGAGTGCTCCCTGCATTCTAGCAGCACCGGCCGGGTCGAGTTCGTCGAGCAGGTAGGGGTGTTCTTCGAGGCGGAGGGCTTCTCCCGCACGGCCGGGCGCATCTTCGGCCGCCTGCTCCTCAGCGAGGCATCGCTGTCGCTCGATCAGCTTGCCGCCGACCTCGGTGTGAGCAAAGCGAGCGTCAGCACCGAAACCCGCATGCTGGAGCGCCGGGGCGTGTTGGAGCGAACCGGCCATGCGGGGGACCGCCGGGTGTATTACCGGGTGGCTCCCGGCCTGCCGGTTCCCACCCTCGAGCTCCGCCTGGAACGCATGCGACGGTTCAGCCGCCTGATCAGCGAGGCTCGACGCGAGGTGCGGCGGGGGAGCCCGCTAGTGCGGCAACGCCTGGATCTCATGGCCGAAGCGCACCGCTACGTAGTGGAGGCCCTCGGTGCGGCGCTCGA
>DATJGL010000028.1:0-5441 GCA_035495075.1 Gemmatimonadales bacterium
CGACCGTTGCCAAGTCGTCAGCGGGGACTTCTTCGAGTCCGTTCCAGTGGGAGGCGATGCCTACTTGATGAAGCACATCATCCACGACTGGGATGACGAGCGCGCAACCCAGATCCTCCGAAACTGCCACCGCGCAATGCATCCCCGCGGGAAAGTGCTAATCGTCGACGCCGTCATCCCGCCCGGCAACGGGGCGCACTTCGGCAAACTCCTGGATCTCGAGATGCTGGTGCTCACGCCACGCGGCCGAGAGCGCACCCAGGCGGAGTTCCGGGAGCTGCTGAAGCGATCCGGGTTCAGGCTTCGGCGCGTCGTTGCCACCGAAACCCACCTTTCGGTTGTCGAGGGCGTAAGGGCTTGATGTTCGCGGCGCAGCCATGTGAACGCGCGGCGAACAACTTCAGCGACAATGCGGCAGCACCTCCCCAACCCCTGATCATACCGGCTTACGACGGCATGCGGTAACCGTTCTTGGCGATCTGGTCTAGGTCCCTCCGGACGTCGGGATCCGTCACAACCTTCGAGTCGTGTAGTCGTTTGAGCGCGGCACGACCCTCATCTCCCATCATCACCAGTGATGCCACGGCCCGACCGGCAAGACCACCAGCAGGCTCGGTCTTGGCCACTCGCTCCAAGAATGCCGTGGTCTCCCGGCGATCGACCAGCTGCCCCATGGCCGCAAGCACCGAGCTCCGGACCAGGGGGTCTTTATTCCCGTTGTACACGCGCGCGAGGCGCGGGAAGATCCCGCTCAGGGGTTTTGCCGCTCTGGACGAGCCAGGCGTGGCCATGAGAAGCGCTGCCTTGGCGCGAGATCTCCCGGGCGCCGAACTGAGGGTGACGGCCTCAAGGCCCTCGAGAACTGTGTTGACCTCGGCTGCGGTGTACTCGGTGTGATGTGTCAGGATGTGGGTCACGTCGCGGTTCGCCGTGACATCGCCGGTTGGCGATTGCGCCTCGCGGGCATAGGCGGCGACCAGCTCGCCCGGTGGACGTGAGACGTGTTGGCCCTGAGCATGGGCGGCAGCAGGAAGCCCTAGCAGAGCGGCGGCTAGAAGTGGCGAAAGCGAATGAGTGTGCATGATGGCCCTCAAAACTTGGTGAGGAGCGCGTTCGTGCTGATGAACCACACTTGCGTCGTCGGATTGAAGTTCCAGAAATAGATCTTGGTGTTCGGGTATTGGGCGGGATCGAAATTACCGTGGGGGCCACCATTGATGGAGTTCTTGTCGGCCGCTTTGAGGCTGATCTCCTGTCCAATGATGAGCACCTCGGGATCAATCAAGCCAGCCAATGTCACGGAATCGGTGGCCGTCAGCTTCTCGATAGCCTTGTAGGGATCATTCTGCGGCTCTCCCGCGGCCTGCTGTCCGAGGGTTTCGTGTCCCACGCCACCGTTGTAACCAAATCCCTCGTGGCCGTACAGCCCCGAAATGAGGTTGTCAATGGGTATCGGCGGGGTAGTGGCCACCGTGCAGAACTTGTTGATCTGGTAATGATTCGCCTGGCCAGTGCTGGCATTGGGGCTTAGCCCGAGACCCTTCTTGCAATTCTTGCTAAGTAACTCCGTCGGCACCGTGTGTTTGCGGGTCGAGGTAAACAGCATGCCTTGATGCACGTTCCCGACGCGCTTCATATCGTACGAGATCGAGGCCACGTACCAATAGCCGGTGTTCGGACCGGTCGGGAAGGAGTTCATGCTGTACCCTGCCCCAGGCTGCACCCAAGGGTCCGGCTGTATCCGGAGGCGTGTCTGGGCAATACACGTGGACTCTTTCGGAAACTGCTGGGGACAGTTGCGGCCGTAGACCGTGTCGGCAGGATCGAGATCTAGATCAGCGACAGTTGAATCAGGCCCCTGCCGATAGTCCCACGTGGCCCGCCAGTTGTAGGGGCGATCCGTGACGGCGAAGTGGGTCTCGTAGGTGCGTGAGGTCGTGCCGTTGGTCACGTAAACCTTGACGGTTCCGCCCACGGCGACGCCGCCGGTCCATTCCTTGTTGGAGGTATTCTCAACCACAACTGGCATGGGCGGGCTCGACACTGAAGCGAGCGAGAGACCCTCGGAACCCGGCTCGCGGCGTAGAGCCGTCATTCCACCGTCTCCATCCGGAGTAAACTCCCATCTGGTGACGGTCCAGGCGTTGGAACTAAACACACAACGCTGTTGTTGCCCGCGCACCACAGTGCTTGTACAGCTCAGAGGCGTGCGCACTACCTTGAGGTTATCAATGGCTATCGTGCCGTTGAACCAGAGCCATTGGATCTTGTCGCCGAAGTTAGACTGTAGCTTTACAGGGGTCCACACGTCCAAGTTCGTCACGACATCGGGCGTGTTCGCCGGCACGTTGCCGTACAACGTCTTCGACGCCCAGAACTGGTACGAGAGTGTCCCCGGCGTCCGCGACACGGCCCACACTGGCATTGAATCATACGGAGCCATAACCCCGTTCCAGATAGCCTCACTGTTTAGCCGCCTGCTGTAGTAGAACTCAGCTGAGGAAATCGGCGGATCAAACTCGATCATTACCTGTGGGGGGGTATACTGCGCCCCTAGCGCGTAGACGATCCCGCTTGGCAGATTCGCCGCATGATCTGTTCGGGGCATGAAAAGGCCGTCGCCCTGTGGAGTGTCCACGGGCATTGGGTCCACCATGTCAATGCCGTATGGGGCAAGATTGATACACAATTGCAGTGGATTTGATGGGTTTTCGAAAGTGATCAGCAGTGTGTCGGATGATCCGCTCGAGGTCTGAATCACTTCCGGTGTGCACCCGGCTCCGCGAACCACGTTCGAGGGTGGCCCCGAAACGCCCGTTGGCTCGTCCTCAGCCAAGCAAGCGACCAGGACGACAACTGCACCCAGACCGAGCTTGCACACGGTCTGCGCGCGAGCCCGCAGTCGAATGGACATGGAGTTCCTCGCCGAGTTGGTGCAATGACTTCAGGTGAGCGGGAGCATAGTGCGGTTGATTCATCAACCGATCATCAAACGTTCTTCACCTTACTTCGCGCTTTACCAAGCGGCTAGAGTGAAAATCGTCGCCATAGTGACGCAAATGCGACAGGGTCTAAGTGTTTTATGTCGCATTCGTCGCCGGGACGAAAGGTTGGCCGTTGTGCGACGCACGAGCGAGTCTTTCGACCGTCCTTCCTTGCTCGGACATTCGTCGCAGCCCCGAGGGTTCGGGTGCATCCTGTCTGTTGTCGGGGGTGTGGCCTTCATAGGGTTGGCCCTGTTCCTCACTCTACGCCACCCGGAGCAGACCAGCATAGGAACCTCGTCAACGAATCCAAGCGCCCAACCGCCCACGCCTCAACGAGAGACCTTTCCCGAGCCAATGTATGGAGGATTCAGGCTTGATGCCTGTTACGAAAGCCATACGCGCTGTGGGGAAGAGCCAGCGACGGCTTGGTGCAAAATGAAGGGATTCGGACGGGCGGTCGAGCGCCCGGAGGAAAACGTCGGCACTCGTGGGATTCATACGAAACAGATCGGGCTCCGACTTGAGTGCAGTCTTCCTTTCTGCGCTTCGTTCAAGTACATCACATGTGAATCGTAGGATGCACTTCATCCAATGAAGCGTCGCTAAGCCTGAGTCTCCTTAAGCTGCACTGGGACGTTACCTGTAGGCGTGGCGGGTCATCTGGTGGATCTCTAACGACTTAACAGGAAGCGGCCTCTTCCCGCGCGAGCAAGGCCGTCACGCGGCCGTCCACTTGCCGTATATGACTTCCACATACATCTTCCACTCATGTCCGACGCCCGTACAGCCAACCTGTTGGGTGCCGCGGTCACGGCGCTCAACGACGCGCTGGAAGCCGCCACGACCTCGGCCGCGGAGCACGGTGCGGCCTTCCCGGCCGCTCTGGTATCCGTGCATTGGGCACCAGGGCTCAGCATCGAACGATTGCGCCGCATTCTGGGGCTCTCGCATAGCGGCACGGTGCGGTTGCTGGATCGGCTCGAGCACGAGGGCGCGGTGGAGCGAAAAGCCGGGCGGGACGGCCGCTCGGTGGCCGTGCACCTGACCCTCCAGGGGAGACGGCACGTGCGGGCCATCCTCAATCGGCGCCGCTCGGTCATGGGCAGCGCGCTCGAATTGCTGGCCCCCGCGGAGCAGGATCAGCTGGGTCACCTGGTGGAAAAGCTGCTCGCCGGCCTGACACGCGACCGCGAACACTCGGACCACATCTGCCGCCTGTGTGATGAAGCGGCCTGTCCCCTCGCCGAGTGCCCGGTGGAGGCCGCGGTGCAGGGGGAGTAGGCCTCACTCGACGACCCGTCGGAGGAGGTTTTATATGTATGCCGCATACTTATATATCTTTCGCGCCTTTGAGAGCGCCAGCGAGTCGCGTCTCGCCAGGAGCCTGGACCCGGAGCGGGAGATCGCCGATGGCCGGTGGCCGAGTGTTGCAGTCAGCCGATGCGCCTCGCGGTCACCGGCTCGCCCGGACTCAGCGGGAACCCTCGGCGTTTCGACCTCGGCCGCGGCGAAAGCGCGGTGGACAGCCACAGCCGGACTCGGGGCTTGACTCCCGCCCCGTCCAGCCTATGGTGACCAATGCCGCTTCGCGACGCCCGCGTTTCAATGCCTCCGACGGCATCGCGCCGGACTGGATTGCCGGCCGCCGGAGCGGCGCTCCTCCTCGCCCTGGTCGTCACGGGATGCGCGCGCACGAGAGCGACGACGCCCGAGCCGGTGCCTCAAGTTGTCGAGCGTTACCCGATCATCCCGGCGCCCCGGCACCTTCAGGCCAGGCCGGGCGAATTCCGGCTCGATCGCGAGACCCGGATCATGCTCTCCGATCCGGCCAGCACGGAGCTCCGCACGTTGTCGGAGCTCCTGGCCGCCCCCCTTCGGGTTGCCTCGGGACTCCCGTTGCCGGTCGCTCCGGAATCGGCGTCCGACCACGCCACCAACGCACTCTCGATCCGACTGACGCCAGACTCGACCTCCAGGGAGCCGGAGAGCTACCGCCTGGTTGTCGCCCCGCGGGGCGCGATCCTCTCGGCGCCGACGGCCGCCGGGCTATTCCACGGGCTTCAAACGCTCCGGCAGCTCCTCCCGCCGGAGCTGGAGCGCGGGGTCCGCTCGGCTAGTTCGTGGGGAAGAGGCGTCGCGCAGAGGACGGACTCGGCGCCGCCGCCGGCGCGGTGGGTCATCCCCGCTGTGGAGATCGAGGACGCGCCCCGCTTCCGATATCGCGGCATTCTCCTCGACGTGGCGCGCTGGTTCTACCCGCCGGAGTTCATCGAGAAGCTCATCGACCTCCTCGCGCTCTACAAGATCAATACCCTCCACCTGCACCTGACCGACGACCAGGGGTGGCGGCTGGAGATCAAGCAGTACCCACGCCTCACCCAGGTCGGGGCCTGGCGGAAGGAGACCATCCTGGGGCAGAACTTCGATCCCTACGTCGGCGATGGCATGCCCCAC
>DATJGL010000029.1:0-2653 GCA_035495075.1 Gemmatimonadales bacterium
CCAAGTCCGTGCAGAATCCGCTCGTGCGCTTTGTAGAGGGTGCGGCGGGCCATTGGTCGGGCGCCAGCGGGTGGCGTGCTCGTCGGGCGCGATGCGGAGATTCGGGTGCTGCTCGAGGCGGCACTGGAAAGACTGAGGGAGGACCCGTGATGGAACGCCGGACCTTCCTGGCGATGATCTCAGGGGGCCTCCTCGCCGCGCCGCTCGCCGCGGGGGCGCAGCAGGTGGGGAAGCTGTACCGCGTGGGCTATCTCGGAACTTATCCCCCTACGCCGAGTACAGCACCCATTGTGTCTGCCTTCACCGATGGCCTGCGGGGGCACGGCTATGTCGACGGCCGTAACCTCAAGCTCGAGTACCGGTGGGCCCACGGACGTAGCGACATATGGCCGGCGCTCGTGCGTGAACTGGTCCAGGCCGGCGTTCAGGTGGTCGTCACCTCGCAGACGCCCGCGGCATTAATGCTGAAGCAGCATGCCTCGGAGATGCCCGTCGTCCTCGCGGGGGTGAGTCACCCCGTCGAAGCGGGGCTAGTCGAGAGCCTCGCGCGCCCGGGTGGCAACATCACGGGACTCAGTAATCAGCTGGGCGATCTGGGCGCCAAACTGATTCAGCTGTGCAGAGAACTCGTCCCAGGCATGTCGCGGCTTGCCGTCTTTTGGACGCCGACCAATCAGGGGTCGGCGCTTGGTCTCAAGAGTTTCCAGGAGGAAGCCTTGAAAGCGGGCATCGCAGTCGTGCCTGTCTCAACACGCATGAGGAACGAGACGGACGCCGCTCTGTCGACGCTCGCGCGCGAGCGGCCTGACGTGGTGCTCGTGCACGCAACGTATATCGCCTCACCGGAGCTGTCACGGATCCGTCAGTTTGCACTTAGCCACCGAATGCCAACGGTCGGCGACTCTAGCGCGCTGACGCGGGACGGGTTGCTGATGTCCTACTCACCAGATGTCATAAGCCAGTTCCGCCGTGCGGCGTCCTTTGTCGACAAGATTCTGAAGGGAACGAAGCCCGCGGATCTACCGATTGAGCAGCCGACCAAATTCGACCTGGTCGTCAACCTCAAGACCGCGAAGGCGCTCGGCCTCACGATCCCGCCGTCGCGGCTGGCTCGGGCGGATCAGGTGATCGAGGAGTGAAACCGCGAGTGTTCATCGGCACGCTGGCTGGCGGCCTCCTCGCCGCTCCGCTCGTCGGCGAGGCGCAGCACGTTCGAGAGCCGGTATTCAGAAGGAGGCGACGGGTCATGCGCGAGGCCGCGGACCGGATGGGCGCGACCACTATCGTGGCAACCGTGAGTGATCCGATCGGGGAGTCAGAAGTACCGGCGTGCGTTCGCGGTGATGGCCAAGGACCGGGCGCAGGCGCTCGTGGTCAGCGATCACGCCGAGGGGTTTGCCAATCGATCGGTGATCGTCGAACTGGCCGCGCAAGCCAGGTTACCAGCGATCTATGCCTACCGCGTGTTCGTCGAGGCAGGCGGAGCGGACTCATGGCCTACGGGATCGACAACGCAGACTTGCGTCGCCACGTGGCCGGCTACATCGAACGAATTCTCAAGGGCGCCAAGCCGGCGGAGCTTCCCTTTCAGCAAACCACGAAGTGTGAGTTGGTCATCAACCTCAAGCCCGCCAAAGCGTTCGGCCTGACGATCCCGCAGGAGCGGACCAGGTGATTGAGTGATTGGCCGCCGGGCATTCATGGGTCTCGCGGCTGGTGGCCTCCTCGCCGGGCCGTGCGCCGCGCGCGCGCAGCAGCCAGCACTGCCGGTGATCGGATTCCTCAGTGCCAGGGCGCCCGCCCCGAATGGGGATCTCGTGACTGCGTTCCGCCGAGGCCTGACCGAAGTCGGCTATGTCGAGGGCCGCAATGTGGCCATCGAATATCGCTGGGCGGATGGCCGACTCGATCGCCTACCGGCGTTGGCAGCCGATCTGGTTCGCCGTCGGGTGACGGTGATTGCCGCGATCAGCGGCACACCGGCGGCGCACGCGGCGAGAGGAGCGACGACAACGATCCCGATCGTCTTTGCCAACGGCGGTGATCCAATCGCGACCGGATTGGTTACGAGTCTGAGCCGTCCCACGGAGAACATCACCGGCGTAACATTCTTGACCACCGCGCTGGCGGCGAAGCGGCTCGGCCTGATGCATGAGCTCCTGCCGACGGCGGCCGTCGGATTTCTCGTGAGGCCGAACAACCCCGCGGGAGAATCTGAGCTCAGAGGTGCCGAGGCGGCCGCGCGTGACCTCGGGCTCCAACTTCACGTCCTTACCGCCACCAGCGAGCGCGGCATCGACGCGGCCTTCACCACGCTCCGACAACAGCGTGTCGGTGCGCTCCTCGTCGGGAGCGATCCTTTCTTCGGCGACTCGCCGCGCCATCTCGTCGACTTGGCGGCGCGTTACGCCGTGCCGACGATGTACTTCGCTCGCGAATTCGTCGAGGCCGGGGGTTTGATGAGCTATGGAAGCAGCCCGACGGATACGTACCGTCAAGCCGGTGTCTACACCGGCCGCATCCTCAAAGGCGCAAAGCCGGTGGATCTGCCGATCCTGCAGCCAACCACGTTCGAGCTCGTCATCAACCTCAAGACCGCGAAGGGCCTCGGCCTGAGGATCCCGCAGTGGCTCTTGGCGCGGGCCGATCAGGT
>DATJGL010000030.1:0-5897 GCA_035495075.1 Gemmatimonadales bacterium
TGTTCGAAGCCGTCCGGCGCAACCCCTGGAAGCTTTCGTCCGGCAATCGAACGCGGTCCTGGCCCACGACGTCGAAGCGCAGCTGGGTCGAATCAAGGCACCCACCCAGATCACGTTCGGCCGCCGCGATGCGCTCACCTCAATTCGCTTCGCGAAGCAACTGACCAACGGCATCACCCGGTCACAGCTGATGATCTTCGAGGACTGCGCCCACGCGCCGATGTACGAAAAAGTGGATGAGTTCAATCAACGGACCCTCGCGTTCTTGAAGCAGCATTCTCCCACATGAGGGTGGCTGCCGCGAGCGGTGCGGCGCGCCGGAGCCAAGGAAGCCGGCTCGAGACGCGGTTTGCTTGACACCCCCGGACCGCCACCCTACCCTAGGCAACCTCAGCTAGGGAACTCGTGACCCTCGGCCAGATCGGGCGCTTTAACCACGCGCCTGCGTCTAGATCGGCATCGAAGGAGGCAAGTATGGCAGCGCCAGCAGCCACGGCCACACTGTACGACCGGCTGGGCGGTGTCTACAGCATCGCGACCGTGGTGGACGATTTCATCGATCGGATCATGAGAGATCCGCGCCTCAACGCAAACCCGGCCTTGGACGAAGCGCACCACAAGGTGCCCCCGGCGGGATTCAAGTACCTGGTCACCGAGATGGTCTGCGGCGCCACCGGTGGCCCGCAGCGCTATACCGGCAGGTCCATGGCCGAGTCCCATCGCCACCTGCACATCAGGCCGCGAGAATGGGATGCATTTCTCGATGACTTCCAACAGACGCTGAACAAGTTCCAGGTGCCGCCCGCCGAACAAAAGGAACTCCAAGCCCTGGTTCAGAGCACCTACGGGGACATTGTCGAGACCTGAGCGGCTCGTTGCCAAGACAAAGCGCCCCGGCAACCGCCGGGGCGCGCTTGCGTTCTCCATCCGGCGCTCACGTACACCTACCGCAGTCACCCTTTGGCGAGAGTCGAACTGAATTGCATACCTTCCTCCTGGGGACGGATATCGCTTCGTCCAGGACATCGGAAAAGCAGGGGCGAAACCCGACAACCGGGAACCCATAGGGATGGCAATCGCGGGGAGACGGACTATGCCGGTCAGTACAGACGCAGTTCAAGCGCGCGTGGCGCTCGTGGAGGAGCACATCCGCTGCGAGAACCGACACGATCTCGAGGCGGTGATGGCGACGTTCGGGACCGATGCGCGGTTCGACGACGAGCCGTGGGACGACCACCGCACCGGCCCGGGCGGTGTCCGCTCGTATTACTCGGAGTTGCTGGGGGCGCTCCCCGATCTCGTGATCGAGGTGGTCCGGCAACATGTCGCGGGCGACAGCATCGTGGTCGAGGTACGCATCCTGGGAACCCACCTCGGGCCCTGGCGAGGGCTCCCGGCGACGGGCCGCCGGGTACGGGTGCCGTTATGCGGTGTCTACACGTTCGATGCCGCCGATCGGCTCGCCGGCGAGCGGATCTACTACGACCGTGCGGCGGTACTGCACCAGCTGGGTTTCTTTCACGAACCTCAGGATGGTCTCGGCCGGATCATCACGGCCCTGAGCCATCCGCTCTCGACCGCCCGGGCCTATCTCATGCGGCCGAGTGGCCTCAAGCCCGGCTTCTCCGGTACACGTCGGTCCCCAGATACTTGAGACCGGAGTCGGCCATCAGCGTAACCACCTTCGCGTTGGGGCCCAGCCGCTCTCCAATTCGAATCGCGGCAAGGACGTTTGCACCGGACGATGTCCCGGCGAAGAGCGCTTCCTCCCGCGCAAGGCGCCTGGTCATTTCCTTCGCGTCGTCGGTCTTCACCGGCTGGATTTCGTCCACCAGACCCGGTTCCCAGAGCGGAGGTGTGTAGCCGATGCCGACGCCCTCGATCTTGTGAGGCCCTGGCTGACCTCCCGATAGCACCGCGGATTCGGCCGGTTCCACGACAACGATCTTGATTCCCGGCTTGTAACGCTTGAGCACAGTGGCAACTCCACGCGACGAGGCCGCGGTACCGGCACTGTGTACGAACGCGTCCACCTCTCCCTTGATCTGATTCCAGATTTCCTCACCCAGGGTGTAGTACCCCGCGATGCTGTCATGGTTGTTAAGCTGGTCGGTCCAGTACGTCTTCGGCGCCCGGCTCAGTTGACGGGCGGTTTCGATCATATCCAGGATGAGCTTCTTGGTGGTGCGGCCCCCTTCGCTTGGAACCAGAGTCAGC
This sequence comes from Gemmatimonadales bacterium, assembly GCA_035495075.1. Classification (GTDB taxonomy): domain Bacteria; phylum Gemmatimonadota; class Gemmatimonadetes; order Gemmatimonadales; family GWC2-71-9; genus DASQPE01. The sequence continues at coordinate 2,218 of DATJGL010000030.1, forward strand.
TCCGCGCCCAGCGCCGCCATCTGATCCAGCTTCTCCTGACTGAACGCGTCCGAGCTGACGATATGCAGCCGGTAGCCCTTGGCAGCGCACACCATCGCAAGTGATGCGCCCGTGCTGCCGCCGGTGTACTCGACAACCGTGTATCCGGGCTTGAGTCGGCCGTCCTCCTCCGCCCGCGAGATGACCGCCTGCGCCATCCGGTCCTTGAGACTTCCGGTTGGGTTCTCCCACTCGAGCTTCACGAAGATGCTCGCGCATCCGGGTGGTACGACCTTACGCAGTCGAACCATCGAGGTGTTGCCGATTGCGTGCAGAATGTCCACGACTGGCGCCTCTTTCTGCTGAGTGTTCGCAGGCGTTCGCGATGGATGGTTCGCCGCCGCCTTGCGTATCCCGGACGGCCGTTGCATGCTGAACGCTCGGGCGGCGGTCCACGCCCAACCTCGGCGGCCCTCCCCCAGCGAGGGTCCTCGGAGAGGCAAAGGGGGACATACTCCCGGATCGGCATCGCGAGTTCCTTTGCGTCGCCACGTGGCGCCGCTGCTGGGGAGCGAGCCCGTGGCTCGACCAAAGGACGAATACGATGCCTGCCAACAAGAACTTCAAGCGCCTCGTTCGCGCCCGCATGCAGAAGACGGGCGAAGCCTATACCACCGCCCGCAGGCAACTCCTCCAAAGACAGCAACGCCAACAGGCTTCCCCGCCTCAGCCTGACTACGCCAAGCTCGCGGGCATGACCAACGCAACGATCGAGGCAAGGACCGGGCGTAACTGGGAGCAATGGGTGTCCGTGCTCGACCCAGTGGGGGCCCACGACTGGCCCCACGGCAAGATCACCAAGTACGTGCACGAGATCTATGGGGTGTCGGACTGGTGGACCCAGACCGTGACGGTGGGCTACGAGCGGATCAAGGGCCTCCGGGCCATCGGGCAGCGCCGAGGCGGCGCTTACGAGGCCAGCAAGAGCAAGGTATTCGCCGTGCCGCTCGGCCGGTTGTACCGCGCCTTTAACGATGGCCGCACGCGTCGGCGCTGGCTCGGTGGCGTGAAGTTCGCCATCCGCACCGCGATTCCCGAGAAGTCCATGCGCGTGACCTGGCCCGACGGCACTTCGGTCGAGCTGTATTTCATTGTTAAGGGGCCCGCCAAGAGCCAGGTGGCCGTGCAGCACGTCAAGCTGGCCGACAAAGCCTCCGCCGATCGGATGAAGGCCTTGTGGGCGGAACGCTTGGGCGCGTTGGAGGCGATCATCGCGCCACGGAAGTGATGATCCAGTGATCGGACTCGCGCTCGCGTTGTTTACTACCGCACCGAGTCTGGTCGGCACCCAGGCACCAACGGGGCCAGACACGGTCATGGTGCAGAGCGGCACCCTCACGTTGAAGGCGCTGATCTGGCGTCCTGGCGGGCGCGAGTTCTTTCCCGCAGTGCTGTTCAATCACGGAAGGTCCGCGGCCGACGACTCGTTGGACGCGTGCCTCCCGGCGTCACTGGGACCCATCTTCGCCAAGCACGGCTATGTGTTTCTGGGCGACCTCATGGCCCGCGCCTTTGCGGCGCACGGCCAGCTACCGAAGCTCGTCGCGGGTCGGCGGACGAAACACCAGGTCGAAGGCGAGAAAGAACGTCTTCGTGAAGGGGAAGAAGAGGAAGGGCGCCAAAATCGCCAGGGCCGCGCCCCCGTACTGCAGCCACGCCCACGGCGGCGCGGGCCAGGTCAGAACCAGAACCGCGAGAAAGAGCACAAGAAGCACCAGCTCCGATGCAATGATGTTGAACATGTACGACCCGACCTGATAGCCTTCTTCGCCCCGTTCCAACGGCAAGCCGCAAACCGGACAGCGGACGCGCATCCGCAGCCACGACTGAAACAGAGGCCGGCCGCCGCAGTTCGGGCATCGCAGCAGGGCGGCCCTCCACAACAGCCTGGTTACGCGGCTCGGGCTGAGGTCCATACAACGAAAATTAACTGAGCGCCATCACTGCCGACCATGTGTGCCGACCAAAGGCACAACCAGGAACCTGTCTTTGACCGCCGCCTGCTCTTGGGGCGGCGCGAAGCGCGATGCGGTGCTAGACCTCTGGGAGATAGAGCGCTACGGCTTCGACAGCTACGGCGAGCCGGACTACGTCTCGATCTACGGCATGCCACCGTCGGAGTGGTATGGCCGTGGCATCCGACTGCTGGGACGCACCGCCGTCGAATGCACCCGCGATCGGCTCGCCGCTGCCATCAGCGAGGACGTCGCAAGCGTTGCAGGCACCGCACCAGGACGAGCAGGCACATATGTGCTCGACCCTTTCGTCGGGTCGGGCAACACCCTCTACTGGCTGCTGCGCCGCCTGGCCGGTTCTCGCGGCATGGGGTTCGAGCTGGACCCGGTCATCTCACAGGTGACCCAGCGAAATCTTGCAATTCTCGGTCTGCAGATAACGTGGTGAACCAGGATTATCGGACCGGCCTAGCCGACCTCCCGATACCGACGAGCGAGCTCCTCGTGGCGTTCATCGCCCCGCCATGGGGCGATGCACTTACGCCGGGCTCCGGCCTCGATCTGCGGCGCACCAGTCCACCGGTAGCCGACGTCGTTGACAAGTTGGTTCAGCAGTTTCCGAAGCACCAGCTTCTCTGCGCAATTCAGACCTATGCGACGGTAAACGCCAGCTCACTCACTGAGCTGGCCTCACGGTTCGACTGGTCGGCGCGCAAGACGTATAACCTCAATGAGGCCGGTGAGAACCACGGGGTTCTGCTGGGCGCCCGCGGGTGGATACTGCCAAACCCTTCAGCATCGGGTTTGACCCCGTAGGATGAGCCGGGGCTGTTCGTTGTCGCGCGTGGGCATCACGGTGCAGCCAAACTACAGTCGCCATGGGCAGCAGTGTCGAGTTTCCGGTCAGATCCACACGTTCCTACGCCCCACGCCCGCACTTACCTCACCCTGCCTTCCTGAAGCCACGGTGGCACGCCCCTCGCCCCCCGCTAGGGGCTTAGCACGTTCCGTCCTGACCCAACATTGCACCGTCCTGGCTACCCCACCCCCGGGCCGTCCAGGGTGCGGCCCGTCCGGGGAGGTCGCTGCATGCGGATCGTCTTTCGCCAGTTGAGTCTGTGCGCGCTCCTGCTGTTTCTGTTTCCCGCTGCTGCCCAAGCCCAGGCTCCGGTCGTGACCCCTGCGGGCGATCCACCCATCCGCAACGACTCCGTCTACGCGCTCGCAGTCGACTCGGCCAAGCATGCCGGAGAACCCTACGTCCTGCTGCTCGACGATGGCATCGTACGCTACGAGACCGATGGGCGCGGGACCCGGACCTACCGACAGGTGACTCAGATCCTCACCCAGTCTGCGGTCGAGCAATTCGCCGAGCATGCATTCTCGTATGCACCAGGTCACCAGCGGCTGACGGTCAACTGGATTCGGGTCGTACGCCCGGATGGCAGCGTGGTGAGTGATACACCGCCCCACGTCCAGGACGCCGATGTGCCGGCCACTCTGGGCGACCCGGTCTACACCGATGAAAAAGTCCGTCGCTATTCGCTGAGCGGCGTCGCGCCCGGCACGATTGTGGACTGGAGCTATACGCTCGAAGAGCTGAAACCGCAGGTCACCGGTGATTTCTTGCTCAGCTGGAGCGTGCACAACGCACGGCTCACCCAATGGTCCCGCTACATCGTGGAT
>DATJGL010000031.1:0-18802 GCA_035495075.1 Gemmatimonadales bacterium
AGGCAGCACCGCAAAGTTGAGGCACAGGTTGCGCTCCATCGACAACAAGTCCTCCAGGATGACGGCCTCGCAGCGCGCGAAGGCCGCCGCTGCTCGCGCGACGTCCGTCGTATCGCGGCAAACAAGAACGTCGGCGCCGCCACCGCTCGAGTACGCCGTCGCGGCCTTTACGACGCAGGGGAGGCGTGTACTCGCCGGCACGCTCAGCAGGTCTCGAGGGGACAGCAGCATACGCGGCGGTACCCACTCGGCGGGTACGAGTGCCCCGAGCTCGGCCTTGTTGTTGAGGAACGCGAGAAGGTGTGGGGAAACCCACCAGCTTTTCGGCCCGAATTCGTCGGTGGGGGGACGGTGCTGCACCACGGCGCGGAGGCCACTCGCCACCAGCTCCTGGAGCATTGCGACAGCCTCCTGATCGTCGCGATAGGGGTGCAGCCGCTCGGGGAGAGCGGCATGGCCAGCTTCGCGCAGGAGGTCGAGACCCGAAGCCGTCACGGCCCCGGCATGAACGAGAATCGGCATCTGCCCGGCGATCGCGAGCTGGGCCCCGGTCGCCGCGTCGCGGTACGAGGGATCCGAGGGCAACCAGTCCGACGTGCGTGGTGGAAAGCGAGCGGTGTAGATGACGCCGGACCCGTAGATGTCGGCCAGTGTGAGAGGTGGGGCAATCGTTCGTTCGATCACGGGCGGCATTCGACCGCTGGCGTCTCGATGAATGCACTGAGACCGCCCGACAGCTGCTGGACGATGAGACGCAAGTCACGCTCCGGCGTCGCGGGATTCACGGCCGGTGTGCGGTTGACGTCGAAGAGCACGACCTCGCCGTTGACGATTGCATAGTCAAACTTGCCGTACGTGAACGCGAGCCGCCGCCGTGTCGCTCGCAGCACCTCCGGAACCTCGCCGAGAGGTTCTCGGCTCGTGCCGCTCGAGCCTTTCACGATCGGCGTGGTCCCGAATGAGATGTAGTGGATTTCGCGATCACCGAGGAAGGTCCACCGCCGGAGCGCGTAGAGGTCACCGTGCCGCTCGCAGAGGAGACGCTGGACGAGAAGGTTTGGGTTCCGCCACACACCGGGAGGCACTACGCGCGGGCTCGCAAAAATAGGGTATGCGTCCGCCGGAAGCTCGTGGACCAGCCTCCAAGGGAGCTTCCGCTTGGCATGCCCGACCGCTCGGCCCCAGACCGAGCGACGGGCGGCGAAGCGCGCCTCCGGCCGGCCGCCGTGGTTGCGCTCGGTCTTGACGATCACCGGCCCTTCGTAGCCGTCCCCCGGGCGGACGATGTGTGCGCTGAAGGTGCGTTTCCCGATATCCTCGACGCGTCCGTTGACCGTCCGGCGGTAGCGTCTGGCGAGCTCGAGGTAGGGTTCGGGAATCCGCGTGAGGTCCACGTGAAGGATCGCGGCATCGGCGGAGACAAAACGCTTGGGTCCAAACACGGGCAGGACCGAAACACCGGCTCCCTGCCATTCCTTCGCGAGGTGCTTGAGCAGGTAGTCGCCGGTCCAGAAGTCCCCGTCGCGTTCGTGGAGCAACACTGCGATTCGCATCCGCTGGACACACCTCCGGTCCCGAAAGTCGAAAATACATGATCCCAGAGACAGTTGCCGCGGCTTCTTCGGCTCCGTTACGGACTCGGTCCTTGACGAGTGACCTCGAAGGCAGAATGCTAGCGCCATGACGTCAGCGTCCGACGCCCTGCCCGGCATTGTCCGAGTGGCTCCCTTTGCTGCCTTCGTCCAGCGGTTCGACGAGCTGATCCGGTCATCCAATCAGATGGTCCTGTATTTCATTCATTCCCGCCGCTGGCGCGAGAACCACGATGCCTCGATCAAGGCGTTCGTGGGCCGGGAGCAAGCGAGCCTGGAGGTGTTCCTCCCCGACCTCGAAAACCACGAGCTGATGTTTTCGTTGAGCAAGCACTTCGAGGACGGTGCCCAGATCCCTGGCCTGGTTGCCGACGCCTACCGGTACTTTGCCCGCCTGGCGCGGACCTTCAAAAAGCCCACGGAGGTCTGGCTTTTCGGGCGATACCCCACGTACTCGTTCTACAAGTTCGATGCACGCGCAGTCGTGGCACTCTACTCGAATACAGCCGCAAAGAAGGAGCTACCGGCGTTCGAGATCACGAGTGATTGTCTACTCGGGACCTTCCTCGCGGAGGAGATCGAGGACCTCAAGAAGGAATGTCGGCGGCGTGCGGCGGAAGACCTCGAAACCATAATCAGCAACGCTGGAGCAGACAGCTACTAGCGGTCACTTACTGTGCCCGGAGGCTAACACGTGTCGTCCAACCAGTCTCGCCGCATCGGCGTTCTCATCTACCTCGCGGCCTTGCCGCTGCCAATTGCCGCGCAGCAACAGCCGGCGCCGCTGAGTCTGCCACAGCAGATCGCAGATGTCATGGTTCAGCTCAATGGGGGCCTCCATACCGGCTTCCGCTTCGCCCACGCCAAGGGCATAGTGACGACTGGAACGTTTACGCCGGCCCCCGGAGCCAAGGCGATCAGCACCGCGGCCCACCTGAACGGGGGGCCGGTGCCGGTCACCGTCCGGTTCTCCGACGGTACCGGAGTGCCGCAGATTCCGGATACCGACTCCCACGCCTCGCCACGAGGCATGTCAGTCCGGTTCATGCTCCCCGGTGGTGCCTTCACCGACATCGTCGCCAATTCGCATAACGGCTTCTTTGTCGGCACCGGCGAGGATTTCCTGGTGATGCTCAAGGCGGTCGCGGCCACGACCCCGACCAGTCCGCACCCATCACCGATGGAAGCCTTTCTGAAAAGCCATCCACGCGCGCTCAAGGTCATCAACGATTCGAAGCCACTCCCCAGGAGCTTCGCCACCCTCGATTTCTATGGGAACAATGCTTTCATCTTCGTGGACAGCTCGGGGATCCGGCGGGCAGGCAGGTATCAGATCATTCCCGTGGCGGGGGTGGCGCACCTGGACGCGGCGGCGGCTGCGAAGGCCGGGCCCAACTACCTATTTGACGACCTGCCCAAGCGCTTGGCCAAGGGCCCGGTGAAGTTCCGACTGTATGTGCAGCTGGCGAATCCGGGCGATCCAACCAAGGACGGCTCTCTCGTTTGGCCCGCCGACCGGAAACGGGTTGAGCTCGGCACGATCAGTGTGACGACGGTGGCGCCGGACAACGAGGCGCTTCAGCGGTCGCTCGCGCTCAACCCTATTTACCTAACCAAGGGGATCGAGTTGTCCGATAACCCCCTGCCTGCACTTCGGTCCGCGGTGTATGCGCTGTCGGTCGCGCATCGCCACTAACAAGCGCGGGCATCCACGGACGAAACAGAGAAGGGCAGGTCAAGCATATGGCTCGCGTCCAACTCATGCGGTACCCAGTTGGGTCCCAGCTCGCCTTTGCGCGTGGTGCCACTGCACTTGCCGTGGTGAGTGTCGGTGCTCTTGCTATCGGGGCATTGGCCATCGGGCGACTCGCGATCAGGCGGGTAGCGATTGGGTCGGGCCGCATTGCTCGGCTATCCATCGACGAGCTGGAAGTGAATCGGCTGCGGGTGCGCGAACTGATCAACGACTCTGAGGTCTGACCGGCGAGCCGGTGGCTCGCCCTTCGGGAAGTGAGATCTCGTGACCAATACATCCCGCAGCCCCGCGGGCATGATTCAACTCCAGGCCCGTGGGTCGGTCGACGACGCGTGGAAGCGACTCGAAGGGGCTGTGGCAGCCCGCAATCTCACCGTGTTTGCGCGCATTGACTTCGCGGCCGACGCGGCCGCCGTCGGAATGACCTTGCTCCCCACTCGGCTACTCGTCTTCGGAAACCCCCGAGCGGGGACCCCGGTCATTGCCGCGTCACCGACGGTGGCGGTCGACCTTCCACTCCGGGTGCTAGTCTGGGAAGCCAGGGACGGCACAACGGTCGTCGGCTTCAATAGCCCCGCGTTCCTGGCGGACCGTCACGGCGTGCCGGAGCCGCTGCATGCCAACCTGCACCCGGTCGAGCTGCTTGCCGCAATCGCCGCAGGTACTGCCTAACGTTGCTGTATCGACGTCCGGCTTGCGCGGGTCGGTTTTGCCGACGTCCGGGCCGAGGAGGTTTCCCATTCCGCGCCGCAGGCGCACCGATGCCAGCCATCGTGGTGTGCGTCCCGGTAGCAGGCGCAGCAGGATTGCTCGTTTCGCGCCGTTAGGCACACACCCGTGGGAGGGCCGGATAGAACCCGCTCCAGATTTCTTGCTAGCTCGCGAATTCGTGCAGGCGTGGTGGCTGGTCGGTTCAAGGAGTTCACGGCGCGGCGCTCCCTGACGGCATGGGAAGGGGACCGCTATTGTATTTCGCTCGAGGAGGTAGCGCTAGCCGCCGTTTGTAACGGCCAAAATCACGTGAGACCACGCTCGCTCGTCTTGTGGAGCCACTGCCAGCCGAAGTAGGCGGGGATTCCGGCCAGGATCGCTCCGATCGTCAACCCCGCGGCGCCGGGGTGCTCGCGAAGTGAATTGCTGATCAGGGCCAGCATCGCCAGGAGGAAGAACAGCGGAACGACGGGATAGCCGGGGGTCCGGTAGACTCGCGGAAGCTCCGGGCGTCGCCGTCGCAATACCGGCACCGCACCGACCGCGAGCGCCCAAAACGGCAGACTCCCCAAAATGAAGATCTCGATCAGCTGCTCGAAGCTCTGGAGCATCACGTAGCCGATGCCAAAGCCTGCAGCCAGAAGGATCGCCGCGTGCGGTGTCGCGTACCGGGGATGCACGGCGGCCATGCGACGGAAGAACAGTCGGTCCTCAGCCATCGCAAAGAAGATCCGGGGGTAGACCATCATGGACACGTTCACTGTGCCGAACGTGGACGCACACACCAGCGCGTTGATGAGAACGGCGCCGGTCGCTCCCAGCACGCGGACCGCCACCTCGGCCGCGACCAGCCGCGACGCCGCGATCTCCGGCATGGACAGGACATGTAAGTACGCCGCGTTGACCGCGAGGTAGATGGCCGTGACCGCCAGGGTCCCACCGATCAGAGCCCGAGGAAGCGCGCGGCGGGGGTCGCGGACCTCGCCGGCGATTGAGGTCGCGTCCTGCCATCCATTGTAGGCAAACAACACTGCGACGAGGCCGAGCCCGAAGCCGCCCCAGGTCGGCGGGGGCAGGGGCGGGCGAGCGGCGGCCCCGAGGTGAGTGCTCGTAGCGAGCGTGAAGCCGGCGACCGTGAGAAGGCCGATTCCCAGAACCTTGGCCGAGGTGAGGACGTTCTGAATCGCGGCGCCGTACCGGACCGAGCGATAGTTGGCAGTCGCCATTACCACGATCGCTACTACTCCTATCAGGCGCTCTCGGCCGGCCACGATCGGGACCAGGCGGCCGAGGTATTCGCCAAAAGCGAGCGCCACGGCCGCCGTCGACGCCGGGCTGATGACGAGAATCAGCCAGCCAAACAGGAAGGCGGTCAGGGGCCCGTAGGCTTCGCGCAAGTACACGTACAGACCGCCCGCCCGGGGGAACAGCGCCGCCGCCTCGGCGAGGGTAAGAGCGCCGGTCACCGCGACCAGGCCACCCACCACCCACGTCAGCATCATCACGGCGGCGGTGCCGGTGCTCGCAGCAGCAGTGCTCGGCACACGAAAGATGCCGCTGCCGATCATGCTGCCGACGCACACCGCCGCCGCCGACCAAACACCGAGCTGGCGTGGAAGTCGGTCGGTTTGCAAGAGAGCCGGCTCGGTGGGGATTCCAACGGTCGGCTGGGCGCTGCTCACGGAGCCCTCCGCTTGTGAGGATGGCGCAGCGTGCTACTCATGCTGACTGAGGGTGATTGTGGCGATGGGCAGACGGTATCGCATAGTGGATCCGGTGTCTTGGGATGGTGCCGTCAAGCCCCAATCGGGGCTCGCCGCGGCAGAATCTGTAGCGCTCGGGGCCGGAGGGCCAGGAGCGTGCGCTGTGCCAAGCATGCTATTCTTGCTCCGTCACCGAGACGTCCAATCGCCAGCCGGAGGTGTTCGATCGTGACCCCTCATCGGGACGGGGCGATTCCCCGCCGGACATTCGTCGCGACCCTCGCTGCGAGCGCAGCGGTTCCTTGGCCCCGCCTTCTCTCCGATGATCGTCGTGTCGCCGAGCTGACCGACAGTACGCTTCACTACTCCTCGGTCACGGTGCTGGCCGAGGCCATACGGACCAAGAAGGTCTCTTCGCTGGAAGTCGTGAACGCGTGCCTGGGGCGCATCGAGCAAGTCAATCCGCGTCTCAATGCCGTCGTCCAGCTCGTTGCGGATTCGGCGCGCGCCAATGCCCGCCAAGCCGACGCTGAGCTTGCCCGGGGAAAGCGGCGCGGGCTGCTCCACGGAGTTCCGTTCACGGTGAAGGACTCGTTCGACGCCGGCGGAGTTATCTCGACTGCGGGCACCCAGGGCTGGGCGAAGCGCCTTCCCGCCGAGGATGCAACGCTCGTGGCCCGAATCCGGGCCGCCGGTGCGATCCTGCTCGGCAAGACCAACACGCCTGAGTTCACCTGGTCCGACGAGACCGACAACCTGGTGTATGGCCGTACCTCGAATCCGTACGATGTCACCCGAACGCCGGGTGGGAGCAGCGGCGGCCCGGCTGCCATCCTTGCCGCCGGTGGCTCTCCGCTCGACGTGGGCAGCGACACCGGGAACAGCATCCGGATGCCGTCTCACAACTGCGGAATCGCCGGGATCAAGCCGACGGCAGGCCGAGTATCCAAGTTTGGCCACGCGATCTCCTACCGCGGGATTCTCGAGTCCTGGACCCAGGTGGGACCGATGGCTCGGCGGGTCGAGGATCTGAACCTGGTGTTGCCGCTGGTTTCGGGGCCGGACGGCCGAGATCCTCATGCCGTGCCGGGACCGTTGCTCGACCCGGGTCGCGTGGATATTCGCAGCCTGCGAGTAGTGACCTTCACCGATAATCCCCTTCGCACGCCGACAGCCGAGACCGTCAAGGCGACGGAGACCGCTGCCGCGGCGCTGCGCGCGGCAGGTGCCAGGGTCGAGCAGCAGAAGCCGCCCGGACTGAACGACGCGACCGAGCTGTGGCACAAGATCGCTTTCGCGGATGGTGGCGCCTGGCTCCGCCGGTTGCTCAAGGATGCGGGGACGCCCGGGACCGGCTCGCTGGGAGAGATCCCTTCGAAGGACGAAGTGCCGGTCGGTCAGCTCACCCTGCTGATAGAGCAGCTGGACGAAGTTCGCTCGCAGCTGCTCCGGTATATGCAGAAGGTGGACCTGATCGTCTGTCCGGTCATGGCAATGCCTGCCGTTCGTCACGGCGAATCGGCGAAGCCAGGCTACGCCGACGGCTACAACGAGCCTCACAACATCACGGGCTGGCCCGTTGCGGTTGTCAGGGTGGGAACTTCACCCGAGGGTTTGCCGATCGGGGTTCAGCTCGTGGCGCAACCGTGGCGGGAGGACGTGGCGCTGGCAGCTGCGAAAGTGGTCGAGTCTGCATCCGGCGGCTGGAAGCCGCCGCCGGTGTGATCTAGGGCTCGCGGTTTGCCAGCCAGTCGCCGGTCCAGACGAAGTGCAGGCCCTGGTCGGTATACTCGCATCGGGCCGTGCCGTTGATATGCGCGCCGTCGGCCGTCATGACTCCCTCGTAGGAGCAAAGGTCGGTCTGAAACGACACGTTGCGGCCCTGTTGCACACCCTGGGTGATGTCGTAATTCAGCCCGGTTGCAAGCGGTCCCACATAGTCACCAGTCTCGCTATGACAGAAGCCGGTCTGCTGGCCGGTTCCGGCGAACGAGCCGCCTTCCTGGTCGAAGAAGAAATATCCGGTATGGATATGGGTTTGTTTCAGCGTGGTATCCGCCAAACGGGCGCCCTGATTCCAGATGCCCGCCATACTGAACTGCGAGGGCGAGGTGGCCGCTTCGCGCGATGAACAGGCCGCGAGCGCCCCGATGGACACCACCATCGCACCGAATTTCCAGCCCGAACGCACTCCGCCCTCCTGGGTTCGCTACAGAACCCCTAAGCTGCGCAAGCAGACTGCAACTCACAAGGTGTTCAGCGACGGATCGGTTCTCATCTCATCGGGGCAGCGACGCTGGCACGTTCGATCCGTTGATGGATTCCGGCCTGCGCGCGTTGCAGGCCCGCGCGAAAGCGGGGGTCATCACGTACTTTGTCGTAGAGTCCGGAAGCGATAACCAGGAATTCCTCGCCTGCAGGCGATGCTGCGTACGCTCGTTCGAGCCACGCAACGGACTCTTCGGCGTTTCCGATCCACGCGTTGTACTCCGCCAGCCCGCGAGCGGCGAGGACCGGCCTCGCGGTCGAGTCGCCGGCGCTTGCCGCCGTAAACGAGACTCGCAGTGAGTCCGCTATTTGTTCGGCTTCGCGGGTCTTGCCGAGTGAGTGCAGGCAGAGCGCTCGAACATAGTTGTAGGGGCCCAGCTCGACCGAGACGCAGCGAGCGGCATTGCCGGCCAGTAGATAACTCACGGCCTGGAGTTGCCTCGCCCGAACGAGGCTGGGCTCGAGCGCGAGTCCCCTCCCTGCCTCCTGCTCGGCCACGGTGTACCTCCGGCCGCCGATGCCCTGGAGCGCGAGCGCGAGCCGGACGCCCGGTGCCAGCGGGTCGAGGGCGACGGCGCGCTCGGCTTCCAGGAGCGCGTCATCGTAACGGCTTTCCCGCGATAGGAGCTGGGAGTACCACTGATGTACATCGGCCGAGTTGGGCGAAAGTTCCAGCGCCCGCTTGAAGTCGGCAGTCACCGAGTCCGCCGGCGCCCATGTGCGCGTCAGGACGTAGCCCCGGGCGGCGTACGCTTCGGCCAGGTTTGAGTCGAGCGCGACGGCGCGCCTCGCCAATGCCAACGCACGGCCGTAGCTCTCGTTGAAATCGACGCCGGGATAGTTATAGAAGACCCAATGAAAGTAGACGGCCGCGAGACCGGCATACGCCGGCGCGTAGGTCGAGTCCTCGGCAATCGCGTGCTCGAACTGTGCCCGCGCCTCCCGCAGCCCTTCCAGCGTGCGTCGGTACATGAGCGAGCGTCCGCTGAGATAGGCCGCGTACGCTTCCGGGTTCTCGGTCCGCGAAGCCCGACTTAGCGTCGGCCGCACGCCGACCATGCTGCCGAGCGAGTCTGCGATGTGTCGCGCTATCTCTTCCTGCACCGCGAAGACATCGGTCAGGTCCCGGTCGTAGGTGGCGGCCCACACGTGTACGTCGCTGGCGGCCTCGATGAGATCGACCGACACGCGGATCCGGTTCCCCACGTGGCGAACCGAGCCCTCGAGGATGTGGCGGACGCCCAAGGTGTCGGCGATCTGACGGAGGCTCAGGTGGGTTCCCTTCAGTGCCTCGGCGGACGTCCGTGAGATGACCTTGAGGTCACGCGCGCGCACAAGTTGCCCGATGATCTCCTCGGTCATTCCATCGCTCAGATAGCGATCACTCGGGTTCCCGGTCAGGTTGTCGAAAGGCAGGACCGCCACCGAAGCGACGTCTGCCCCAGAGGGCGCGGCGCCAGTAGCCCGGCGGCGCCACGGGGGCCACAGGGCAGCAATCACGATGAGCAGGAGCGCCCCCGCAATGCACGCTAGAGCGAGGGCCCGCCGCGACCGCAAGGCTGTCGTCGCACCGGTCGCTGCTGCCTCCAGCGCCGCCGCAAATTCAGCCGCTCCGCGAAACCGATCCGCCGGCACCTTGGCCAACGCCTTCCCCACCACCGTGTCGATGCCGGCGGGCATCGTGTCCCGCACCGTTCGGATCCGGGTCGGCCGCTCGGTGACCAGCTTTGCGATTACTACTTGAGCGGTCGGACCCGTATGCGGCGGCTCTCCCGCCAGCATCTCGTAGGTGACCGCCCCGAGTGAATACACGTCGGAGCGGGCGTCGAGCTCATGACTTCCAGTTGCCTGCTCGGGACTCATGTACTGCGGAGTGCCGAGCGAGAGGCCGCTCTCGGTGAGGCGGTCGCCTCCCGCCTGCTGCAGCGCAAGCGCGATCCCGAAGTCAGTCACCACTGCCTCGCCCTCGTGCAGCAGGATGTTCTCCGGCTTGATGTCGCGGTGAACCACTCCCTGCCGATGGGCATAGTCCAGCGCGCTGGCTACTTGGCTCGCGATGCGCACGGCATCGTCGACCGGGAGCTGCTTCTCGCGTGTCAATCTTGCCCGCAGCGATTCACCGCGGACGTAAGGCAGAACGTACCAGACGAAGCCGTCGGTCTGGCCGGAGTCGATGAGCGTGAGGATGTGGGGGTGATCGAGCCTGGCGCTGATGCGAATCTCTTGCAGGAATCGCTCGGCGCCCAGTGCGGCGGCCAGCTCGGGCCGGAGCACCTTGAGCGCCACTTCGCGATCGTGCTTCAAATCGCGAGCGAGATACACCGTCGCCATCCCGCCGGCGCCGACCTGACGCTCCAACGCGTAGCAGTGCCGGAGTGCCTCGCGGAGCGACGTGGTAACGTCGGCCAGAAGGTTCCGCCTATGGCTCGAGATGGACCGAATTTGCGGCGATTCGGCCAGATCAGCCAGTGATCGGGACTTAGGGGACTCGCTTAGGCGGCCATGCGCCGCTCGAGCCAGGCGCGCGCCGCCTCGACTTCGGCATCGTGGGTCAGCACCCACGCCTCTCCCGCGGTGTCTCCGTAGCGTGCAGTCAAGAGCTCCTGGGTGAGTGTACGCCCGAGCCACGTCGCCAGCGCCGACTCGACATCGGAGGGGAGCGAGAGGCCAGCGAGGAGGGTGTCCGCCGTCTGCTTCGTCGGAGCGGCGCTCGAATCTGCGCGGTGGGCTTCGGTCCAATCCGCCAGGCGGTCGTTCACCCGTGCCCAGGTTGCTCCGTTCAACGTGGCGATGATCTGGCGCGGTGCTACGAGAGTCGTGTCGGGCGCGAGCGGCGCATCAGGGATGATTCCACCGGCGTGCTTAGCGTCCGGGTCGATCTGGGAATCAGCCGGCTGGGGCCCTCGATCGATCCCGCGGCCCGCCGGCGTGTACCAGCGCGCGACGGTCAGCTTCACGACCCACCCCTCGGGCAGATGCACCGTCTCCTGCACAGAGCCCTTGCCGTAACTCTGGCCGCCGAGCACAACGGCGCGGTGGCCATCCTGGAGCGCACCGGCGAGAATCTCCGAAGCCGAAGCGGAGAGGCCGTCCACCAATACGGCCAGCGGCAGGGTGGGGTACTTCGGAGGCGCCTCGGCGCGGGCTCGCTGTGCCGGCATCCCCAGGCGCGCGCGAACCTCGACCAGGCCGGAGCCGGCCGGTAGGAACAATTGGGCGCTGGCAAGCGCCTCTTCCAGGAGCCCGCCTGGATTCCCGCGGAGATCGAGCACGATGCCGCGCGCGCCGGAGGACACCAACGCGTCGATCGCCTGGACCATCTCGCCGGTGGCTCCCTCACCGAACTGCCTTAGCCGCACTATTCCGATTTTGTCATCCAGAAGCGCGACCCCGCCCACACTCGGTACCGCGACCGCGTCGCGCACCAGCGGAACCGACCGCTGACGACCTCCGGTAACCACACTGAGTCGTGCAGTCGATCCGTTGGGGCCGCGAATCAACTGGACCGCAGAGTCGGCCCTGATACCGACGAGTGAACGACCGTTGATCGCAACCAGCCGATCGAACGCGACGAGTCCGGCCTTGGCGGCTGGACCACCGGGAAGAACGCTGGCCAGGTACACGGTGTCCCGCCGCACGCCGAGTCGGGCGCCGATACCTCCGAAGTGCTGTCCCACGGCTACTTCAAAGTCCTTGAAGGCGCCCGGCGAAAACAGCATCGTGTGCCGGTCCCGCAGCGACTCGAGCAGCCCTTCCGCCGTCGTGTACCGAGCCAGCGATTCTGCCGGGATCGGCGTGACGTACCGTTCGGCGATCGTCGTCCGCAGGGCGTTCAACACGGCAGGGGATACTGCCGTTTCGCCCTGGACCGACGATTCGGTGGCAGAGCCGCTTTGGGCGGACACGCTGGCCGAGCCGGCCACGCATAGGGCTACAATTGCCAGCAGGTTGGAGATGCAGCGGTGCATCAGAAGTTCCCTCACTTAGGAGCCCATAACCGCAAACGGCCGAATCGCCGCCCTGCGTCCCGGTGCAGGAAGCAGGCCGCCCTCACACCCTAATTACGTCGGTGCCTGGGCGACTAGTTGGCGGCTCACGCTCGCGAGGCGGTCCTTGTCGCAGCGGCGCGCTACACCTGGATTGGTGATCCAGCTCGCCTTAGCTGCTTACTCCAGGCCTTAGCTGGTTATTCCAGAAGGAAGGCGGGCTGCATTAACGGGGTGTGACGCAACCTGAACACCGGGGGCTAGGCCCCCTCTTTACACTGGGAGGGCGGCCAGGTGTAGAGGTAACCGGCCTTTGCGAGAGCAGAAATGTTTGGTAACCACGCCCGCTGTCAGCAGAGGCCAGGGTCGCCAACTCCTGGTCGGATTTGCCAGCCACGAGGCCATTCAAGACTTGGCTCACCGCGGTATTCGTCGGCACGTTGTGGTCGGTGAGACTCGCGACCATCAGCAATGGCAATGCGAGGGATCGGTTGCCCGGCGCCGAGCGGGCGAACCCGGAGAGCGTCGCGGTATCCATTCCGCTTCGTAGTGCTGTGGCTCCCGCCTCGATCTCCTCACCCGTTGGCTGGGTGCTACGGCCGCGCTCGAGCGCAGTCAGCGCCAGGTTGAACCGCTCGGTGCAATCGGCGAGGGCTGCCACGATACGATCGGCCGCCACCCCCTTGGCAGATAACTCGACCGCTCGCCGTTGCAGGATGGTCACGGGGAGGCGGTGCCTCCGGGCCTCGTCCAGAGTTTGAATGACTTGGTGCGCCGCGTCTTCCGGAAGGACCTGCAGGATCTTCGCGTTCCCTTCCTCGGGAACTTGGGCGAGTGCCCTACCTGATGAAAGCAGAAGAATTCCCCAGCCGATCCAGGCAAGCTGCCGCTTCATGTCGATGCCGCAACCGAAGTCACCGCTGTAAAGACCCGTGGCGTGATCTTTCGGGTCACCCGACCCCAAGGCTCATTCGATGACCAGCACGCCGACCACTCCGCCGAAGTCATCGTTGAGGGCAGGAATCCCGGGCGGGACACCCCACGGACCGCCATCGACTCGCAAGTTTACGCGGTGCGTTCCCTTGGGTATCACGATGACCGCCGACCATTCGTCGTCGTCCGCGCGCCGCAGGGCAACCGGCTCCCAATCGGTGAAGTCGCCTGCCAGCTCCACCGACATCGCATGCGGCGCGTGCACCCGGACCAGTCGGGCGGGCGCCGTCATGGTTGTCACCTTGAAGCTTGGAACCACTGGTCGGGCCAATGGCCGCAACAGCCGATATTCCTGTACTGCCACTCCACTCGGCGCCGGTGGGCGCCGATTGGCGATCCGGACGGAAAGGGAGACATACGCCCCGCCGGGGAAGCCTTGGGCAAAGTCGTCGGGAAATGACCCGCCTGCGCCCACGATCGCCAGGTTCCGAGTGAGCCACACGGCCAGGGTCGCACCGCCCCACTCGGTTCCATCCGCCCCTTCCGGCTTGAACCATCGACGAATGCCGCCATAGGCGCTGAGCTCGATCGGTCCATGGACCCAACGCGCGGTTGCCTGGGTATCGAGAAAACTGAGATCGGACCCCACCCAGTTGGGTGACGTGCTGAGAACCGCCGTCACGTCGCCCAGACGAGCCCACGCCGCCGCCTCCAGCAACCCGATCGTCTGCCAGGAGGTGCCGTCGTAGCCCCGACCCAACCCACCGCCCACCCAGAGTCCCCGTCCCGCGCTGGCGAAGTGCAGGCGGGTTTGCCCGAGAGCTTCCGCACTCTTGTTCCCATCGTCATCGACGCTCCCAGCCAGGGTGCCGCCCAGCTCGACTTGCACATCGGAGTTGCGAGGGACGAAGATCGAGCCGATGCTGATGCCCTGGAGGGTCCACCTCCCCCCGGTGAAGCCGGAAAACACTCCGTTGGCAAGGAGCGACCCGTTATTGCGGAAGAGCTGAAAGGTGGGAGAGAGGCTGTAAGCAGTGACGCCGGGGATGCCGTTGTAGCCGATGCGACTGACAGCCGCGTCCAGCGAGCCGACCGTCTGAGCAGCGGCTCGCGGGGTTAACCATGGAAGGGCGAGGGCGATGACCGCGAGGCGGATGCGTCCCGGCACGAGCTAAGGATAACTCGTGTCGGCACTACGGACGGCTGGCCGGCTTTCCTTTCGGGTCCTTGGGAGTCGCCGGAACACCCGGCGGGGGGCCGCCGACCGCCGCAGCGCCGACCTCCCCGGTCGAGACGCGGGCGCGGATTGCCGCCGAGGCGCCCGGCGGTGCGCCGGCGCCGATGTCGCGAGCTACAGTGCGCTCCAGGCCCGCGTAGTCCGCGTCGCTCGCGCCGCCCTCGGCGAGGTGCAGGATGACGTTCGATGCAGTGTCGGCCGGAACCCCGCGGGCAACCAGGTCGGCGAAGACGGCAAGTGGAACCGAAATCCCCGCTTTGCCCCGGACCCCTTTGATTTGCTCCAGAATTTCCGGCTGGGCGCCTGCGCGAATCGCGCTCGCGCCCGCGATCACGTCACCATCCGGCGCGGTCGCGCCGAGCGCGGTACGGGCTGCCTGGAGATCCGCAGAAAGGGTGTGGATCGCTGCGATGATCCGATCGCTGCTGGCCCGCTTGGTCGTTCCCTCGAGCGCCTTGTCGATGATTGGCTCGGTCGGAAGACCGGAGGCCCGAGCGGAATCCACCAGCGCCGCCACAGCGGCGCGAGTGGCAGGATCGAGCCGGGCTTCCAGCCGCGGGTCCTGGGCTACGAGAGCCGGCGCGACCGCAACCAGCATGGCGATGACGAGGAATTGTCTCACGTGCTCTTACCGCCTACCACAATGACGGAATTCGGCGAGCCGAAGTCGTCGGTCACGGCACGGGGCGCGGCCGGGTCGGGGCGCCACTCCTTGCCGTCCACAACGAACGCGTATTGGTGCTGACCGGAACGAAGCGAGACGTTGACCGACCAGACCCCGCCGGCGGCTTCAGCCCGAAGCGGCGTGCGGCGGGGATCCCAGTCGTTGAAATCGCCGACCACGGCGACGCTGGATGCTCGGGGCGCGACCAGAACGAATTGCACCATCTCAGTGCCCGGTTCCGCCGGCACGGCTACGCCGATGGCAACGGCTCCCTTCATCGGGGACGGCGACGCCGGGCGCAGCGACACGGTCCCAACGACGAGCAACGCTGCGACCCCCGCCGCGCAAGCCAACCCGGTCAGCGGCGACACTCGGAGCGGCCGCGGCTCGGTCCACCACCGGAGCGCCCGCTGCCAACGGCTCGGCGCGGCCCGCCGCACCTCCGCCATGACCCGGGCATCGAAAGCCGGGTCCAGCGCCACCGGTGCCCGAAGCTCGTCCGCTACCCGAGCAATGAGCTCGTCGTGTTGGTCGTCGTCATGCATGCTGGACCTCCCCCAACATCACGCGCAGCCGTTCGCACGCGCGCTTTACCCGCATCTTCAGCGCCGAAATCCCGGCCCCTGTGAGAGCGGACATCTCTTCATAACTCAGATCTTCGACATGCTTCAGCAGGAATGCTTCCCGCTGGTCCGCCTCGAGCCGCTCCAGGGCTCGGTGGATCTCTTCCCGCCATTCCCGCCGTTCGGCCGGATGCTCGGCTGAGGCCTCGCCCAGCGCCACCTCATCTCGAACAAACGTTCGTGACCGACGCGCTCGGCGAGCGCCGGCGGTCCGACAGCGGTTAGCCAGAATGCGAAACAGCCAGGCATCGAACCGGGCCGGATCCGCGCATTGCGCCAGGGATCGGTATGCTCTGAGGAACGCATCCTGCAACGCCTCCTCCGCGTCCTCCCGCTCCCCCAGCATGTGTACGGCAAATCGCGCGTATCTCTCGCGATACCGAGCCACTAACGCTCCGTACGCGTCCGGGTTGCCGTCCAGCACTTGGCGGATGAGAGCGGGGTCGGACCGATCCGTCACCGGGGTACAGACTCCCTGAAAAGGCGGGTGGTCACGTGGTACTAAGTCTTTAACGCCACGCAAGATACTGCACTGGCTTCGGCCCGAGACAACTGTGACTGTCCGGAACGGCCAGAGGGTCTGTACCTGAGCCTCTCGCGACCTCTCCCGAAGGAGCTTCGATCATGACTGGCATCCGTACCGTGCTCTTCCTCGCCTCGGCCCTTGCTCTGAGCGGCTGCGGTGACTCCCAAGGGCCCGGTATGGCCCGCTTCTCAGTCAAGCTGACGGATGCCCCGGGTCCGTTCAAGAGCGCCAAGGTGACGATCTCCGAGGTCTATCTCCAGGGCACCGGCGGAAAGACGAGTCTCAGCAACACTCCCACGACGGTCAGCCTCCTCGAGCTTCAGAATGCGACGCTCGACCTGGTGAAGGACGCCGAGATCCCGACCGGCACGTACAATCAGCTGAGGATCGTCGTGAGCGGTGGGTATGTCGAGCTCCAGGACGGGACGATCTTCGCGTCTTCGCCCGACTACGAGGGGCTGCCGACCGGCGCCACCGTGACCGGTCAGCTTCAGATGCCAAGCTTAGGTCAAAGCGGCATCAAGGTCACCCTTCCGGGAACGGCACTTGATGTGACGGGCCCCCAGAAGATCGTGCTGCTCGACTTCGACGTTTCACAGAGCTTCGGGCACGAGACGGGCAGTTCGGGCGGATGGGTTATGCACCCTGTCATCAAGGGTGCCGAGATCGAGACAACCGGATCGGTGTCGGTGTCGCTCAAGCTGAAGGACGGAGTGACACTGCCCGAAGTGAACGGGACCCAGGTAACCCTGGCCGACTTCTCCGCTACGCTCGGGACCGAAACGCTGCCACTGGACGCCGAGGGAAACGCAAAGTTTCTGTTCGTGGTGCCAGACACCTACGCCCTATACTTCACCGGTCCAGCCGGCCTGACGTTCACTACCGATCCGGTGGCGACCCAGGGGGATCCGATCCAGGTGGTCGTCCCGTCGGGCGAGGCAGCGAGTGCCTCGGCGACGATCACGAGCGCCGCTGCCTCACCGTGAGGCTGCGGGTCAGCGGCGGCCGAGCGTACGAACAAGGAGCTCCGAACTTTTCGGAGCTCCTCTCGTTTGCAGCCCTTCATCCGAGTGCGAGCAGCGAATCGGCGGCGCGCTTATCGTTCGCGAGCCCCGAGGTGACTCGACCCCATGCTGACGCTCGCCACCTACAACGTGAATTCCATCCGTGCCCGGCTGGATCGGATGCTCGCCTGGCTCGGTCGCACCAAGTACGACGTCGCGTGCCTCCAGGAGCTCAAGGTGACGGACGAGCAGTTTCCCTGCGAGATGCTCGAGCAGGCCGGCTGGCACTGTGCGGTGTACGGGCAGCGCGCATACAATGGCGTGGCGATTCTCAGTCGTTCTCCGCTCGCCGACGTGCGAGCCGGATTGAATGACGGGGGCGAAGCCGACGCACGCCTGCTGACCGCCCGAGTCGGCGACGTGCGGATCGTGTCGGCCTACGCGCCGAACGGGCAGATCGTCGGCTCCACCAAATGGAAATACAAGCTGGAGTGGCTGGGGCGGCTCAATCGCTGGCTGGAGCACAATGCGTCGCCCAGCGAGCCGCTGCTGATCGCGGGCGACTTCAACGTCGCCCCGGAAGACCGGGACGTGGCGCGCCCGGAGGAGTGGCGAAACTCGGTGCTGTGCCACCCCGAGGCCCGCGCAGCGTTCCACTCCATCGTGCAGTGGGGGTTGGTGGATGCGATGCGACTGCACCATACCGGCGACGGGCCCTACACCTGGTGGGACTATCGCATGCTGGGCTTTCCCAAGAACAACGGGCTTCGCATCGACCACGTCCTTGCAACCCGTCCCCTGGCCGACCTGTGTCAGTCGGCGCATGTGGATCGTGACGAGCGAAAGGGAAAGCAGCCGTCGGACCATGCCCCGGCAGTAGCTTCTTTCAGTGTGACATGATCGCGAGCCGGGTTGGGCTCGCCACCTACCGGCGTCTACCGGACCTTTCCGTCGAAGACCGGAAATTGATGCCGGCGCTGGCAGCTCTGGGCCTCGCCGCCGAGCCGGTGGTATGGGATGCGCCCAGTGAAGTCTCGAACAAACTCGGCGCCGTGGTGATTCGGTCCTGCTGGGACTACCACCTTCGAATCGATGACTTTTTCGTTTGGCTGGCGGGCCTCGAGCAGCGCGGCGTTCGGGTGTTGAATTCACCCAGTCTCATCCGCTGGAACGCAGACAAGCGTTACCTGCTCGATCTCTCCTCCCGGGGAGTGGCCACGGTCCCCACCCGGGTGGTGCGGCGAGGCGAGTCGGCCGGGCTCGCAGCGGCGCTCGAGGAAGTGGGGGCTGACGAGGCGGTGGTGAAGCCGGCCGTCTCCGCGTCGGCCCACGCCACATGGCGCACGTCACGTCGCCATGCGAAGAACGATAGCGGCCGGTTCCAAGCCGCCGTCGCCGCTGGAGACGTGCTGGTGCAGCCGCTCATTTCCGACATTGCCGACGCGGGAGAGTGGTCGTTGATCTGCTTCGGTGGAACGCCGAGCCACGCAGTTCTCAAGCGACCCGCTCTGGGAGACTGGCGGGTCCAGGGCGAGTTCGGAGGGACGGCCGAGCTTCGGCCGGCCCCGCCAGGCCTGATGGACGGAGCCATCCGTGTTCTTGCCGCCGCGGGCGCGGAGCGATCAACCTACGCGCGGGTGGATGGCTACCTCGACAACGGCCGCCTGGTCTTAATGGAGCTGGAGCTGATCGAGCCGCAGTTGTATCTCGACCTCGAGCCGGCCGCGGCCGACTGCTTTGCCCGCGCAATCGCAGAGTCGCTGGCGGGCTGAGCCCACCACTTCGCTCGCATGCCGTCG
>DATJGL010000032.1:0-3640 GCA_035495075.1 Gemmatimonadales bacterium
GAGCAGCAGCTTCGCGTCGTTGAACCGCAGACCCCAATCGGGCCGGTATTCCCCGCGCACTTTGTAGCCGTACAGTTGTCCCGCCTTGACGCCGCCGACATGCGCGTGCCAGACGAACTTGTCGCGCTCCCGCAGCTGCACGTCGGTCGGCTCGCCGTCGGGCCGGTCGAACAGAAGGAGGAAAACCTCGGAGGCGTTTCGGGAGTAGATCGCGAAGTTGCCGCCGTGGGGGAGAAGCGTGACGCCAAGGGGAAATGGACTACCCTTGTCGATGGGCTTGGTGGTTCGATGCTCGAGTTTCATACGGCGCTCGGGAGTTCCGCCTTGAAGGCTGTCCAGCGCGGCGGGGCACGTGGGGGAATCTCATCACGATAGGAGCAGGAGCACGGAGCCGAAACTGTCAGATGTTACAGTCGTGGCTCATGGTTTCATGCAGAGTCAGTGCGCCACGGGTAACTGAACGATGACCGCTGTGCCACGGCGCAGCTGAGTCTCGATCCGAAGCTTCCCGCCTACCAGGCGAACTCGCTCGTCAATGTCGATCAGCCCGAGCCCCCCGCGCCGCCGTGCGTCCTCGAGGTCGAAACCCTTCCCGTTGTCGACGATTCTGAGCTCGACGCCCCGCGGCACGGCGGAAAGGCGGACTTCAACCTGTCGAGCAGCGGCATGGACCGCGACGTTGCGCAGCGCCTCCTGGGCCACCCGATAGAGGCACAACGCCATGTCGTGCGGGACCGAGTCGACGGCGCTCACTTCGAACGATGTTTGGATACCGTACTGACCGCCGAACTCTTCGCAGCCGCGGCGGAGCGCGGCCACCAAACCGACGTGGCGCAGGACGGCAGGGTGCAGCTCGTGCGACAGCTCGCGTACTTCGTCCACCAGCGAGTACGTCAGGTCTTGCAGCTGCGAGACCTCGTCCAGGAGGTCAGGCGTGTTCGCGAACCGGCGGCGAAGTGCGCTCAGCTCGATGGAGATCGCCGCCAGTCGCTGGTTGACGTCATCGTGGAGATGCCGGGCAATCCTGGCACGCTCGGATTCCTGCGCCGCAATCAGCCTGCCGGCCAGATTCTGGATCCGCCGATAGCTCGCGCGCAACGCTGCCACGGCTTCCTGCCGCTCCGCGATTACGGCGGAGAGACACAATAGCGGTACCGAGATGGCCAGCAGAAAGAACTGCAGCGAGATCAAATTGTCGGCCGGTGACTCCGACGAGAACGGCCCGTTTCCCCGCTCTGCGCTCCAGATGGACACGAAGGCGACGAGCAGCAGGGATCCGGATGTGAGGCCGGGGCCGAAGCGAACCGCTGCCCACAGAAGGAACGGCAGGGGGACGTACACCAGCGTCGGGATGCTGCGAACCCCCGGGGGCCCGCTGAACACGAAAACTGCGGTGACGGCCAGCAGCGCCAGTAACGCGAACGCTTCTAGGTACCGGCCCCGCGGAATGATCCGCCACTTGGCGCTCGGTGTCGCAAGAGCGGTTACCAACCCCGGCACCAGAATGAGGTGGGTCAGGACGTTGGAGCGCGTCCGAGTGCTGAATGCGAGCCAATAGTCCGATACCCACCTCGTCAGAACGGAAATTCCCGCATCGGCGAACGACACCACGAAGGGTGAGAGCGTGGCGCCGAAGAGAACGAAGACCAGCATGCTCCGCAGCCCGTGGAACCGCACCGGGTCGTCCGACAAGTACCGCACGGTGACCGCACCGAGCATGGCGTCGATGCAGTTGGTGACGAAGAGGAGCGACATCGTCAACATCGGCGAGTGGGTCTGCCACCCTACGAGCAGTTGAGGCGGGAAGGCCGCCAGCAGGTAGACCGGCCACTGCCGGGGAGGCGTGACCAGCAGGACGGATAGCAGAATCGAGTTGGGGAGCCAGAGGACAGAGTGAGGCTCGGTAGGTGACTGCAGCGCGAAGCCGATCTGGGCGCCGGCATAGTATGCCAGCGCAAGCAGTAGCGCCTGACCTCCGAGTCGCCACCGCGACGGCGCCGCCGGTACTCCTTCCGAATGGGGGTGCGCCAAGTCGGCGCCCAAGGGGCGATCCGAGACCTGGGCGAGCTGCGGCATGGCGTCAGCCATGTCCCCTGCGCCTCCGCTCACGTGGGGTCGCTCCGCTTCTGGAGAATACGTCGCCAGGGGGTAAATCAACGGACGGTTGCTGCCGCTGCTATGAGTGTATCGCGGACGCCGGAGCGACTCAAGCGCCCGGGGGGCAATGGCTCCCGCGACGGCAACCTGTCAGTAGTTACAGTTTCGACGCCTCTACTCGGCGGGTATCATATCGGGGCCCTTGTCTTTCAGCTCTGGGACTTCGCGGGAGACGCGAGCAGTCCGGGAATCAACCAATTCAACCTGCAGCCGTTCATTAATTACAACCTGCGGAACGGCTGGGCCCTCGCGACTGCACCGATCTTTGTTGCCAACTGGGATGCGGCGAGCGGCGAGCAATGGACCGTCCCGTTGGGTGGGGGTATTTCCAAGGTGAGCCACTTCGGGCGCCGGCCCTTGAGCCTCGGCGTCCAGTACTACTGCAACGTCGAGCGCCCAGAGGCCTCGGGAACGAGTCTGCTCCGGCTCACGGTTTCGTTGTTGTACCCCCAAGCGCCGAGCTCGGCGAAGCAGCAAAAGGCACCTTGAGACCCCGACTGAGCTTTCGCTTCGTGGCGGCGCTGGCACTCCTGATCGTTCTGCCAGCGGTGGCCCCGGCGCAGCAGCCCGAGGAAGAGGCGGACACGGTCCCCCAGCGGGACCTGATGGACGTCATCAGCCGGGTGCTGAAGGGCAAGCCCAAGCTCGCCGACACCCTCCACGTTCCTCCGAAGGTCGTGCTCACGGTCCTTCCCTCTTTTGGGGTCAATCCGACGAATGGTCTGTCACTTGGGGTTTCCGGCAATGCGGTGACCCGGCTCGGTCCCGCCGAGACAACCAACCTCTCGACTGTCTCTACGTCGGTGAGTTATACGACCAAGAAGCAGTTCAACGTTCTGCTCAGGTCGAACATCTTCACCAACGGCAACCAAGCGAAGTTCGAGGGCGATTGGCGCTATCTCGACACCAATCAGCCTACCTATGGCCTGGGGCCGGCGCTCCCTTCGGAATTCGAGGCGCCGATGGATTTCAGGCTGATCCGCCTCTACGAGACGGTGTATTTCGAGACGGCGCACGACGTACTCATCGGCCTCGGCTACCACCTCGACTACTACTTCGACATCTTCGATAAGAACGCAGCGAACGGGCTACCGTCGCCGTTTCTCGCATACAACGATGGTCGCACGATCACAAAGACCCACGCCTCCGGGCTGTCACTCAATCTGTTGACCGACACCCGCGACAATCCTATCAACGCGACCCGCGGGATCTACGGCCGGACCAGCCTCCGGATGTTCCCCAAGTGGCTCGGCAGCGATGACGACTGGCAATCGCTGGAAGCCGAACTGCGGATCTATCCCCCGCTTGGCAAGAGCGGCCGAAGCAGGCTCGCGCTGTGGGAATACGCGTGGCTTACACTGGGCCGGCCGCCGTACTTGAATCTGCCGGCCATCGGGTGGGACTACAACAACCGCACCGGACGGGCGTATACCCAGGGGCGCATCCGTGCCACCAACCTCATCTACAGCGAGGCCGAGTATCG
>DATJGL010000033.1:0-13195 GCA_035495075.1 Gemmatimonadales bacterium
GCGAGGGTGGCGGACCTCCTGGGCATGGCCTACTCCTCCCTCCGCAGCGGGGTCGGGCTCGCGGTCATGGCATGAGCCGGCGCATTCAGCTTGCGCTGCTGGTTGTAGGGGCCGCGCTCTTCTCGCTAATCGTAGTCCGGATTGGACCGGCGCGAGTACTCGACAACGCGGAGGCGGTGGGCTGGCTTTTCATCCCCATCCTCCTGCTCTACGGCGTCGCCTATGCGGCGAACACGGCCGCATGGCGTCTAACGATGGGCAACGGGCACCGACCCGGCTTCTGGCGCACCTACGTCATCACGGTCTCCGGGTTCTCGCTCAACTTCGTAACTCCCGTGATCAATGCCGGCGGCGAGCCGTTCCGGATTGCGGCACTCGCCCGCTGGCTCGGCCCGCGCCGGGCCGCAAGCTCGGTCGTGCTACACAAGATGCTGCACTCGCTCGCCCTGCTGCTGGTCTGGCTCACCGCGCTTTGCCTGGCATTGGCGCTGCTGCCGCGGACCCGGGCCGTCGTGGGACCTCTCGTGGGAGCACTGGGGATCGTGAGCGCGCTTGCCGCGCTGGTCCTCTCGGGTCACGAACGCGGCGGCCTCGAGCGGATCCTCGACCTGCTCCACCGGACGCCCCTTCTTACCCGCGTGGCTCGCCGCCTCGAGCCCAAGCGGTCGGCGCTGGCCGAGATCGACGAGCAGATCACCGCGTTCTATAACGCGTCGCCGCGGCGGTTCTGGAGCGCGCTCGCCCTCGAGTACCTGAGCCGTTCGCTCTGGATGGTGGAGTACTGGCTCATCTGCGTCGGGGTGGGCATCAACACGACCTTCGCCAAGGCGTTCATGATCGGTGGCCTTTCCTCGCTGATCCAGAACGCGCTCTTCCTGGTGCCGTACGAGCTGGGGACCAAGGAAGGGTCGCTCTACGCCCTCTTCGCCCTGGCCGGACTCGATGCGCGAGCCGGCGTATACACGGCGATCGTGAGCCGCGCCCGCGACATGATCTGGATCGCCGCCGGCCTGGGCCTGCTCGCATTGGTTCGCCACGAGGAAAGAACCGGTAGGCCGGTCGCGCCGCCGCCGGAGCCCGCCGTATGAAGATCTTTACCCATGTTCTCGCGACCACGCTCGGCGTGCAGGCGCTGGACCTGCACGGCCGCGACGCAGTGTTGGCGTATGGGTTCGGCGTCGCGATAGACATCGATCATGCGCTCAAGGCGCCGTTCTATCTCCGCGCCGTCGGACTGCGGGATGAGCGAGGCTATTACTGGCGGTCCTCGCTCCAGGAACCGGTGGCGTTTCTCTGGATCGCCCCGCTCTCCCTGTGGCTCGGCACGGCGGTCCCGCTCTTGTTCTTTGCCGTTCATTTGCTGATGGACTACTCGGTCAGCTTCGAGAAGATGCCGTTCTACCCGTATTCCGGCTGGGTAACGCGGGGCTGGCTGGTGAATGTGCCCGACAACGTGAAGGAAGCAGTGCTCTTCGTGGTGCTGCTGGTCGCCAACGTCGCTCTGTGGCTTAGCCGGCGATGAAGCGTCTCCCCGACCGGCTCGCGCGCTCAATGGTCCGGGTGTTGAGAGAGCGGCTTGGCCTCTCGCCCGCCCAGATCACCTGGGCGGCGTTCTGGGCAAGCGCCGCAGCGGCCGTGCTCATCGCAAGCCGGTGGCTGGCGGCTGGGCTCGTGCTCATGGCTCTGGGCCAGATCCTCGATGGGCTGGACGGTGCCATGGCTCGGCAATACCAGCTCGTGTCCGACGAAGGACATCGCCTCGACACCGTACTGGATCGCGCCTCAGAGGCTCTGATCTTCCTCGCCTTCGCGATCGCGGGGCTGGTCCCGCTGGCGCACGCACTGCTCGCCATCGCGGCCGTTCTGCTCCTCACCACGGTGTGCGATCGCTCGGGCTTCGATCCTGGATTCAAGCGGTTCGTGCTCTATTTCGGTGCTTGGCTGCCCTACCCGACGTTGTTCGCGGTCATTTTCGGCGTCAATCTCGCTGCCTATGTGATCGGGCTTCTGATCATCGATTGCCAGTTCCAGGTCCGAATGGACCGGCTGGGGGGGGATCTGGATACGGTAGCGTCGCGAGCGGTGGCGGAAGAGGCGGGTGCTATCCGCTATCCGGTCCCCGCTACCCGCCACCCCCGAATTGATGACCGGCCCACCGACGGCATTCGGCCCCCGACTCGTGAATCCTTCAGTGCCCGGCAGATAGCGGATAGCGGATAGCGCCGGCTATCATTCCCGGCGTGCTCTCCCTCGCCACAGCCGCCCTGCTGATCGCACCGCTCTACCAATTCACCGTTCGTCGCGAATGGCTCGCCATGCCCGACGGCGTGCGCCTGGCCGCGACGGTATGGCGGCCTACTCCACGCGACTCGACCGAGCGGTTTCCCGTCCTGCTCGAGCTCCTGCCGTATCGCAAGGACGACTCGTTCTATCAGCGGGATTACCCGCTCTACAGCTATTTCGTCCAACGCGGCTACATCATGGCGAAAGTGGACGTGCGGGGTACCGGCGGCTCCGAAGGCCGCCGCCCACCGCGAGAGTACTCCGACGAAGAGCTGAACGACGCAGTCGCGATCATCGGCCAGCTCGCGCGGATGCCTGGATCAAATGGAGCCGTTGGCATGTGGGGCATTTCCTGGGGCGGCTTCAATGCGCTTCAGGTGGCGATGCGACGGCCGCCCGCGCTCAAGGCGATCCTCGCGCTCCACGCATCGGACGACCTCTTTCACGACGACGTGCACTACATCGACGGCGTACTCCATCTCGACCCGTACGCCCTTCAGATCGATCATGAGAACGGCCTGCCGGCGACGCCAGACTACCCGCTCGACTCGGCGTATTTCGCGAATCGGTTCGACGCTGAGCCGTGGATCTTTACCTATCTCCGGCACGACCGGGACGGCGAGTTCTGGCGCCGCAACTCGCTCCGCTTCCATCCGGAGCAGCTCACGATACCGGCGTATCTGATCGGCGGACTGCTCGACGGCTACCGCGACGCGGTGCCGCGACTGCTTTCGAGTCTTCGGGGTCCAGTGAAAGGGGAAATCGGACCTTGGGAGCACGATTGGCCAGACGACGGAATCCCCGGCCCAAACTACGAGTGGCGCGCCCGCGCGGTGCGATGGTGGGACCATTGGCTCAAGGGGCGCGACAGCGGTCTCCTCAAGGAGCAGCGCCTCCTCCTCTTCGTACGCGACGCGCACCCGCCAAGCGACACGATCACCAGGGTTCCCGGCCGCTGGCAATTCGTGGACTGGCCGATCAAAGGCGCGCAGGTGCTCAGGCTTCACCCGGCGTCGGGCAGCCGGCTCCTCAAGAGGCCGGCCGGCCCGAGAACAGATTCCCTCCACTATCTCCCCGACGCCGGCTCGGCGGCAGGAGACTGGTGGGGCGACCGGACCGGCGACATGGTTGATGACGACGCCGCGAGCCTCGCGTACGACACCGTTCCGCTGGATGCTCCGATGGTGATTGCGGGATTCCCCCGGGTCGAGCTCACCGTCACGGCGTCCGCGCCGCTCGCGAACTGGACCGTTCGGCTGGAAGACGTTTCGCCCAGCGGTGCAGTCGCGCTCGTCACCGCGGCCTCCGCCAACGGAGCCCAACTCAAATCCCGGCTCGCGCCGAAGCGCGTGGTCCCCGGCCAACCCCAGCGTCTGGCGCTCGAACTGCATTTCACGACCTGGACCTTCCGTTCGGGCCATCGGATCCGGCTCGCGATCAGCAATGCTCAGTTCCCGATGCTCTGGCCCACGCCATTTCGGATGGTCACCACGCTTCGGACCGGTCGAAATGCATTTCTGGAGCTGCCACTCATGCCGAGAGCTGCGGGGACGGACCCGGTTCTCCCCCCGCCGGAACCCCGGGTCGAGGCTCCGGACGCGGCCACCCTCGATTCGGCCTCACCGGCAGGGCATCGCGTGACGTATGACTCCGCAACCGGCACGACCACGTACGAGCTACACGACGGCGACGCCTACCGAATCGGCGACCGGCGAGTGGACGTCTCGGAGGTCGAGATCTGGAAGGTGCAACGCAATCAGCCGGCGGAGGCGGCCTTCGTTGGGGACGAGGTGCATCGCATTCGGGTTCCGCAACGCGAACTCGAGCTAAGAACTCATATGGAGGTCAGGTCCGGTCCCGAACAGCTGCATGTTCGATTCGAGCGGACCATTCGGGAGAACGGAGCGACTGTCCGGTGGCGGGTGTGGACCGACTCGCTACCCCGGACCTGGCACTAGGCGACGCCACGTGCAGGAACAAGGCAACAACGGGCTGAAAAATGAAAGCGGCCGCCGGACCGAAGTCCAAGCGGCCGCTTTCCACATCGACTACCCGAGGTCAGGGCCGTTAGGCCGCTGTTCTTCTTTCGCTTGCCATCGCGGTTGCTCCACCGCGAGAGGGCATTTTGCGATGCCTCGGCTTCGATCCCCAGGCCGGATGGCCGTCCCACCTGGTTCGTCGTTGCGAGCGCTGCGAGTCGATCGGGTCGCGGACCGACCTCTCACACTGCGTTCCGATGCGCCGCTTCGGAACGGATGGAGCGCGCGACTGGCTCCATCTGTCCAACCGGGGTGACCACCGGGATCTTCAGACGCCTGAGCCCTTGGTTGCTTGGACGCCCTCCTCCGATATCCCGATCGGACCGCTTGCCGTTCGCCTTTGAAGCCGGAGGCCTCAACACGTTTTCGGCGAAGCGTGCGCTCAATATAGGGCTCGGTTGAAATCGCGCAAGTGCCTGTCTTTCTTCGGCTTACACAACATCAATGTGGATTCGTTGTGGAGCGCTAAGAGCCTCTGTCACAAGCTGCTTCCTGATCCGATCAACATCGTGTGAAGATGTGTGGGCACCTCTACACATCCGTCCACATCGGTTGTGGAAGTCAGCTGTCCTTCTTGAACAGCTTCATCAGGCCCTTCTGGAGTTGCTGCTGGGCCTGCTGCGTCGCTTCCTTCTTCGCCACTGACTGGATATCGACGCTGTACTTGGGCACTGTCGTCGTCCCGGTGACTGTTACCGGAATCGCGATATCGCCCTGGGAACTGGTCAGCTTACCCAGGCCAAGCGTCCCCATGAGCTGCTGCGCCTTCGCGGCCGACAGGATGGTTTGCAGCTTGAAGTTGAGGGATTGATCGAAGCCGAACGTGCCGGCCCCGGTCATGCTGAGCTCTCCGGCCTTGAGCAACAGATCATTGGTCTTCGCTTTCCCGCCCCCGATCGCGGCGCTCGCCGAGAAGCTGTCGAACTTGGTGTCCTTGCTGTCCCCACCGGTGAGACCCAGCACCTGATTCACGGTCGCCAGGAGGGGGAAGTTCTTGATGACGCCGTTGACGAGCTGGAACTTCATGGTGCCGCTTAAGGTCTTCTGAATCGCCGGCGCAGTATTCCCGCTGCCCTTGACGTTCGTCGCAAGGCTCGCGGTCCCAAACAAGAAATTCTTGTTGCTCGTGGTGGCGCTGAGCGCCTGGTTCACGTCGAGGCCGGTCAACGAGGACTTGATCGTGTACACCGGCGCGGCCGGCTTCAAGTCCACCGAAATCGTCCCCTGTTGCTTGCCGCCGAAGAAGATGAACCGTAGAGGATCGAGGGTGAAAACGCTGTTCTCGAAGCGGAACGGGGAGGACATCTGATCGAGAACGAACGTCCCGTATTTCACGCGCTGGATCGACGCCTTTCCGGTAGCTACAAAGGTCTTGAAGTCAGGCGCGATGTTCGTGTTCAGCTCGAAGGGCGCCTTGCCCGAAATGGTTAGATCCGGATTCGGCGGCATACCCGCCAGCGCGAACAGCGATGGTAGATCGGCATTCTCTATCGATTCCGAGGCCAGGTGTAGCGTGGCGCCGTTCGGCCCGGCCTCCGCGGAGCCATTAACGGCGGTTGTGCCGAGCTTGCCGGTAAAGCTGGGTGCCTTGATGACGCCGGCCGCGGCCTGAAGCTCCGCCTCGACATCGGTGATCGTGGTGATTGTCGGGCCGCCCGACTTGGTGCGGAGACTGTCGTCCACGATCCGGATCTTCCCTCCGGTGACCTGCAAACGCCGCAACTCGACGCTGGGGGCGGCGCCACCACCGGTTGGAGCCGGTGCGACGGGAAGCAGCCACTTGCCCGACTTGTCCCGTCGAAGCGCAATAGCGAGCCCCTTCAGGTCCACCCGGCTGACCACCAGGGGGCGACCCGGCAGGACCGAGCTGAGTTCCGGCACGACCCGCAGCTCGGTCAGTGACAACCCTGGCGCCGCATTGGAATCGGCTCCCCCGATGCGAACGTCGTTGGCTTGCAGCGCTGGGACCGGCAGGAGCGCAACCTTGAATCCGCCGATTGTCACGGGCTGTCCCAGGGCGGATGACAGCGATTGAGCGATCTTGGCGCGCGCCGCACTGGAGTTGATCAGTCCGAAGCCGACGCCCACCAAGACAATCAGAAGCACCACCAGCCCGATGACGATGAAAAGCAGGCGACGCATAACCCCTCCGACCCCTCAGGGAACCACCCGAGTATGGTGCAGAAGGGGCTGCAAGCACAACACGGGTGCCGCGTCTTCCCTGTTCACCCCGCGAGGCTGGTATGGATGCTCACTATCGAGGGATTGGAGAGGTGGGGCCGACCGTTTCGGCCACTTGGCCCTTTTGGGGCATGCACGGCGTCGAGCGGCAGTCCACCGCCACGAGTCGGCCAACTACGGCCGCGAGTTTGTAGGCGAATTTGCTTTCCGCCACCGGGCCCGGGTGATAAGGATCGAGACTGCCAAACGTGTCCCACTCGTAGTGGCCCGGACGAGGACGAATGTCCGCAATGGTGTACCCAAGCCCGTGTGCGGCGGCCAGCACCGGTGAGTCATCTGGACCTTCGATGTACGCGAGGACGATGGGGCCCGGGCGGAGCGCTCGTATGCGCTCAAGAAGCTTGATGGTCACATGCTGTTGCTCCGCCTTGGGCGGGTTAGGCCCCTGACAGGCGGCGTTGCTCGAATCGCACCAGAGTCGCACATGACTGACGACCAGCTGACCCGCATCCGTGACCGTCGCCGAGGGATGGGTGAACGCCTGGAAGTCACCCTCATGAGTGCGGCGATAGGCCTTTCGATACGCTCTTAGCCGTGACGGCGTGGGCACATTCCGCTCGTCGATATAACTCCCATACACCAGCACGACGAGTGCCGCATCCTTGACGCGCTCGCGATGCGTCTGCATTTGGAGCAGCGCGTGGACGGTGCCATACCCATTTTGGGCGAGATTGACGACGTGAAACGCCGGGAGCAACTCCTGAAGCATCCAGGGAAAGGTGGTCACATCGTCATTGTCCAAGCCCCAGATATAGCTGTCGCCGTAAACGAGAATCTCAGGACCCCGGTTCGTCCTGCGATCGTAGGACGTGGCTCGAGAGCTGTCCCCCTCCACGGTTGCGATGAATTGCAGCGTGTCGTTTGAAGGTCCCCGGACCCAGATCTGATAACGGCCGGGGCGTATCGTGAACCCCAATATGGAATCCGGCACAAACAGGGGGCTGGGCTCGGACCACCGGTCCTCTAACGACGGAGCAGCAGGCTCCTTGCGGGTCACCAACCAATGCCGGCCCCGCTCGAGAATGGCCACCAACGCCAGATGGAAGCTGGGTCGGTTTCGCAGGACCCACAGACCATACGCGGAGCCGAGTTCGCTCACTAGAGCCCACCAGGCGACAATGAGCGCGATACCGATTATCCGGACGCGCAGCCGACTGGCCTGAGGAGGGAGCTCCTCGTTCGAGGGGTGCAGGACTCTGTCCATAAAGCCTTCCCAACCTAGCGCCAGGAGCGGCGGCGGCTCGCCGATTTTAGAAACGGCCATCGGCGTCCGGGGCAGTGCGAAATAGGCAGCACCAACTAGGCCCGCCATTGGGAGGCCGAGTGTTGAGGTACGGTTCGGTTTCGCGCTTGTCAAGGGAAGCAGGGACGTCCTACCACTATTATCGAAGACCTGACGCGGCGATCCTGCGCATTATTAGGGGTCGGGCATCCACCGCTGGCGAGCACTAGAACACCAGCTTCACACCCCGCCCCTCGGGTCTTGTGCAGTTGCTGGGCGACCGCCACAGCGGCCGACCGAGTCATCGCAGACCACGCTCCCCAAGAGAGCGGCCGGGATGAACAGGCGCGTGGGGCGGGCACGCCTCGGCCAAGTCCTCATGGCTCGCTCAGTTAGTTAGCCGCTGAGCGACCAGCCCCCGAGCGCACCGCCTCTCGAACCCGCGAGCGAGGGGGCCGGATTCCTTGTTTAACGCTAAGAGTGAGGGTTCGATCGGTCGGAGGGTGCACTGTCCATGCCAATGCGGTCACAGACGAAAGACTGCAAGGCACCAAGGAATCGATCGTGGTAAGACCCTTCCAGGAAGGCCAGAAGAGTCAGTGGGAACAGCCGGTGGCGGCGGAGCACGGCGAACCGGGTAGTCGACTCCGGGGTGGGCGGCGCGACCCAATGGACCACGAGCCGAACGTCCGGCTGCGCTCACCTAGGCCCCGCAATCAGGCTTAGGCATCGACAAGCTCACTGATAGAGAGCGCCAGGAAATAGCTCCCGGCGCTAGCACGATTCTCGCTCCACGGTGTTTTGAAGTGAACGGGGTTGGGCTGCTTTGAGGCCAGCCGGGGCCGCGGCCTGACGCTGTTGTGGTTCATGAGAGGCTGGGTTCGGCGCGACGTGAGCGCGTTTTCCGCAGCACCCATTGTGATAGCGACGAGTCCACTCCCGAGGAGCAAGCGTATTCTCTTCGGAGCCCTCGCCATTGTGGGGGGCATCTTGTTGGGTTTCGTCATGCTTGAAGGGGCTCTGAGCGCGGCCCTCTTCGTTCGGGACGTGGTCTACTACATCGAGGCTCATGCGCCGGGCGGGCCGACCACGCGAGAGTACGACCCCGAGCTGGGATGGGTGAACAAATCGAATGCGTACGATGCGAATGCGTACGGCCATGGCATTTACGTTCGCACCAATGGACAGCGCGCACGGGCCAACCATGACTTCGCACCCTTTCTGCAGTCCAATCGAATCCGTGTCGTGTGCTCCGGAGACTCGTTCACCTACGGCGTGGGTGTGGACAACGACCACACCTGGTGCCAGCTCCTTGAGCAGAAGAACCCACATCTTGAGACGGTAAATCTGGGTCAATCAGCATACGGTGTTGACCAGATATACCTTCGGTACCGGCGAGACGCTCCCCACATCCACCACGATGTCCATCTCTTCGCAATCATTACCGATGATTTCCAAAGAATGAGGTCGACCGCCGACGGCCCCTATGGAAAGCCCATTCTCGTGCTGCAGAACGGGGCCCTTGCCTTGCGAAACGTACCGGTGCCGCGGCGACCAGAACCGCTGTGGCAACGGGGCCTGTTGGCTACGGCGCCGGATCTGCGCGCCTTCGAGTTCATCAGGCGGGTGCGCGGAGGGTTCGTGCACCGGTCTCCGGTTGACCAGGCCGTGCTCGATAGCGCGACTTGGGAGGTTGCTGCGAAGATTGCAGACAGCCTCGGCGCGATGGCTCGGTCTACCGACGCCGCGCTGGTTTGGGTTCTCTTGCCGACCAGCGTCGATTACCTGGGCGCCTCCGCCGAGCCGTGGCAGCGCCGGCTGCGTGCCGCAGCAGGGAAGCAGTTTCTCTATCTTGATCTGATCTCAGAGTTCAAGCAGCTCCCACCCGACTCGATCGATGCCATGTTCTTCCGCCCCAATCGGGAGAACGACGCTGGCGGACACTACACCGAGCGGGGCAATGCTTGGGTGGCCGCTCGGATTTACCGGTTTCTCGATACCCTGCCGGTCGTTTCGCGACGCCTATCGGCGCCGGAGGGTACCGTGCCGCCCGTTGGGAGCGCTCCGGTCTCTTCCGAGGACTGGGTTTCTTCTGTATCGGGCTCGGATTCGGAAGGGAGGATTCGCGGGTTCTACGCGCGGTAGTGGTTCTGGGGCTGCGCTCCAGGCCCCCGGTCTTGGGTCGAAGACGGGCCCGGTGTTATTCGCGCGCCAGCCGGATAGTGGCGTATCCGCCGAAACCAGATTGATAGCTTGAGCCGGCATTGGGCAACGATTGGGCAATAACCCACATTCATTTCGCGGTTTCCTGAACAGCAAGCCTAGATTTACCAATCACTTACCGACGCGATTACCGACAGTTAGATCAAACTGTTGACAGGGGAACGATCACAAATCTGCTCTCCCAACCCAGCCCGGCATCCCTTCTCGCCAAGGCTTTAACTGGCGTGTAGCGGCGCCGCCGGTCATGGGGTAGTGTTGGCATTCATTCTCCCGGTGAACTCCCATGAGTTCCAGCTCCGCACCGCCCAAAGCTGCCACGCCGCCGAGCCCCGCCAACATTCAACTCATGCAGCTCACCAACGCATTCTGGACGTCGCGCTGCCTCCACGCCGTGGCGGAATTGGGAGTGGCCGATCATCTCGGCGATGAGCCGCAATCCACCGAATTTCTGGCAAAAGCTACTGGAGTCAGCGCGGGTCCCCTCTACCGCGTGCTGCGGCTGCTGGCCTCAGTGGGAGTCTTCGAATGGAAGGAGGGAGCATGGCATCATACCGAGGCATCACGCTTCCTTCGCTCCGACGATCCCGGTTCACTGCGGGATTACGTCCGCATGATCGGTTTGCCGGTGTTCTGGAGAGCCTTCGAAGACCTGGACCACTCGCTGCGCACGGGCGAATCTGCGTTTGCGAAGCGGCACGCAGGCGGAGTCTTCGCTTATCTGGCCAAGCACCCGGAAGAGAGCCGCATCTTTGACGCGGCGATGACATCGAAGGCGCACCGCGATATCGCCGCCATTCTACCGGCGTACGACTTCTCGCGATTCGCGACCATCGCGGACATAGCTGGGGGACGCGGACACTTGCTGCGCGCCATTCTCAAGGCCTCTCCGAAGGCGCAGGGGATCCTGTTCGATCAGCCGCACGTGGTAGCTGAGATCTCACCCGATCAAGGCGAGAAGCTCTTAGTGGTCGGAGGCAACTTCTTCACCGATCGCATGCCCAAGGCGGATGGGTACCTGCTGATGAATATCATCCACGACTGGGCCGATGCGGAATCCATCCAGATCATGTCCGCCATCCGTCGTGACATGCCGCGGCAGGCGCGGGTGTTGGTTATCGAGACCGTCGTCCCGCCCACGCCAGGGCCGCACCTCTCCAAGGAACTCGACATCGCCATGATGGCGCTCCCCGGCGGCAAGGAACGCACCGAGGAGGAGTATGCGGACCTGGCCGCAAGATGCGACCTTCGGTTGCAACAGGTCGTGGGAACCAAGAGCCCGTATTCGATCCTGGAGATGGTGGCCGCTTAACCAGGGATCGCGTTGGTGTCTGCTGGTGGGCTTCGGCTATCGTCCACCGACCCTGGGACCGTTCGACGAGGTGTTCCATGACGCCAAGGAGGGCGCTCTGACCTGGCCGGTCCGGGACCGGTATGGGCTCGTCACACTGAACCAGTGGTGTAGGCTCCTCGGCGACGACTTCATCGCGCTAATTCGCCGCGGCCCGGCGGAAGCCAAGCGGGTGCTGGCCCTCGCCGATCGCCTGACGCAGCGCGAAGGGGACAAGAACGCCGGCCAGCGTCGTCCCTGGTTGATCGTGCCATCTGACCCGGACGATTACACCAGCCTCTGACTGGCCGCACCGGGTCTTATCGATTGACTATGTGTTGTATCGACACACTATGGTTCGTTCCTACTACTGTACCATTAACATCCTGATGGAGTATCGGAAATCCGACCACGGTGCCCGTTGCCGTGGCCAGTGACTGGGTGCTCGAACCCTTAAAATGTTGGCTGAAAAGCCCCCCCGCCTTGATGTCGGTGGTGCCGCTGACTCGGGTCTCAAACACGGGGTGCAATTTGTCCCATTCCACGCTGATCAGGCCGCCTGGACCAATAAAGTTGTCAAAGTCCGGGTCGGCGCTAGTGTTGGTGTTGAGCCTCAGCTTCTGACCGCCATTACCCTTGAGATCGCCCGCTGGAATCCTTCCCGCGCCAGATGCTATGAACCCGCATTGTTCGCAGAACTCCCCGACGCACCCGAATAGCCGAGTCCCATCGGGCGCAGATAACTGACGTCATCGGCGTCGTGCTCAACCCCACAGGCTGATTGAGCAGGCGCCGCACGCCGATTCGGAGCTACTTCTTGAGCTCTACCAAGATCAGCTCGAAGCGATTCGCCTCAAGGTTCTCCGGGAGATGCTCACCAGCGGGAGTCATGAGCACCTGCCCAGCCTTGCCGCGTTGTTCCTCGGTTTTCCCATCCGGAGAAGTGAATCTGACATGGAGATCAGTCAGGAAAATCGCCACGGAGTCTGGGTGCCCGTGCATCACCGACTTCTCGCGCGATCCGTAACTGATCCGTAGTACACGGACCTGATCGTTTTCTAGCTCGATCTTGTAGTGCTTGGGGTCAACTGCGACTGGGTCAACGTGCTTTTGGCGGGGAGCCTTCGTGTGAGTAGCCATAGAGCCCTCCTTCGGCAATAAAACATCGGCCAGGGACTCGATCGGGAAGGGTTGATAAATTGCGGCTAGATACCGGGTTGCGAAAGCCCTGGCCTTAGATCCCCACCAGGGGGCGCACGCCGGCGATCGCCCCTCTCTTCCCTCCTTCAGTCCCCGACACGTTCTCGCCCCGTTCTAAGCTGATTAAGCCGTACCCACGGAATCCTTGCTCGCCGCCGGTTGGGAAAGCGGAGGCCGGCGAGCGCACCCCCGAATACAAGAGAGGAGCGTTTTGTGTATTCGGGGGCGGAGGACGACGAGACCCGGGTGAAAGGGCCTCCCCGTTCAAAGATGTGTTCCAGGACGCGAGTGAGAGGTGGCCCGTCCGGGATTGCTACGGACTCTTGGATCTCGACGGCCGGACCAAGCTCCTCGGTGAAGACTTTCTAACGCAGGGTCACATCCCCGGCCTTAATACCGGGACTGACGTCGTCAAATAGATACGTAGTCGCGGTGCCTCGCGTCTAGCGAGGCCGCTTGTATCCCGTAGCAGTCATGAGCCACTGCACCACGGCCGGGGCGACGGCGTGTTGCAGGATGGTCATCTTCATCATCAACGGCGTCACCACGTAGTGACGATTGTGCTCGATGCCACCAATGATGGCCGAGGCCACCTGCTCGGGCGTAAGCTCTGGCACCAGCTTGCCCATTTTGGGCACCCGCTCCCGGCTCCCAGGGTTA
>DATJGL010000034.1:0-13169 GCA_035495075.1 Gemmatimonadales bacterium
GTCGCGGTCGGGGTCACCACCACCGCCTCGAGCGCCTCGGCGAAAGCCCCGGCGGTCGGAAACCGATCCCCCGGCACCTGGGCGAGCGCCTGCTGGAGCGCCTGGTCCACCGCCTCGGGCACGTTGCCGCGGAGCTTCCGCACACTTGGCGCCGGCTCGGCGAACCGCCGCATCAGGATCGCCGCTGCCGACGGACCGGTGAACGGCGGCTCGCCCGCCAGCATCTCGTAAAGCACGCACGCCAGGCTGTAGACGTCGGAACGTCCGTCGACCGAGCGGGTGCCGTTTGCCTGCTCGGGACTCATGTAGGCCGGCGTGCCGACGCTCAGCCCGGTCTGGGTCAACGCCTCGGCTGTGTCACCCCCGATCGCGCGCGCGATCCCGAAGTCCGCCACCAGGGTGCTGCCGTCGGTGGTGAGCAGGATGTTCTCGGGCTTGATGTCGCGGTGGATGATCTGATGCTGGTGGGCGTAGTTGAGGGCCTGCGCCGCCTCCCGCGCAATGCGGAGCGCGTCCTTCAGCGCGAGCTGCCCATCTCTATTGAGGCGGGCCCGCAGCGACTCGCCCTCCACGTAGGGCATCGTGAACCAGAGCTGCCCGGCGGTCTCACCCGAGTCCAGCATGGTAAGGATGTGGGGATGTTGCAGCCGGGCGGCAAAGCGGATCTCGCGCTGGAAGCGGTCGTGGCCCAGCGAAGCGGCGAGCTCGGGCAGAAGGACCTTCAGGGCGACCGGGCGGTCGTGCTTGAGGTCGTGCGCGAGGAATACCGTGGCCATACCGCCCCGCCCGAGCTCGCGCTCAAGCGTGTAGCGGCCGGCTAACCCGTCCTTGAGTTGCGCCCGCAAGTCGGCCAAGAGAGACACCTATTACGTAGGGGACGGCGCGGCAACGCCGTCCTTTAGAATAGGCATGCGATCGCCGGGGGGCTAGGGCTCAGCAATGGGGTGGGCGCGAAGCGTCTTCATCTCGCGCGCCGACGTCGCTCAGTTCATACTGCGCGCGCTCGCGTAGCGCGGCGGCCTGGACGGCAACGACCGAAACCCAACGCGCTTTCGTCCGCGACTGGCCCGCCGCATAGTGTCCGAGCTATTCCTCAGACCCTCACCTTGACCGCCTCCGATGCACCGATAGGATAGGAAACCCTCACCAGATCCTATGACGCCGCAGGTCGACCGGTACTACTGCCGTCATCCGTTGGCCACTGCCGTGACCGGCCGTGCGCAAGTTCTCTTCATCCTGCCCGGCGAGAAATCCAGACCCTGCACTGACGTCGATTCCGCGTCCGTGTCGGAGCTGTGGGCTGCACTGGCGATCCCGATTTCGGAAGCTGACCTGCGCGCCCGAATGGACGGCTGCCCGCCGGCTCTGGAGAAGCTGTTTGGCAATCTCCTCGACAGCCCATTCGTCATCTCCGGAACGTCCGATCGGATCCCGTTCGCCACCCCAGAACCCGCGCAGCGTGGCCGCAGCAACACCTGCCGCCGCCTGGTGCTCGGCGTGACCGGCGCGGTGCAGGCGGCGTTGCTTCCGCAGGACACCGGCCGGCTGCTCGAGTTCGCCGAGCGGGTCGACGTCGTGCTCACCCGTGCGGCCCGGCGCTTCGTGCGGCCGCGCGCGCTCTCGGCTCTGGGCCTCGAGGTGTGGGGCGATCCGTTCGACGCCAGGGTGCCCGTGCCCCACATCCATCTGGCAGCAGCCGCGGACCTGGTATTGGTCATGCCCGCCACCGCGAACGCCATCTTCCGGCTGGCCCACGGGACCTGCTCGGATCTGCTCTCTCTCGTCGTAGCCGCGACTCGTGCGCCCACTGTCATCGTGCCCAGTATGAACGAGACGATGTGGCACCATCCCGCAACCCAGCGCAACGTCGAGCTGCTGCGCGGCTACGGGATGTACCTGGTTGAGCCCGGGCCGGGCAGCTCGATAGCAAACGGCGCCTCCCATCAACTTGGAGGCGCCGGGTTCGGGCTGAGCAACGCTAATCTGGTGAGCACGCTTGAGGCAGTGCTGCGGGTCAGCAGATAAGCCTCCCGGCCGCGTTCACCAGCAGGAAGTATTTCCGCCCGTCCGCATCCTCGACGATCGAGATGTCCTCGCCAGGTAGAAGCTCGATGTCTTCGTTCTCCATCGTCTCGTGGGGGTTGGTCACCATGCCTTCGTAGAAATCCTGGTCCTCCCACGAGCGTTCCACCAGCTGCCGGTAAAAGACCCATCGATCTTCCGGTGGTATCGCCATACTGCCTCCTTGAACAATCGTGGATCGGGTTGAGCGAGCGCCTCAGGTTGAGGTAGATCAGAGAAAGAACGGAATTGGATTCAACTCATGTTCCTGGCGCGGCTCCGCCAGCCAGTCGGCTCTTACCGGAGCCGTGTAGAGCCGTCCGGGCG
Source organism: Gemmatimonadales bacterium (assembly GCA_035495075.1). Classification (GTDB taxonomy): domain Bacteria; phylum Gemmatimonadota; class Gemmatimonadetes; order Gemmatimonadales; family GWC2-71-9; genus DASQPE01. The sequence continues at coordinate 2,389 of DATJGL010000034.1, forward strand.
CAAATCGCGCCCTGAAGTGACGCAGCTCGGGGACGATCGCCTTCATCACCGGCACGCCGATATCGGGCCGGGTCTGATCGAGCGCCCATAGTGTCAGCCCTTGGCGCGCAAGCAGCCGCTCACAGGTCCGGATGTTCTCCGCCGCGTCGTCGGTGGCCAGGTTCGAAAACCGATCCAGCCTGGTCAAAAGCAGCGGCGCCGGAGCCAGGTACGGATGAGTTGCCAGCGTCGCCTCGGCCAACCAGGAATACAGCGTTCGACCCAGCGAACCGGTTCGCTCGGCTGCGGTGACGCAGGTTAGAACCTGGTCCAACTCGAGGAGTGCTCGACTCACCGCAGTCTCGGGATCTAGATGCGCGCCGAAACCCATGACGATCGCCTCCCGCTTCCGGCCGGTTCGTCGTGACACGGCCGCGAAAGCTGGGACGCCCAGGTCGCTCGTAAGGTCCAACACCCAAAGTTCACGCCCTTTCGCTCGGTAGACCTCGGCCAGCAGTGCGGGCAACGGGTCACCGACCGTGCTGAGGTCGATCGCCGGCCGAGGCACCCGGTTGTACCACCACAATGCCAGGCTGTCGCGCTCGATTAGCTCGAGTACTCCCCGGAGGAGAGCGTCTTCCAACGAGCTGCCGGCAGCGCCTCCACTTGGATCGAATGGGCAGAAGGCGCGCTCCGCCGCGACCGGATAGCCACTATAGAGCAGCCCGGTCGGGAGGTAGCGGCGCTCATCATGCGAAGGCGACCAGACGGGGGTCCATTCGATCCGGGCGGCAGGGTCGAACGGGGGAGGCACCGGGCAAGACTCTCCGTCATGCCGGTTCAACTCTTCACGCCGATCGTACTGTGCCTGGCTGAACTGGGTGCACCGGTCCGGGTGAATGGCCGAGTGTTCGAGTTCCTCCAATGAGGCCAGGAGCCGCGGCTCGTCACCCTGAAAGACGGCACAGTAGCGCTCGATTGCCTCTCCCAGAGCGCCCACTCTGGCCTCGCAGTCCGTCACCCCTTTGCCGATGGCGCGTTCGAGGCCGCAGGCCAGCAAGGCAGGTTCGCCCACGGCGGGATCGGACCCATATCGGGCAGCATACACCCGCACCGCGGCCGGATCGGCCGCGACAATCGGTTCGAGATCGTGGACCACCCCGACCAGCCTGTCTTCCAGCCGTTCCCAGTCGGCCAGGATCCGCTCCGTGCCCCCTTGCGACCTGTTCCGTGTAGCAGACGACTCCAGGTATTGCACTGAATCCAGCCCGGGATCCGCGCATGCTCGACATCGAGGCCGGCGAGCGATCTGGTGCCGCTCCCGGCAACCAGTGCCGGTGTCGAGCGTGATCAGGCCGTCCACCAGGTCGCAGATGTCGGGTTGCTCGGCCGACTTCTGTAACTCACGCCTCAGCACCCTCAGCGCCGCATCAATTGCGTCAGGATATGTCTCGGGCGCGCCGAACGGCCGACCCGCGCCAGCAGACTTGAGTAGCTGGTATTCGAAGGGGCGGTTCCGGCGAAGCCGATCCGACAGGCAACGCCAGCAACAGCCGTGACCGGGGCGAAACAGAGGACCGACCCAGATCATTGTGCCCGCCGGCTTGAGCAGCAGCCATGGCCTTCCGCTGCGCAGCGCCTGGGTGTTGAGCTGATCGAGCTCCGGGCGCAGATAGCTATCGGTAAGAACGACTGACAGTCCGGCGACGTGCGCAGTGAATCCGAGGCTCTGAAACCGGACCGCATCGGGAATGCATGAGATCTCGCCGACGGTGGATAGGGCGATTGGGTACGGTTCGCTACCATCAGCGGTCGGCGAATCGCTGGTCAGCCACCGTTCTCCACTGGGCTCATTGGATGGTGCCGGCGGGGACGCTGCGTCCACCACGCAGCCCCTCTTTTCCAGCTGCCAGAGAGCGTACCAGATCTCGTTGGGATCCCGCCCGTCCTGGAGCTGCTCCACCAGCTCCCGGCTGGTTCTCCGGCCATCGATCAGAGGCACGAGCTGCCGGTAGGTCCGGCCCCGCAGTGCCTGGTTGTCCCGCTCGGACAAAAGCAGCACACCTCCGGCATCCACGAGGAAGACCGAGTATTCCTGCTTCAACCTCGGCTTGAGAAGCATGGACCAACGCGCCCCCGCCGGGCCGTTTGCTAGGGTGTCGAGTTCGGGGCTGTCCCCGTAGATTGGGGCTGGCGTCGATGGTGTGGCTCGCCAAGTTATGCCTCGGTGCCTGGCTTGGCTAGCGGTTCCCTCGTTCGTGGAGAGGGGCTCAGGTTGGCCGTCAAATGACGACCGTTCCTACCATCCGCTGCTCGTCCTGCGGGCATCCCGTATCGGCGGACGCCGTGCGGTGCTCCGCCTGCGGTGCGCTGCTCGGCAGGGCTGGCCGCCAGTCTACCGCCTTCGAGCTGCTCAAAGCTGCCCTCGCAGTCCGGTACCCCATCGAACGGCTGTTGGGCCAGGGCGGCATGGCCACGGTTTATCTCGCCCGGGACCTGAAGCACGGACGGCCGGTCGCGGTCAAAGTCCTCCGCCCTGAAATCTCGCCGATTCTCGGTGCCGAGCGCTTCCTGCGCGAAATCGAGGTCGCGGCAACCCTCCAGCATCCGCACATCCTGCCGGTTCACGATTCTGGTGAGGCTCTCGTCCCCGGATACGATGCGCCGTTTCTCTATTACGTGATGCCCTACGTCCAGGGCGAGTCTCTTCGGGCTCGGCTGCGCCGCGAGATGCAGCTCCCGTTCGAAGACGCGGTGACCATTGCCCAGGAAGTGGCCGACGCGCTCGACTACGCCCATCGACAGGACGTGGTGCATCGCGACATCAAGCCGGAGAACATTCTGCTATCCGAAGGTCACGCCATCGTGGCCGATTTCGGAATCGCCCGAGCCATCCATTCGTCCGCCGAGGAATCGCTCACGGCGACCGGCATCGTGATCGGCACGCCTGCCTACATGAGTCCGGAACAGTCGACGGGGAGCCATGGAGAGGACGGGCGGGGGGACATCTACAGCCTCGGCTGCGTGCTGTACGAGATGCTGGCGGGACGGCCCCCTTACACCGGTTCCAGCGCGCAGGCGATCATCGCAAAGCGGCTATCCGCGCCGATCACTTCGCTTCGCACCGTCCGCCCCGAGATGCCGCACCGGCTCGAGCAGGTCGTCATGAGAGCCCTGGCCCCGAGGGCCGAGGACCGCTTCTCTACCGCCGGGCAGATGGCTGCCGCGCTCGGCTCCGGCATGCCGAGACGGTTGGAGTCCACCGCCGTGACAAGTCCCTCGCACGGGAGCAGCAAGAGATCCCGGCTGCGAATCAGCTTGGCAATCGCCTTGGCTGCGTTGCTCGCCATTGTTGTCGGCCTGGCAGTCCGGCGCTCGTCCACCTCCCAGCCGACGCCTACGGTCAATTCGCGGATCGTCGTGTTGCCGTTCGGCTATTATGGTAGCCCACAATCGAAATACCTGAGTCACGCGATGGTCACTCTGCTGAGCTCGGTGCTCGACGGGGTGGGCGACCTGCGCACGGTAGATCCCAGCGCAGTGCTGGCACTCGCTGGAGATGAGGCGCCCGGCGGGTTGAAGCAGGAACGGGCACTGGAAATCGCCAATCGTCTGGGAGCCGGCCGGTACATCACCGGGAACGTCGTCGAGGGGGCCGCCGGACAGTTCACGATGAGCGCGGCGGCATATGAAGTACCGTCGGGTATGGCGGACGGTCAGCGGGCGACGGTCGAAGGGAGCGGGCTCACCCAGATGTTCCGCCTGGTGAACGACCTCGCGGTTCAGCTCCTGGGGGCGCTCGAGATTCGCCAGTCTGCACCCCGGCTCGAGTCGATCAGCACCGGCTCGATCGTGGCATTGAACGAGTACCTGAAGGGAGAGAGTGCTCTTCGGAAAGGGAGCTATGGCCAGGCAGCGGAGGCGTTCGGTCGTGCGGTGGCGGCGGACAGCCTGTTCGCGCTGGCTTGGTTTCGGGAGTCCTACGCGCTGACGTTTACCGAAACCCCAGAGAAAGCGGAGCCCGCAGTGCAGCAGGCGCTCGCGCTCAAGAGCCGGCTTTCCGAACGCGATCGGCGTCTGGCTGAGGCACTGGCCGCCATACTCGAAGTCCAGCCGGCGGTGGCCGACCGTCTCTACCGAGCCCTGGTTTACGACTACCCCGACGACGTCGAAGCTTGGTTCGGCCGGGGCGACGTGGTGCTGCATTTTGGCCCGCAGTACGGGCTCTCCATGGATTCGCTCAGTCAGACGTTCGAGCGGGTCCTTCTTCTGGATCCGAGCCACGGGGAAGCGCGGGCTCATTTGCCCTGGGCGGCCGGATTGGACGGTCGGCTGACCCTCCTGGACAGCGCGGTCAGCCGTTATCTCGCCAGCGACTCGGCCGGCTATTACGCCCCGGTCTTCCGAACGCTCCGCGCGTTTGCCCTCGGCGACTCAGCTGCGGAAGCAGCCGCATTGGCCAAGCGGAACGGGATGGACGACTTGCAGAGGTTGCTGGCAGTCAATATGACGGCTGCGCTGGGCGATCCCGTGCGGACGCAACAGCTCGCGGGTCGGCTGTTCATCGAACCCACTCGGTTGCCCGAGGTGCAGGCGTTCGGCCACCTACTCGATGCCTTTCTCGAGCACGCCCAGGGGCGACATCAATCGGTGGCGGCTGACCTCGCGGCGGCCGACACGCTCGAGCCAGCGAGCGCGCTGGAGCACCGGGCGCTGCTCGCGCTGCTGCCGTTCCGCGAAACACCGGGCGCCGAGCTGCGGGATATTCGCGATCGAGTCCAGCGCTGGAATGCTGCGGGCCCCAATTCGGGCGCCCCTGCCAACCTGTGGCTGGCCCCCCATGCGGGCCTCCATCCACAACTCCGGCTCTATCTACTCGGGGCGCTCAGTGCGCGTATGGGTGACAACGCAGGGGCGCGGCGCTATGCGACGGAGTTGATGCGAGTCGATTCGAGCCGCAACATGAGAGTGATTGGCCCGGCGCTGGGGCATGAGATTCTCGCGCAGCTGGCGGTCGCGTCGGGCAAGCCGTCGGAGGCTCTGCGAGAACTCGAGCAGACCAGCCTCGGCGACGCCCATACCAGAACCTGGGAGCGGGCCTACAGCTCGCCGTTCTTTTCTCAGTCGCTTGGGAGGATGCTTCGGGCGCGCTTGCTGGCCAATGTTGGACGGGAGGACGAAGCCCTCCGTTGGTACGGCTCACTCTGGATGGCAAATGCGTTCGACCTGGTATACGTCGGGCCTGCTCGCCTGGGGGAGGCGGAGATTTACGACCGCCGAGGAGACCGGGATCGGGCGCTTCAGGAGTACAAACGAGTCATCGAGCTTTGGAGGGACGCGGACCCCGAGCTTCGAGCGACGGTGAAACGGGTGAAAGCAAGAATCGCACTGCTGGAGAAAGGCGGGTGACGCCTCCTCTTGCGCTGGGGCGTCACAATCCCACCGGCTCGCTTGGCCGCCGTTCGCACGAACCGAAACGGGAGAGCTTGCGGCTCGCCGCACAGGAATCATCCGTCACCACGAGATCGCAATTGCCGCCGTCGGTGAGGACGAGGAGGTGGCGAGGTATATGCAACGAACCCGCACTCTATGGATGTATGAGACGGCGCGGCATCGCCGTCCTTTAGAATAGGAGGCCAGGGCTCAGGAATGGGGTCGTCCACAACGCCAGTCTGTGAAATCCCCGGGTGCGGGAAGCCGGCAGCCGTCGCGATGCGGGCGGCGGCAGATGCGCCCGGGAAGGAGCATGTCCTCTGCGAGGCGCACGCCTCGTGGATGGCGACACGGCTCGGGAAGGCGGGCGTAGACTACACATCGCGACCGCTAGCCGCCTGATCCCGCCCTGCCACAGCCGCCCACCACTGCTTTGCCTCTTCCTGGCCCCACGGTTCCACCTCGATCGCCGCGAGCGACCGGCCCAACTCCGCTGCACTCTGCGGCCGATCCTCCGGCAGTTTCGCGAGACAGGCCAGCACCAGTTGCTCCAGCGCCGGCGGCACGTAGGCCTCCGTGCGCCGCGACGGCGGCACCGGCTCGGCCCGCAGGTGCCTTGCCACCATCTGGAATGGGGTCTCCGCTTCGAAGACCACCTGGCCGGTGAGCAGGTAGTAGGCGACACAGCCCAGCGCGTAGAGGTCCGCGCGTCCATCGACCGACTCGCCCAGCGCCATCTCCGGCGCCATGTAGGCCGGTGTTCCCGGCGTAAGTCCGGCCGCGGTCGCGAGCGAGTGCTCTGCGCTCTCGCCCGCTACGGTCTTGACCAGCCCGAAGTCCAACACTTTGACGAAGTCGTAGCGTAGTCCGACCTGCCCGAGATGGATGTTCGCGGGCTTGATGTCGCGGTGCACCATGCCGCGAACGTGGGCCTCCTCCAGCGATTCGCACACCTGCCGCAGGATGTGGATCACGCGCCCCGCGCAGACCGGGCCGTGCCGTTGAACCAGCGACTCGAGATCCATCCCCTCCAGCAGCTCCATCACGAAATAGAGGGTCTGGTCTTCGGTCACGCCGAAGTCGTACAGCTCGACCGTATGCGGCGACCTCAGGTTGGCCGCCGCCTCGACCTCGCGCCGAAAGCGCTTGACGGCAAGCTGCGCCGCCGCGCCGCCTCCCGCGCCAAGCATCTCGGGCCGGATCAACTTGATCGCCGCCGGCCGGGCCAACAGGCGGTGGGTGGCCTGGTAGACCTCTCCCATGCCGCCGCGCCCAAGCAGCTCGCCCAGCTGGTAGCTCCCCATCTCCCGCGCCCTGGCGATCTGCTGACCCAGCCCGGTGACGACGTAGGAGATCACCGCCGCGACGCCGGCGAGCAGGTAGTCGGGATAGTGCATCAGCAGCACGTTGCTCGTCGACCCGAACTCCCAGGTTCCCCGGGCTCTCGCTATCAGCATGCCCAGAGGGTTCATGGATACCGCGATGAGCGCCGCTACCAGCGTCTTGGTAGGGGTGCTCGGCACGATCGCCGCAAACATCAGCACGACGGCCCCGATCCAGGTGATCATCGGGGACACGTGCCAGTCCTTCGGCACGGGGTGCCAGTGGATCAGCAGCCCGATGGCCGCCGCGGTGAGCACCATGTAGACCAGCCCCAGGTCCAGAACGAACCGGGGGTCCCGCTCGGCTTTGCGGGTGTAGGCGAACAGGCCGAGGGACAGGAGCACGCTCACCGCCGCGACGGCGTCGTCCGCGTCCGGGCGGAGCCAGCGCGGGTCCCCGTGGGTCATCGCCCGAAGCGCCAGATGATCTAGCAGCGAGCCGACCAGCCAGAGCGCGGCCGCCAGGAGCGACATGATCCCCAGCCGGCGAGAGGCTTCCCGGAGCAGATCGGCGGGAAGGGCACGCGGCCGGCCGCGCGAGATCCTGAGGTCCGGCGGCGTGCTGGGCGGGAGCGGGCCTATCAGGTGGGGGTCGGCCATGACTCCTTCATTTGGAGAGAGCTGCCTCAGAGAGACGCTGCGCCAGAGAGCTGGGTCCGAAAAAGCCAAACGCCCCGAAAAATAGTTAACGGGGCGCTGGTTCACTTCGAGCTCGAGCGGCCGATCAGTACATCCCGCCCATGCCGCCGCCCGGCATAGCCGGCGCAGCCTTTTCTTCCCTCCGCTCCGCCAGAACGCACTCGGTGGTGAGCAGCAACCCCGCTATGGACGCTGCGTTCTGGAGCGCGGTGCGAGCCACCTTGGTCGGATCGATCACGCCCGCCTTCACCAGGTCCTCGTAGACCTCGGTCTGGGCGTTATAGCCGAAGTTCTTGTCCTTCGATGCCTTGACCGTCGCCACGACGATCGAGCCTTCGGCGCCCGCGTTCTGAGCGATCATCCGGATCGGCTCCTCGAGCGCCCGACGCACGATGGCGACACCGACCTTCTCGTCGTCCGTGCCCTTGATCCGGTCCAGCGCGGGCTGGGCGCGCAGGAACGCGACGCCGCCGCCCGGGACAATGCCTTCTTCCACTGCCGCGCGCGTAGCGTGGAGCGCGTCCTCCACCCGAGCCTTCTTCTCCTTCATCTCGGTTTCGGTCGCGGCACCCACGTTGATGATCGCTACCCCGCCGGCGAGCTTGGCCAGCCGCTCCTGGAGCTTCTCTTTGTCGTAGTCGCTGGTGCTCTTCTCGATCTGGGCCTTGATCTCGTTGATCCGGCCCGTGATAGCGTCGGGCTTGCCCTTCCCGTCCACGATCGTGGTGTCGTCTTTGTCGACCACGATCCGCTTGGCGCGGCCGAGCTGGCTTAGCGTCGTGTTCTCGAGCTTGAAGCCTACTTCCTCCGAGATCACCTCACCGCCGGTGAGCACGGCGATGTCGCGCAGCATCTCCTTGCGGCGATCGCCGAAGCCGGGGGCCTTGACGGCCACGACCTTGAGCGTGCCGCGGAGCTTGTTCACCACCAGCGTGGCCAGCGCCTCGCCCTCGACATCCTCGGCGATGATGAGGAGCGGCTTGCCGCTTTCCGCCGACTTCTCGAGGATGGGCAGAAGCTCCTTCATGGAGCTGATCTTCTTGTCGTGGATCAGGACATAGCCGTCCTCCAGCACCGTCTCCATCTTCTCCGGATCGGTGACGAAATAGGGCGACACATAGCCCCGGTCGAACTGGGTGCCGTCTACCGTCTCGAGGGTGGTCTCGAGGGTCTTCGCCTCCTCCACCGTGATGACGCCGTCCTTGCCCACCTTTTCCATGGCCTCGGCGATGAGGTCGCCGATCTCCTTGTCGTTGTTCGCGGAGATAGAGCCCACCTGGGCGATTTCCTTCTTGCCCGCCGAGGGGACGCTCAGCTTCTCGAGCTCTTGGACCACCACCTCGACTGCCTTCTCGATGCCCCGCTTGAGCTCCATCGGATTGGCGCCGGCGGTGACGTTCTTGACGCCTTCGCGGAAGATGGCCTGGGCCAGCACGGTGGCGGTGGTGGTGCCGTCGCCGGCGATATCGCTGGTCTTGGTGGCGACTTCCTTCACCATCTGGGCGCCCATGTTCTCGATCGGGTCGGCCAGCTCGATCTCCTTGGCCACCGTGACCCCGTCCTTAGTAATGGTGGGCGACCCAAACTTCTTGTCGATGATAACGTTCCGGCCCTTGGGACCGAGGGTCACCCTGACCGCTTCAGCCAGACGGTCCACGCCCCGCTTGAGCTTCGCGCGGGCCTCGATGCTGAAAACCAGTTCCTTCGCTGCCATATATCAACCGATCTTGGCCAGAATGTCGGACGCCTTGATGATGATCAGAACGTCATCGCCAACCCGATAGGGTACCCCGCTGTATTGACCGTAAATCACCGTGTCGCCCACCTCGACATCGAGCTTCACCCGTTCGCCCCTCCAGATCCGGCCGGGCCCGACGGCCAGGACTTTACCCTCCGTCGGCTTCTCCTTGGCGGTATCCGGGATGTACAGCGGGCCGCGCATGGTTTCCGCCTCCTCGGTCGGCCGGATCAGCACGCGGTCCCGAAGCGGATGGATCTTGACCTTGGGTTCGGCCTTGATAGCAGTGGACATTTGGTACGCCTCCCGATCAGGTCAGACGGGGTGATGCTTCAGGTCCGTGGCAGCCCTGGTACCACGATGGTGTGGTAGCCCATCAGGACGACCACCGCGCCGGTTGCGGCCACGAGAAGAGTCCACAGGTTCAGTCCGGCCACACTCCCCGAGCCGAACTGGTTGAACAACCCCCCGCCCAGCACCGCTCCCACCACACCGAGCGCGGTGTCCATCCCCACACCCTCGCCGGCCCTGTTCATGATCTTGTTCGCCACGAAGCCGACGATCAGACCGAGCACCATCCAGGCAAGAATCGACATTCACTTACCCAACCTTTCCTCAGAGATGGAGCGCGGTCTGAACCACCGTCGGGCTTAGCTGCGAACGGCGGCCTCGTGGAAGGTCGAGCTGACGACCTCGTAGACCTGCACTTCCGGCGTGCCGTCAATCACTTTCGCGAAGCCTTTGAGCACTTGGGGATAGGTCTCGCGGCTATAGGCATCCGCGCTCTCCTTGCGATCCCACAGGCTGATGGCGAGTGCGTCCTTGCCGTCCTCGGCGATGAACGTGATCTCGTCCTTGAAGCCGTTCTGCTTGCGGAGCAAGGGCAGAATGTCGTTCTCGAGCGTCCGGGTGAACTCGGATGCGGTATTGGGCTTGAGATGGATGGAGACCTTCCGTGCGTACATAGCGAACTCCTTAGGGGTACTACAGCTACGAGAGACTTCACTGATATGGTGCAGAGACCTGCAATGTATGGTGATGTACTATACTTGTCAAGTGTATCGGCCACTTGCGCCATTTCCGCGCGTTGCTTAACTTAATTCTGTTAATCAGGCCGGCTCGTTGGAGGAGGCTCCCGTGGACGTGTCGTTGGTGATCAAGCAGCGGCTGGACCAGCTGGGGTTGGACCAGCGAGAGCTCGCCTTGGCCGCCCACGTGACCGAGTCCTACATCTCTCAGTTGCTGACCCGCAAGAAGGCGCCCCCCGCCCCCAACCGCACCGACATCTACGAGAAGATGGACAAGTTCCTGAAGCTGCCGAACGGGGAGCTGGCGCGGTTGGCCGACTGCCAGCGGAAAGTGGAATTGAAGCGCGAATCGGGCGACCAGCCAGCCCCTTTGTTCCAGGAAGTCCGCGCGTTGGTCCTGCGCAAGTGCAAGCCCGAGCGAGAACCCCACGTCCGCGCAATCTTCGAGCAGCACCCCTTCGGCGAGCTCGAACGTCTGGTCACCCAGACGTTGCTCGACGTCGTCAAAGGAGTGGCCACCGCAGAATTGGAGAACGACTACTGGCTCCGCATGGTGGCCGAGCTCGGCGGCCGGACCTACGA